>PUMJ01000080.1 GCA_003551305.1 Candidatus Brocadiaceae bacterium
CTCGCTCTCGCGCGAGTTGATGAAACGCATCACCGAGATCCAGGTCGAAAGGCTGCGGGAACGACTGGCCGACCAGGGCATCGGGCTCGTCGTCACCGAGGCCGCCAAACAGCTGCTGGCGACCGAGGGTTACGATCCCACCTACGGTGCCCGCCCCCTGAAGCGAACCATACAGAAGATCGTGGAAAGCCCGATGGCCCAGAAGATGCTCGAATACGAGTACACCGAGGGCAGCACCGTGACCGTGGACGCCCGGGACGACGAGATCATCTTCTCCCATCAGCCCGCAAAACCCGAACCGGCCCCAACCGCGGAAGAAGTCACCCCATGAGATCACCCCTGGTAGCGGCCGCCTGCCAGATGGCCACTTCCTGCGAGATCGGCCGCAACGCGGACAGGATACTGCGCGCCGTGGAGGAGGCGTCCGCGGCGGGCGCCCACCTGCTGGTGGTGCCCGAGTGCGCCCTCAGCGGCTATCTGCCGGCGGAAGACCTCGACTTCGACCGCCTGCGGGGGGCACAGGAGGAACTCGCCCGCCAGGTCGCCCGCTCGGGCATCTGGCTGGCCCTGGGCACCACGCGCCGCCAGGCCAACCGATGGTGGAACACCGCCGTGCTGCTCGGCCCGCACGGCGCCGTCGCCGCTCGGTACGACAAGACACACGGCACCGGCGGGGACAACGAGGTCTTCGAGTCCGGCGGTGCGCTGCCCGTCTTCCAGCAGGGCGACTGGACCTACGCCATCCAGATATGCTTCGACATGCGTTTCCCCGAGAACTGGCGTATCCTGCGGCGCAAGGGCGCCGAGATGGTCATCCACCTGTCGAACGCCTCCCGCAGCGACGCGTGGAAAGTGCCCGTGCTGGAGGGGACGGTGCGGGCGCGTGCGGCCGAAAATGGCATGTTCGTGGTCAGCGCCAACGACGCCCGCCGACCCCAGATGATGGTCAGCGCCATACTGGACCCCGACGGCAAAGACCTGGCCCGGGCCCCGGAGAACGAGGAGTGCATCATCTACGCCGAACTCGACCGCAGCCTGGTCAAGGAGGACTTCCTGCGCTCCCGCCGCACCGACCTGTGGAACCGCGAGGAGAACCGCCGCCTCCTGCTCGGATGAGGCGGGCCTACTGGGAAAGCTCCTTGATGCGCTCTTCGGCGTGCATGGCGGCCATTATGCCCTCCCCCACCGCCGTGCCCACCTGCCTGTAGGAGCCCTTGCGCACGTCCCCCACCGCGTAGAGACCGGGCACCTCCGTCTCCATGTTGTAGTCCACCGGGATGACTCCCCCCGCGAACTCGGGCAGGACGTTCTGCAGGAAGCCCGTGTTCGGATCGTGGCCGATCAAGATGAAGACGCCTTCGCAATCCATACGGCGCGTCTCATCCGTCTTCACGTTCCGGAGGGTCACACCCTCGACCCCGTCCTCGCCGTGTATCTCGGTGACGACGGTGTCCAGGATGAACTCCATCTTCTCGTTTTCCCGGGCCTCCTTCTCGTGGGCGGGCGTGGCCCGGAAGCCCTGGCGGCGATGGACCAGCTTGACCTCGGAGGCGAATCGAGTCAGGAACACGCCCTCGGTGGTGGCGGCGTCGCCCCCGCCGACGACAACGAGTTTCTTGCCCCGGAAGAACGGCCCGTCGCAGGTGGCGCAATAGCTGACGCCCCGGCCGGAGAGCCTCTCCTCGCCGGGCACCCCCAGCTTACGATGCCTCGCGCCCGACGCGATGATGACGATGGGGGCGGTGAACTCTCCGTTGTCGGTGATGACGCGTTTGATGTTCCCGTCCGCCCGGACGTCCGCGGCCCCGGACGGCTCGATGCGCACATCGAACTTCTCCAGGTGATCGACCATCTTCTCGATCAGGTCGGGCCCGCTGATGCCCTCGGGGAAGCCGGGGTAGTTGTCCACGTCGTACGCCTCGATGATCTGGCCGCCGGTGACGGCCTCTTCCAGCACGAGGGTTTTCATCAGCGCCCGCCCTGTGTAGAGTGCGGCCGCCAGACCCGCCGGCCCGGCTCCGACCACTATCACTTCGTATTCCTCTGCCATCACGGATCCTCACATGTTGCGTGCACAGTGCCGGTTCTTGTGGAACTGGCCAGGACGGTTCCCGGTGTCCCGCCCCGCCCCGGATCGTTAGAGTCGCCGCGCGATGGCCCGGCGCAGCTCTTCCAGTTCCTCTTCACCGTACTCGAGCCGGCGCCAGCCCAGATCGAACCCGTCGTCCGGCCGGCGCGGGATTACGTGCAGGTGCACGTGCTGGACAACCTGCCCGGCCGCCTCTCCGGTGTTATTCAGGATGTTGAAGGCGGGGCTGCCTGTGGCTTGCGTCACGGCGGCCGCCACGCGCCTGGCGGCCACCATCGGCCTCGCTCACTTCGTCGTCCTGCATCTCCAGCAGGCTCGCCGCGTGCCGCCTGGGCACGACGAGGGCATGCCCGGGGTTGACGGGGTTGATGTCCAGGAAGCTGACGAGCGCGTCGTTCTCGAGCAGCGTGGCTGCCGGTATGTCACCTTCGATTATCTTGCAGAAGACGCAATCCTGGGACATGGGGCCCCCCTTCCTCGATGAAGTTGCGGAATTGCGAATCTCGCCCCGCGAGCCGGCCTTACCGAGCTCCGGCCAGCAGTTGCTCGATCAGGGCCCGCAGTTCGTCTTTCGTCTCCGGGTTGAAGCCATCCTGGGCATGGCGGACCGCACCGGTAGCGTCAATGACGACGATGTGGGGTATGGCGCGCACGTTGTAGCTCCGGGCGATGGCCTGCTCGCTGTCCAGTAGCTGGGTGAAGGTCAGTTCCTCCTGCTCCACCAGCGCGCGCACCTGGCTCTCAGCGTCGGGGCCGTCTAAGTTCACGCCGATGACGCGCACCGGCCGGCCCGCGAACTCCCTGGCCAACTCCTCGATGTGCGGCAGCGCCTGCCGGCAGGGCCCGCACCAGGTGGCCCAGAAATCGAGCACCACCACGTTGCCGCGCAGGTCGGCAAGGCTCAGCTGCTCGCCCTGCAGGGTGGTCCCGGTGAAGTCGGGGGCACCGCCGTCCGGCTGCTGAGCCTGGGCCCCGAACCTCTCGACCTCCTGGTAGTCCTCCGGCGGTCGGAAGGTGAAGGTATCGGCCGGCACCGCCTGGTCAGCCGCGATTCCCGCGAAACGCAGCGACAGGCGGGCCTCCTGGACGCTGGCGCGGATGCCCCGGCGCGCGAGGTTCTCCGCCAGCGCCTGGCTCAGCGGCGCGCTGACGTCCACCGTCAGTTCACTCAGCAGAGCCGTCTCCTCGTCAAAGGTGGCGCTGAAGCTCATCGGCGCGCCGGCCGGCAGCCCCTCCAGCAGCGCCTCGACCCTCCCCTCCAGCCGGGCCTGACGCTGCGGCGGCTCGGCCGGCGTGTACGAGGTCACCTCCATCCTGGCCAGAACGTCCTCCAGTTCGACGCCGCTCAGCGCCAGCAGCGCCGGATGGGCCACGTCGGTCATGGCCGGCACGAACGGCACCAGCCGTTCAATGTCGCCCAGTTCCGTCTCCCTGTACTGTTTGAGTTCGGGCCTGTGGAACCATACTCTCCGACCGTCGGTCAGGACGCCTCCCCCCTCGCCGAGCGCCACGGCCAGCCGGTCCGGCCGGGCGACCGCCAGTGTGCCCGAGACGCTGCTCTGGTCCCTCAGGATCGGCTCGCCCTCCTCGGTCACGACAAGCACCGACCTTTCGGAATCGAACGAATCCCGGTAGTTCTCCAGCGTCAGGTAGCGCGTCAGGACGCGCCGGAGGGCCTGCCCTTCCGGTGTGTCGGCGCCGGTCGGCGTGATGGGGCGGTCAGGTTCTGCGGCCATCGCGGCCGGAGCGACAACGGCCAGCAGTCCGGCCGCAGCAAATGCAATAACTGCCGTGAGTGTGGCTCTTTGGCGGGAAGCCATTCTGGTTGCTCCTTTCCTGGTGTCGCGGACATCCGTGCTCAGCGACCCGGCCCCCTGCTCGGCCCGTGGGACGCCGGACGGCCGCGCCATGTCCAATGCTCTCCAGCATAGCGCGCGCCCCCCCGCACCGCAACCCGACGACTGCGAGAGCCGGGGCTGTTCTGTTGTCGTGCCTGGCAGGTGTTGCCCTTGTCCAGCGGTCTCTCAGTTCTGCCTGTCGAGTCGGGACGGGGCCGGCGCGCCTCAGCGGTTCAGGCGCGAGTAGAACTCGTACCAGGGGAAGTTCCGCCCCGGACACCGCGTGCCGCGAGGGCGGATGTGGCGGTGGCCGACGATGTGCTCTGTCGGGATGTCACAGCGCTCCTGCAGGTAGTTGACCAGCCCGACCAGGGCCTCCATCTGCGCGGCCGTGGGGTGGCCGCTCTCCAGGTCTCCCACCAGGCAGATGCCGATGCCGTGCTCGTTGTACTCCCGGTCGCTGGCGTGCGCCCCCTGCATCTGCCGCTCCCAGCGGAATGTCACCTCGACCAACCCGTCCGCAGCGCCCTGCCCGTTGCCGATCACGAAGTTGTAGCCCACGCCCTCCCAGCCGCGCTCCTCCCTGTGGAAGCGGTCGAACGCCGCCCTGCTGCCGGCCTCCGTGCCGCTATGGTGGATGACGATGTACTTCCACCGCCGTCTGAGCGGCACGTCCAGGTTGCCGCAGACACGCGCCGGGCGCCTGGGGCTGAACTCCGGGGCCGAGGTCGTCAGCGGTCGCCGCATGGGTGCCGAAGACTGCTGCTGCTGCCGCTGGCGGGCGGGGGCGTCCACGGCCTCGAGTTCCTGTCGGGCCGCCTGCCTCTCGCCGGCCTTTTCAGGCGTGCTGCAGCTCAAAGCCAGCGCCATCGTCACGGAAACAAGCACCGCCACCCAACGTCTCATCAGCCAATCCCCGAACGTCAGAATTGCTTCTCGCTATCGAGCAGGACTGTCACCGGGCCTTTGTTGGTCAGGCTGACGGCCATCTCCGCCTGGAACTGCCCGGTTTCGACTTCCACGCCGGCCCGGCGTAGCCGGGAGGCCACCAGGCGGTAGAGGACCTCGGCCGCCTCCGGGTCGGCCGCGCGCGTGAAGGACGGCCGGCGTCCCTTGCGGCAGTCCCCGTAGAGCGTGAACTGCGAGACCAGCAGCACCTTCCCGCCCACGTCCTGCACGGAGAGGTTCATGCGGCCCTGCCCGTCGTCGAAGATGCGCAGCCCGGCCAGTTTGCCGGCGATGTAGCCGGCGTCGGTCTCGTCGTCGCCCTCGCCCACGCCCAGCAGCACCAGCATGCCGGGGCCGATGGAGCCGACCTGTTCCCCGGCCACTGTCACCTCCGCGCAACTGACCCTCTGCACCACCACTCTCACCGGACACCCTCCTCGCTCATACGCACCAGCCGGCGGTGAAGCGAAGGGATGCTGCGGCGGTGGTCCGCCCGAAAGTTGAAACCCTGCCCCCCCGCCGAGACGGGCCGCCGCACCACGTTCTTGCAGGGGCGGAAGAAATAGTCGTCAATGTCCTTGCGCAGGTCGAAAGAGGCCGTCACCAGCGGCGCCACCGGGTAACCCAGGTTGCGCGCCATGCTGAGAGCTTTCAGAAAGACCTCCGGCAGGATGACCGCCGAGCCGAAGTTCAGCAGCACGCCGCCGCTCAGTTGCGAGACGGTCTCCACGTAGTGCTGGAAGTCCCGGTGGGACGCCGCGCCCGTCTTCGCGCCGTCAAAAGTCGGGTGCTGGTGCACGATGTCCGTCCCGATGGCGACGTGCACCGTCGCCGGCACCCCCATCTCATAGGCGCCGCACAGCACGCTGTGGTCGCGGTGGGGCAGCCGCTCCTCGCAAATGCGCCGCCCCATGGCGGCCCCGAAGCCCTCCTCGGTCGAGTTCACCGTCTCGTTGATGAACCGCCCGGTCTCCTCCGCCATGCCGAAGGAGCCGTCCTCGATGGAGTCGGCGACGTCCTCGCTGGTCCCGCCGATGAGGGCTATCTCGAAGTCATGGACCACGCACGCGCCGTTCATGGCGAGGTGCCGGACGAAACCCCGCTCCATCAGGTCGCGCACCACCCGCCCCAGCCCGTGCTTGATGACGTGAGCGCCGAACTGCATCAGCACGGGGCGGCCGGCTCGGGCGGCCTCGTAGACGCAGCGGCACAGCCGGTCGAACTCCTCATCTCCCCAGTCGGCGCCGGTGCGCTGCGGGTCAACGAAGTCCTCCAGGCTGACCAGGTTCCTTCGGTCGGCGATGGGGTAGGTGGTAAGATGGCTCAGGTCCAGCATCGTCCATGTCCTTGCGCCCGGGGCGGCTTGGCTTACAATAGATGTCGATTATACGAACGTCGGGAAAGCGGATTCAAGGCGGGCGGCGGCGCAGGTATCGCATACCGGAGGGCGCAATGAGTCGCAGGGCCAGGATTCTGATAGTCGACGACAAGGAGAGCATGCTGAAAATGCTCTCCCAGTTGCTGGGCGAGGACTACGGGGTACGCACCTTCTCCAGCGCGCAGGGGGCCCTGAAAGCCCTGCGCCGGGAGCCAGCCGACCTGGTGCTGACCGACATCCGCATGCCCGGCACCGACGGGATGGACCTGCTGCGCACCATCAAGGAGGAATCGCCCGCCACCGAGGTCATCCTCATGACCGCCTTCGCCACGGTGCAGCAGGCCGTGGAAGCGGTCAAGGCCGGCGCCTACAACTACCTGACCAAACCGTTCGAGCCAGACGAGCTGAGAATCGCCATCGAGAAAGCCCTCGAACGCAAGCAACTGCGTGAGGAAGCCCGGATACTCAAAGAGCAGGTCCAGCAGAGGTACGGCTTCCCCAGCATCGTGGGCGAGAGTGAGGCGATGCAGCGCACCTTCGAGCTGGCGCGCAAGGCGGCCGAGTCCGACTCGACCGTCCTGCTGACCGGAGAGAGCGGCACGGGCAAGGAATTGTTCGCCCGCGCCGTCCACTACGCCAGCGACCGCCACGCCCGACGCTTCGTGGCCATCAACTGCGGCGCCATGCCCAAGGAACTCATCGAGAGTGAGTTGTTCGGCCACGTCAAGGGCGCCTTCAGTGGCGCTTCGAAGAACAAACGCGGCCTGTTTATGGAGGCCGACGGGGGCACGCTGTTCCTGGACGAGATAAGCGAACTGGACGCCGACCTGCAGGTCAAAATCAACCGCGCCATCCAGGAGCGCGAGATACGCCCCGTCGGAGACACCGAGGACGTGGCCGTGGACGTGCGCATCATCGCCTCCAGCAACCGGGACCTGCAGGAGGAGATGAAGCGTGGCCGGTTTCGCGAGGACCTCTACTACCGGCTCAACGTCTTTCCCATCCGCCTGCCCCCGCTGCGGGAGCGCACCGGTGACGTCCCGCTGCTGGTGGACCATTTCCTGCGGCAGTTCCTGGGAGAGGAGGCCGAGCAGTACGAACTCACGCCGGCCGCCATGGAGATGCTGATGAACTACCGCTGGCCGGGCAACGTGCGGGAGCTGGAGAACGCCATCGAACGCGCTGTCGTCCTGGCCGAAGGAAAACGCATAACCCCGGCCCTGTTCCCCTTCATCGAAACGGCGGAACAGAACCCGCCCACGGAGGTCGCCGCCCTGTTGGACCGCCCCTACCGCGAGGCAATGGACGAGCTGACCGCCACCTGCCAGCGGCAGTACCTGGTGGGCGTGCTGAAGAAGTACGACGGCAACGTGACGCGAGCCGCCGAGCACGCCGGCATCGAGCGGGAGAGCTTCCACCGCCTGATGCGCAAGTGCGACATCGAACGTGACGAGATAAAGCGCGAGCTGGCCGAGCGCTGAACCCGGTAGCCCCCCTCGAAGGGAGCCGGCCGGGGAGCCGGCGTCGCCGGACGCGGTCAGGTCAGAAGGAGAGCGTCCTGGCCCTGGTCTCCTGGAGTTGGCCGCGGGCGTTGGTCAACCAGGCCTTTTTACCGTAGAGCGTCTCCAGGTGGTCAAAGGCCGTCTCGACGCGATCCCGCTGCAGCGCCCGGCCCTGATGGCGGCACAGCTCTGCCTCGGCCCCTATAAGGGCTATGCCCTGTATGAGGGATTCGAGCGCGCCGGCAAAGAACGACTCGAGGTGAACCTTCTGCGCGCCGGGCAAGTGCCGCAACCAGCCGGTGATGTCGCCGCCTTCGCGCCCCGAGACTTCCAGCGCTTCCTCCCCCAGTTCGGCGGCGTCCTGCACCGACTCGACCAGCAGCTTCCAGACGCCCTCGGCAGTGGTCAACCAGCCGATCTGCGGCCAGGCGGCGCTCCACCACTGCCCGGCGGCGCGCAGCCCCCTCAAGGGCCAGTCCTGGGCGAAGCCCGTCTCGGCCAGCGCCCCGCCGGCCAGCGGGTCGTCCAGCCCCCTCAGCAGCGACGCCCACTGCTGAGCTGTGAAGCCGACCTCGCCCTCGGGCACCGCGAGGGGCACCCCGAGGATGGCCGCCAGGTCCGGCGCCGAGAGTGCCACCTGCAGGCTGAACTGAGCGCACCGGATGCTCAGATCCGGGCAGTACTTGCCGCTGCCGACAACTCCGATCACGCGGAGCCGCTGATCGCCGCTCTGCGCGATGTCCTCCAGGGTGCGCGGGTTGTCATCCACGTAGAGCACGTCATCCACCCCTTCCGTCGCCAACACCTGCTGGAGGGCCTCCCGTTTGCTCTCGACCTGCTGGAGCTGGCCGGGCAGTTCCACACCGGCCTCCTCCAGTCTCTGGCGGGCGTAGCTGACGGTAGTGCGTGTCCACACCTCCAGAGCCCACCCCTTCGAGGCGAGTCCTTCCAGCAGGGCCGGCATCAGCGGAACAGGCCGGCGCAGCCCTTCGTGTTCCAGCAGCGTCCCTTCGAGGTCAAAGCACGCAACACGTCTCCGAGTATTCATCCCACCCCCACCTCCTTTTTGCATTCAGTCGCCGCAACCTTTCTTATCTTACGAGCATTCCGGCCCGATGTCTACCCGCATTTCGTGGTATCATTGCGCCGGCAGGCAGAACGATGCGCCCGCCGGCTGGCTTCCGCACGGCCCGAAAAACCGCCGGGAGCCGGCCGCCCCGGAAAAAACAGGGAAGAAAGCGGGCCGCAACGGCAACTATAAGTAGTGAGAGCCTGCCTGTCGAGTGGACCAGCGAAGGAGAAGGTGCGTTTGCGGCCGACGGACGAGCAGCTTTTGAGGCAGGCGCGGGCAGGTGACAGTTCGGCCTTTCACGAAATTGTTGACCGCCACGGCGAACGCCTCTACCGGCTGGCCTACTCGATGGTCGGCAACCGCGCCGACGCCGAGGACGTCACGCAGGAGACCCTGATGGGCGCCTTCGAGTACATGCACAGCTTCAAAGGACGCTCGACGGTCAAGACCTGGCTCACGCGCATACTGATGCGCCAGGCCGCCCGCTGCCATCGCCGCAGGGGGCGCAAACGGGAGAAGCCGATGGGCGCCCCGGAGAGCGTCCCCGACGGCGCCCCCGCCGTCCAGACCGCCGGTCTGCGCATGGACGTGCGCAGGGCGCTGGAGCAGCTCTCCGAGAACCACCGACAGGTCGTGGTGCTGCGGGAGTTCGACGGCATGTCTTACGCCGAGATGGCCGAGGTGCTCAACATCCCACAGGGAACGGTCGAGTCCCGGCTGTACCGCGCCAGACAGGAACTGAAGACCTTGCTGCGGGACTACCTGCCGCCGCACAGCGCCCGCGGGGAGAATTAGAGATGGCCCATTGCAAGTACAGCAAGGAAGAGTTGATGGCCCTGCACGATGGGGAACTGCCGGCCCGACACCGCCGCGAGCTGGAGCGGCACGTGGAGGACTGCCCCGCCTGCGCGGCAGAACTGGCCGAGCTGCGGGCCCTGTGCGGCCTGCTTTCCGAGGCCCGCGCCCCCGCCATGCCGGACGGCCTGATGGCCCGCCTGCACGAGGCGGTGCCCGCCGCGCGCGAATACAGCATTGTGCGGCTTTGCCGCGCGGTGGCCCTGGCGGCGGCGCTGCTGCTGCTCGCAGGCGGGGCGCTGCTCATTCAAGAGACGGCCCGCCACACCCGCACCTCAGCCGCCCCCGCCGCCTGGGAGATGGCGGCCGTGACCCTTGACGGCGAGATGGCCCTGGCCGGCCCGGGGGAGGCGATGGCGCTCTGGACCGTGAACGACCTTTCGCGGGAGAACGGACAGTGACAAGGACGAGAATGGCCCTGCTGGTATCCTTCGCACTGGTGTTCGCCGCCGGCCTGGTCGTCGGCAGGCTGGCCTGGGGGCCGGCGACCGGCGGCCCCCGGGCGGAACGTTCCTGGCTATCCGAGGAACTGAACCTGACCACCGAACAGCGCCAGCAGATGGAACGCATCTGGTCCGATGCGCTGGGAGGGCTGGGCGCCGAACACGGAGACCGACGCAGAGCGCTGGGCGAGGAGAGAGAACGGGCGATCGGAGAGTTGCTCACCGCCGAGCAAAAGGAACAATACGAGCACATCCTGGCCCAGTATCACGAGGGTCTCCAGCAACTGGGCCGCGAGCGCCAGGAGGCGTTCGAGCGGGCGTTCGAGCAAACCAGGGAGATACTCACGCCCGAACAGCGCGAACACTATGAGAAGATAATGGACCGCATGCACCGGCGCGTGCCCCGGCGGCGCCCGCGCCGCGGTGAGCGGCCCACACCCGGCCGCCCCGACTGACCGGTGCCCCCCCGTGCGCGCTTCTCGGGGGGGAGTCGTCCTCCGGCCCGTTGCCGCATCCCGGCCGGAAAAGGCGGAAGAAAAATGCGGCCGGCGGGAACTATTGTGATGACACGGGAAAAGCACGCCGTCCCCAGGGGTGGTGGTCGCTCCGGGCGCGTGCGAATGTCTCTCCCCTCCAGTTGAGGAGGCTTAACGATGTTCAGTCGCAGAGCCGTGGGAGTTGTGTTAGTTCTGGTAGTGGCCGCGCTGGCGGGTGCAGGCGTCGTCCTGGCCCAGGAGCGCGCACCCCGAGGCCGGGCCGATGCGCCCCGGGGCCGGTTCGACCGCGCGGAGATAGAAGCGAGGATGATGGAGCGCATGCGGGAAACCCTCGGGGCCGATGAAGAGGAATGGGCTGTCCTGGGACCCCGACTCCAGGAGGTCATGACGCTGCAGCGTGAACTGGACGCCGGCGTGGGCGTGGGCAGGGCGGTCGTCGGGTTCAGAGGCATGGGCGCGCCCCGGGGCCCCGAGAGGCCGGCCGAGGAGGAACTGAGCACCCTGCAGCAGGCGGCCGCCAACCTGCGTGATGTGCTGGCCGACGAAGACGCATCTGCCGCAGGGATACGTCAGAGCCTGACCGCTTACCGTGAGGCCCGCGAAGAGGCCCGGCAGGAACTCGACGAAGCGCAGACGGCCCTGCGCGAGGCGCTCACGGTCCGCCAGGAAGCCCGGCTTGTCATGATGGGCCTGCTGGACTGACCGTCGGCACTGGACTGAGGGGTCGGGGCGCCGCCCGGGCGCCCCGGCCGCTTCCTTTGCAACTCTAACCGCTCTTACGCCATGAAGGACATACTCGACACAATGGCCGCCGACGGCGTCCTGGACGAAGGGGACCTCGCGCGAGTGCGCGATATGCAAGCCGAAGGCGTGCCGCTTGACCAGGCCCTCGCCGAGGCCGGCCCGCCCCCCGAGACCCTGCTGCCCTACCTGGCCGACGCCTTCGGCGTGCCCTACGTCGAACCGGAGACCACGCCGGTGGACGGCCGGCTGGTGCGGGAGTTCCCGGCGCGGCTGCTGCTGAAGCACTCCCTGTTGCCGCTGCGGCGGGAAAACGGGGCGGTGCTGGTGGCCACCAGTCGCCTGTTCGACACCAGCGGGCTGGACGAACTTCGCCTGGCCACCGGCCGGGAGCTGCGGCCGGCCCTGGCCCCGGCCGCCGGCATCGCCCGTTGCGTCAAACAGCAACTCGGTGTCGGCGCCGACACCGTCCAGTCACTGGTCTCCGACGCCGCCGAGACCGACATCCGGGTCCTCAGCGAGACCGACGAGGCCGTGGACCTGGCCGCCGATGCCGAGGACGCCTCCATCATCCGTTTCGTCAACCAGGTGCTCACAGAGGCGATAGAGCTGCGCGCCACCGACGTGCACTTCGAACCCTTCGAGGATGAGCTGAGCGTGCGCTATCGCGTCGACGGCGTCCTGCAGGAGGCGACCATCCCGCACGAAGTGCGCCAGTTCCAGGCCGCCATCGTCTCGCGCCTGAAGATACTGAGCCGGCTGGACATCGCCGAGAAACGCCTGCCCCAGGACGGACGAATCAAGCTGATGATGGACGGGCGGGAGATCGACGTGCGCGTCTCGGTCATCCCCATGCTCCACGGGGAAGCCGTGGTGCTGCGCCTGCTGGACCGCAGCGCCGCTCTGCTGGGGCTGGAGGGGCTCGGCATGTCCGTCGCCGATGAAACCGCACTGGCGCGCATCTGCGAGCTGCCCCACGGCATCGTGCTGGTGACCGGCCCCACCGGCAGCGGCAAGACCACGACCCTCTACGCCGCCCTGTCCCGCATCAACGACGTGCAGCGCAAAATCATCACCATCGAGGACCCGATCGAGTACCACCTGCGGGGCATCAACCAGATACAGGTCGCCGGCAAGGCCGGGCTTAGCTTCGCCCGCGGCCTGCGCTCGATCCTGCGCCACGACCCCGACGTCATCCTCGTCGGCGAGATACGCGACATCGAGACGGCCGAGATCGCCGTCCAGGCGTCCCTGACCGGCCACCTGGTCTTCAGCACCCTGCACACCAACGACGCCCCGGGCGCCGTCACTCGGCTGGTGGACATGGGCGTGGAGCCCTACCTGGTGGCCTCGTCGCTGGAGGCGGTGCTGGCCCAGCGCCTGGTGCGCCTCATATGCCCCGCCTGCAAGGAATCCTACGAGCCGACCGAACCGCAGGCGCTGGTGACGACCTTCGGCCCGCCCGCGCCGTCGGAACTCTACCGCGGCGTCGGCTGTCGGGAATGCCAGGGCACCGGCTATCGCGGCCGCACAGGCGTGTTCGAGCTGATGCCCATCAGTGAAGGCGTGCGCCGCCTGATCCTGCAGCGGGCCTCCGCCGGCGACGTGCGCGAACTGGCCCTGCAGGAGGGCATGCTGAGCCTGCGGCGGGACGGCTGGCGCCATGTGCTGGCCGGCCGCACCACGGTCGAGGAGGTGCTGCGCGTCACCAAGGACGAGCGCCTCCATGCCGACGTCCTGGTGGAGACCAGCCGGGAGGATGCCTGATGCCCAGGTTCCAGTACATCGCCGTGGACGAGGCCGGACGGGAAACGACCGGCACGCTGGTGGCTGAGAGCCGCTCGGCCGCCCTGGACCAGGTGCAGGACAGGTCACTGCACCCGGTCTCTGTGGAGGAGGCCGAACCGGCCTCCGGCGGCGTGCTATCCGGACGGCTCGGCCGCATCCCGCGCTCCAGCGTGGACGCCTTCACCCGCGAACTGGCCAACTTGCTGGATGCGGGCGTGCCGCTCAACCGCGCCCTGAGCCTGCTGGCCGGGGAAGCCGGCTGGCCCGCCGCCAGGCGCTGCTGGGAGCAGATACGCCAGGACGTGGTGGGCGGCATGTCGCTGGCGGACGCCATGGCCCGGTGGCCGCGCGTCTTCCCGCCCGTTTACATCGCCATGGTGCGGGCCGGAGAGACCGGCGGATTCCTGGAGAAGGTGCTGGACCAGATTGCGGACTTCCGCCAGCGGGAACGCGACCTGAAAGGCCGGGTCACCGCCGCGCTGGTCTACCCCGCCGTGCTGGCCTGCCTGGCCGTCGCGGTCGTGGCCTTCCTGCTCACGTACTTCATCCCGCGCTTCGCGGCGGTCTTCGCGGAGTTCGGCGGCAGGCTGCCCGGGCTTACGCGGGCCATTGTCAGCACCAGTGACTTCTTTGTGAGCCACGGTCCGATGTTACTGCTTGTGGTGGGGGTGGGCGTCCTGCTGGCTCACCGGTTCTTCCGGGGCGAGGCGGGCCGTCGGCTGGTCGAGCGCGTCACGTTGGGGCTGCCGGCGGTGGGCCGCGTGGTCGCCCGGTTCGCGCTGGTGCGCTTCTGCCGCATGCTCGGCACCCTGCTGCAAGCCGGCGTGCCGCTGATCACCGCCCTCGGCGCCGCGCGGGAGGCCATCGGCAACCAGACCCTCTCCGACGCCGTCACAGGCGCCGTGGACCAGGTGCAGCGCGGCGCCCCGCTGGCGCGCAGCCTGCAGCAATGCCCGCAACTGTTCCCCCCTTCCGTGGTGGAGATGGTCTCCGTGGGGGAGGAAACCGGCCGGCTGGACAGGGAACTCGTCCGCCTGGCCGAGAGATTCGAGGCCGAACTGGACCGGCGGCTGCGCATGCTGGTATCGCTGGCGGAACCGGCACTGCTTTTCGTGATGGCCGCCCTCATCGGCACGGTCGTCATCGGCATGCTGCTGCCCGTATTCACGTTGCAGGAACTGATCCACTGAGGAAACCAACTGCAGCATGCAGGAAAGGAGAGAGAAAGACGATGCGAACACACCGGAACAGACGAAACGGCGCGGCAGGCCGCCGCCCGGGCAGCGCCCGAGGCGCCTTCACCCTGGTGGAACTGCTGCTCGTGCTGGTCATACTGAGCGTGCTGGCGGCCATCGTGGTGCCCACCTTCACCGGCCGCGGCGAGCAGGCCCGCATAACGGCCGCCCGCACCGACATCGCCCGCCTGGAAGCAACGCTGGACACCTTCGAGATAGACACAGGGCGCTACCCCACCACGCAGGAGGGACTGAACGCCCTGGTGGAAGAGCCCAGCGGCGTGCGCGACTGGCGCGGGCCGTACCTCAGACGCGGCATCCCGAACGACCCATGGGGCAATCCTTACGTCTACAGATACCCCGGCGAGCGCAACCCGGACAGTTTTGACCTCTTCTCTTATGGACCGAGCGGCCGGAGCGGCGGCGATGACATCGGCAACTGGGCAGACTGAACGCAGCGGCTTCACCCTGCTGGAGCTGGTCCTGGTGATGTTGATCATCACGACCGTGCTCGGCGGCGCGGCCGTCTCCCTGCGGGGTTTCTTCGTCTCCCGCAAGGCGGAGGAGACGGCTGTCCGCATCGTTTCGCTGGCGCGCTACGCCCGCTCGATGGCCGTCAGCGAGGGCCGCACTTACCGCCTGGTCTTCGACGGGCACGGGC
Organism: Candidatus Brocadiaceae bacterium; assembly: GCA_003551305.1. GTDB lineage: Bacteria > Planctomycetota > Brocadiia > SM23-32 > SM23-32 > B1Sed10-231. Next base: position 15,048 of record PUMJ01000080.1, read on the forward strand.
GGTCCTTCTACCTGGTCGCCAGGGAAAACGGCGAGTTCCGTCGCCTGCGCACCGGGCTGGGCAGGAGCTTCTCCGTGCCCGATGAGGTCACCCTGGAACTGCTGCTGGAGGACGCATGGTCGGGGCGCAATTACATCAGCTTCCACCCCGACGGGCTGACCGAGCCGGCCGCCGTGCGGCTCACCGACCTCAAGGGCGGCGTCGTCGAGGTCAGGTGCGCCTCGCCCACGGAACTTTTCGCCATTTCGAGCCCGGAGGAACCGCTATGAGGGAGCGAGGCCCCCGCCGGCGAGCCGGCTTTACGCTGGCCGAAGTCCTGGTCAGCCTCGCCCTGGTGGGCGTGCTGCTGCCCACCACCGTGGCCGGCATCAGCCTGGCCATGCGCCTGGGCAGCACGGCGCGTCACCGCACCGAAGCGGCGATGCTTGCCCGCAGCAAGCTGGACGAGATGCTGGTGGAAGGCCAGTGGCAGAGCGGCAACATGTACGGCGACTTCGGCGAGCAGTGGCCGGGCTACAGCTGGCAGATGAACGTTGCGGACTGGGAGGGCGCCACCTGCCGCGAGGTCACCATCACGGTGCACTGGATGAGCGGCGGCCGCGAGCACAGCACCTCCCTGAGCACCTTGAAGTACGTCGAGGACGACTGAGATGCGCATAACAAGCGGCAACAGGGGGTTCACCCTGCTGGAGATGCTGGTGGCCACAACGCTGATGGCCATCCTGGCGGGGTCCCTCTACGCCACCCTCAGCGCGGGCTTCCGCGGCCGCCGCACCGCGGAGGCCGCCCTCGAGCCGCCCCGCCGCGCGGCCGCCGCCCTTGACCTGATGGGCGCGGACCTGGAAAGCGCCGTGCCCCCCACGGGCATCCTGGCGGCCGACTTCATAGGCACAGAGGAGCGTGGTGACCTCGGAGAACCGGCGGATGCGGTGCTGTTTCACGCCATGACGCAGGACCAGTCCGGCGCCACCCCGCCCTTCCCCATACGCAGGGTGGAGTTCGCCCTCGCCACCGACGCACGCACCGGCGAGACCATGCTGCTGCGACGTTCCATCTTCAACCTGCTGGCCCCCGAGCAGCCCGAACCCATCGAAGAGATCCTCTGCCGGGGCGTGCGCGCCCTCGAGCTGGCCTACTATGACGGACAGGACTGGGTGGCGAGCTGGGACTCGGCCGCTGCCGGCGATGTGCTGCCCCGGGCCGTCCGCTTGACGTTGCGCCTGCACGTGGAAGACCGCGACGAGGGCTACGAGCTGTCCCGAGTCTTCGCCCTGCCCTGCGGCTCCCGCCCCCGGCAAGCCGAGGGCGGCCAGGCCCGGATGGGAGGTGGAGACCGATGAACCGCCTCGCTGCTGCCGACAACCGCCGGGGGACCGTCCTGATCGTCACCATGTGGATAGTGCTTGCGCTGTCCGGCCTTGTGCTGGTCTTCTGCCAGTGGGCGCGTGTGGAGGCCCTCGCCTCGGCCAACCGCCGCTCGGCCATCCAGGCCGACGCCATCGCCCGCGGAGCCCTGCAGTATGTGCTCGCCTCGGTGGACGGCGCCAACGGCCGCCTGGAAGAACTGGACGAACTCGACTGGCAGCAGCGACAGGTCGGCGACGGCTTCTTCTGGGTGCTCCGCGCCAACCTGGAAGACGACGGGCAGCTTCACTTCGGCCTGAGGGACGAAGCGGCCAGCATCAACCTCAACTCCGCTTCCTCCGAGATGCTGCTGAAGATACCCGGGATGACCGCCGAACTGGCCGACGCCATCATCGAATGGCGCCAGAGCGGTAACGGCCCGGGGACCGCGGGCACCGAGAGCGAATACTACCTGCTGCGCGACATGCCCTACTACATCAAGGACGGCCCCTTTGAGGCCGTCGAGGAGGTGCTGCTGCTGCGGGGCGCAACAGAGGAACTGCTCTACGGCGACGACAGGAACCGCAACGGCATCCTGCACCTCAGCCGGGACGCCTCCCGCAGCGGCCCGCTGCAGAGGGGGCTGCTCGACTACGCCACCGTCTACAGCATCGAGCCCAACACCGACGCCGAGGGCCGCGAGCGCATTAACGTCAACTCCCGCGACACAGGCGACCTGGCCGACCTGCTGCGGCAGGCTATACCGGACGACCGTGTCTTCAGCATCCTGGAGAGGGTGCGCCGGCGCCGGCCGTTTGAGAACGTGCTGGATTTTTACTTCCGCATCGGGCTCCGGCCGGAAGAGTTCCGCCCCATAGCCGACCGCCTGACCACCGTGGACCGGGAAGAGTTGATAGGGCTGGTCAACGTCAACACGGCCCCACGCGACGTGCTGATGTGCCTGCCGCAACTGGACGAGAGCGACGTGGACGCCCTGCTGAACCGACGGGAGGCCCCCGACACGGACCTGAGCAGCATCGCCTGGGTGGCCGAGGCCCTGCCGCAGGAGAAGGCCGTCGTCATCGGCTCACACATCACCGCCAGATCCTACCAGTTCTCGGCCAACATAGTGGCCGTCAGCGAGGACGGCCGCGCCTACCGTCGTTACCTGGCCGTGGTGGACACCCGCCACGGCACCCCGCGCGTGCTGCGCTGGCAGCCTTTGACGCACCTGGGCTGGCCCCTGGAACGCGAGATACTGGACGCCCTGCGAGGCGGCGAGTTCACCCCACACACTCATACGTTAGCGAGCTACCGATGATCGGCAGACGCAGACACCTGGGAGTTGCCGTCGGCCAGCGGCTCGTCGTCGCCGCCGAGGTGGAGGCAGCGGGCGGCGCACGCCGCGTCCGACGGGTTGAGCAGTTCGCTCTGCCCGAAGATCTCTCCTGGGAGGAGCCCGGCAAGGTGGGCGAGCTTCTGGGCGCCTGGCTGCGCAAGAGCGGGCTGGCCCGGGACGCGGTGGTGGGCATCTCCGCCCGCTGGCTGGTCACCGCCCGGCACGAGTTGCCGCCGGCCGAGCGCGAGGCGCTGGTGGGTCTGCTGCGCCTGGCCGCCGAGAGGGCTTTCTCGCTGCCGCGCGAGCAACTGCTCTGCGACTATGCCTCCGCCCCGCCCGAAAATACGGCCGGCGAAGCCCTGCTGGTCGGCGCCCGGCGCGAGCGCGTCGAGGCCGCCATCGAGGCCGTCCGGGCCGGCGGATGCCGCGTGCGGGCCGTCACGGCAACCGCGGCTGTCCTGGCGCATGTCGGCTCGCCCCTGCCGGACAGCGTCACCGCTCGCCTCGAGGACGACGGAGCGGAGATAACGCTCACCCGCAGCGCCTCCCTGCGGGCCATCAGGCACGTGGCCTTCTCCCCTGAAGACACTGACCCGACGCGCGCCCTGCACCTCGGGATACGGTCCGTCCTGGCCAACGTCCCCTCGGCCATCGAGCAGGTGCGCCTCTACGGCAGCAGCGCCCTGAACGAGGCGAGCGTGTCCGGACTGTGCGTGCGCCTGGGACTGGAACCGGAACGCGACCCGCCCCTGCCCGTCGAGGGTCTGGAGGAAGCGGCCGCGCAGGCTGAGTTGCCCGCCGGTCGGGTTGTGCCCGCCGTGGCGCTCGGCCTGGCCGGCTTCGAGCGCACCCTCATCCCCTTCGACTTGAGCGAACCCCGGCTGGCCCGCCGGCCGGAACGCCGCTGGAGCCGCGTCGCCGGCTGGGCCGCCTTCGTGGTGGTGGTGCTGCTGGCCGCCCTCGGCGCACTGGCCCTGGACAGGCGGGCCATCAGCCGCGAAGTGGCCGAGCTGCGAGCCCGCCGACAGAGCGTGGAACCGTCCCTGGAGTCCGCCCGCCGGCTGGTGGAGACCGTCAGCACGGCCCGGGGCTGGTACGACCAGCGCCCGCCTTTCCTGGACTGCCTCCGCGCGATTACCCTGGCCTTTCCGGAGGAAGGGCGCAGCATGTGGGCCGCCAGCCTCGCCGTGCAGGAGGATATGCGCGGCGTGCTCTCCGGCCGGGCCACCTCCGACCAGCCCGTGCTGGACGTGCTTGAGAACCTGAAAGCCTCCGGCCAGTTCAACGACGTGAAACTGCTCTACATACGCGAGACTCGCGGCGCGGGAGGCGAAATCGCTTTCGCCATCACATACACGTACTCCGGAGCCGAATAGCCACATGACCCTCTCCAGACGAGAAACCGTCATTGCCGTCATCGCCGCGCTGGCGGTGGCCTTGCTCGTCAGCCAGCGCTACATCATCTCCCCGCTGCGGACAGGCCGCGCGGACCTCGAATACCAGCATCTGCAGCTGACCCATGAGCTGGAAGAGAGCGCCCGCGTCTTCGAACAGCAGCGCCGGATGGCCCGGCGGTGGCAGGAGATGACCGCCGGCGGACTCGCCTCCGACCCCTCCACCGCCGAAGGACGCATCCTGCAGGCCGTCCGCGACTGGGCCCAGCAGGCCGGGCTGGCCCTCACCTCGGTGCAGCCCGAACGCAGCCGGCAGGAGGACACTCTGGGCGAGATCATTGTCACAGCCTCCGGCACGGGCAGAATGAGCGCCGTATCCCGCTTCCTCTGGCTGGCCGAGACCACTGCCCTGCCCCTGCGCGTGCAGGAGATCCAGCTCGGCGCACGCACTGACGGAGAGGACGACCTGTCCCTCCAGTTGAAACTCTCCACACTCTATGCGGCCGGCAGCCTGCCGGAGGCGGCCGGCACGGGAGGCGCGCCATGAGAAGACCCTTCCCACTGTTGGTGGCCCTGGCGCTCTTGTGCGGGCCGGCGGCCCTCGCCCTGGCCGGTTCCGACCCGGCGGAGCGAAGCTGGGAGGACTACCAGGTGCTGATGGAGCGGAACATCTTCTCCAGGGCGCGCGGCCCCCGCCCGGCGCGCCAGGAGCAGCCCCAGAGACAAGAGGAAGCGCCCCCGCCGCGGGAACGGTTCCTCATCTTGCGCGGCGTCATCCGACGCGGAGGCCAGTTCATCGCCATCGTCGAAGACATGAGCGCCGGCAGCACCATGCACGTGCGCCGGGAAGAGACGCTGCTGAACGGCCACATCAGCGAGATAACGCTCAACGGCATTACATACACCGACGCCGAGGGGCGGGAACTCAACGTCCTCGTCGGCAAGAATCTGGACGGGGCAGCGGCGGTCCCTGCCGCCGACCCCGACGAATCGCCGGAGGAGGCCCCCCCTGCCGCCACCCCCGACGAATCGCCGGAGGAGGCCCCCCCTGCCGACGACGCACCCGAGGACGAGGACACGGATATTCTGGAAAGACTCAGACAAAGACGAATGAGGGAGCTGGGACAATGACCGAACCGATACACAATCGCAGTCGTTTCGCCCGCGCACGGGTCTTCACCCCCGCCATGGCGGTCATGGTGGTCGCCGCCCTGGCGCTGGGCGCGGGATTGTGCCGGGCCCAGGCCGATGAGTCGTCCCCCGAGCGGCCCCCGGCCGCAGCGGAGGATTCCGGCATACTGTTGAACTTCCGGGACGCCCCCATCATGACGGTGCTGGAGCACCTTTCCGAGGAGGCCGGCCTCATCATCGTCGAAGAGGCCGCCGTCGAAGGCCGCATCACGGTGATAAGCCGCCAGCCCCTGAGCCTGCAGGAGGCGGTCTCGCTGCTCAACACCGTGCTGGGCGAGAAAGGCTACGCCACCGTGCGGAGGGGGCGCGTGCTGAGGATAGTCCGTCGCCAGGACGCCAAGCAGGAGAGCATCCCCGTCCATGCCGGCGCCGACCCCGGCGTGATCGAGCCGAACGACGACCTGCGCACCCAGATCATTCCGCTCAAGTTCGCCGACGCCACGCAGGTGCGCGAGGACCTCTCACCCCTCGTCCCCGCCTACGCCGAGCTGTCCGCCAATGCCAGCAGCAACTCACTCATCCTGACCGACACCGGCGCCAACGTGCGCCGCATCGTCGAGATAGTCCGGGCCCTGGACACGCACATGGCCACGGTGGCGGAGGTGCGAGTCTTCCAGCTCACCTATGCCGACGCCCGGCAGACAGCCGAGCTGGTCAACCGGGTCTTCCAGGTGGAGGAAGCCCAGGGCCAGGACGGCCGGGCAGCGGTGCGCCGGGCCTTTGCCGCCCGCTTCGGCGGCCGACAGCAGGAAGAAACCCCGGAGACTGCCAGCCGCGCCCCCAGGATCAACGCCTCGGCCGACGAACGCACCAACAGCGTGGTCGTCAGCGGTCCGGCCGACACCCTGGAGGTGGTCGCCGGCGTCATCGAGAACCTCGACTCCAACCCCGTCGAGGAAGAGTCTGTGCTGCTCTACCGGCTCAAGAACGCCCAGGCGTCGCGCCTCGCCCCGCTGCTGAACGAGCTGTTCGGCCAGAACGACCAGGCCACCGCCGCCCGGCGCACCGAGGGCCAGACCCGCACGGAGAGGCGCGAGGCGTTCATGGCCCGTCTGGCTCAGGCCACTACCGACACGACGCGCGCTGCCGCCGGCCTCAGCGGCTCCGTCCACGTCGTGGCCGACGAAGACACCAACTCGCTCCTCATCCGGACCCAACCGGCCAACTTCGAGCGCCTCCAGAGCATCATCGCCGACCTGGACCGCCCCGTCCCGCAGGTGCTCATCAAGGTGCTCATCGCGGAGGTCACCTGGAGTGATGAAACGGATCTGGGCGTGGAGTTCACAATACTCAGTTCGGATGTCCTCGGCGAAGAGGGCGCGGTGGAGACCGACTTCGGCCTGGGCTGGGAGAGTGAAGGGCTCTTCTTCCGCGCATTCCGCGGGGATCTGAACGCCCTGCTGCGCGCCTTCCAGCAGGTGGGCAAGCTCGACGTGCTGTCCCGCCCGCAGATACTGACCAGCGACAACCAGACGGCCACCATAACCGTCGGCCAGGAGGTGCCCTTCATCGTCAGCTCCCGTATCACCGAGACCGGCCAGACCATCAACACCATCCAGTACGAGGACATCGGCATCATCCTGGAGGTCACCCCACACATCAATCCCGACGGGCTGGTCATCATGGACATCCACCCGGAGATATCCCAGACCACCGCCGAGACCGTGCCTATATCCGAGACGGTCAACGCCGCCGTCTTCGCCAAGCGCGCCGCCAGCACGCGCGTCTCGATCATGGACGGCCACACCATCGTCATCGGCGGCCTGATGGAAGACCGCATCAGCTCGCGGGTCACGAAGGTCCCCCTCCTGGGCGACATCCCGCTGTTGGGCGCGCTGTTCCGACGCACCAACGAGGCCACCGAGAAGACCGAGCTGCTCATCTTCCTGACCCCCCACGTCGCTTCGGATGCTACGGAGCTTCAGGGCATGTCGGAAGACGAGCTGTCCGGCGCTAAGATCGTGCCCCAGGCGGTCGCGCCGGGCGTGTTCCAGGAGCACATGGAGGGGCTGCGCCGCGGCGCCCGCCCCGTCCCACAGGCGCAGCAGGAGCCAACGGAGATGGAGACACCCTGACGGGCCGGAACTCAGCATGACACCGGGTTTCAGGCACGCCCCGGGGGAGGCACAGGGCGCTTATTCGTCCCGAACGCGACTACGTGGCTCGCGGCTCGGGCACCGCGAAAAAGAGGGCCCATCCGGCCGCCGACAGCACACCGCACACGACGAACATGCCCCGGTAATCGAGCACCCCTCCCTCCAGAAGCGCGCCGATAACGGGCGGCACCACCGCCGCCCCCAGCGTCAGGACCACGTGGGAGACCGCCGTGTAGCTCGGTCGGCGCTCGCGCCCCGCGTAACGGAACACCGCCGGGAAGAGCGCCGCAATCCGCGCCCCGAACGCCATGCCCAGCAGGCTGAACGCCACCGAGACCGTGAACGGGTCCCGGGAACTCCAGGCCACCGCCGCCGCCCCCACCGTGAACAGGGGGAAGACCCGGAAGGGAGCTATAGGGCCCAGCCGGTCGCTCAGGGAACCGCCGACAAACGCCCCCACCGCCGAGGCCCCGAAGAAGAACAACGTGAACGTGCCCGCCACCTCCGCGCCCACGTCAGGGTAGGTAAGGCCGTACTTAGCCAGGAACGCGGCCACGGTCATAATCGGCAGGTCGAACAAGAGCGCAGCGAGCATGAAACGGCGGAAGTCGCGGCGCCGGAACAAAATCCACGCCAGACCCTTGAAATACTCCGTCCAGCGCGTGCCGCTATGGTTGGGCAGCCCCTCTGCCGGCTCCTCGTGCACCGGCAACAGCGTCAGGAAGGACAGCGCGTAGAAAACGATGGCCACGCCCGTGATGATCTGGTAGCGCTGGGGCGAAGGGAAAGCCGCCATGACCCGCCCGATGAAAAAGTGCCCCAGCGTGATGCCCAGCACGCCGGACGTCATCCAGCGGATGCCCAGTATCTTGCCCCATATCCGCTCGGGGGCCGTCTTGGCGAACCAGTCCGACCAGACCGGCATGATCATCCCGCTCCCAAGGCTGTTGACCGCCAGCACCACAAAAAACACGATCAAGGTGAAGGGCGAGCCCCAGTGGAGGAACAGCGACGCGAAAAACACCAGCCACCCGACCCGCTGCAGCGCCGCGCACAGCAGTACGCGCCCCTTCTTGTGCGCCAGCCCTTCCACCGCCTTCGCGTGGAAGAGCTGCGGCAGCAAGGTGCCCACCGACAGGATGAACGGCACCAGCCCCAGCAACAGGTCCGAGTCCTTCAACTCGGTGATCATCTGGGGTATCGTCACCTGATAGCTCAGCACCACCAGCGCGGCGCAGAAGAAGAGCCCGTCCAGTACGTGGAGAACCGTGTTTCTGGTTGAGACGTCGGCGGACACTGCTGACTCCAACCGGCGAGAAGGGGGAAGACGGCCGCGGCCCTTTTGAACCCGCAAAGGCTAACGCAAACGCCCGCCCGTGGCAACGTACACTGCCGGCGGGCCCTGAAGCGCCCCCCGACCGGCGCGAGCACCACTTTGACAGCGCGCCCCGAAAAGCGTACCTTGCAGGGCACACGGATGGGAAGATGCGGGGAACACCGCTCACGTTCAACTTGTCGGAGAACCGTCGCATGAAAGCCTTCTGGTCGCTGGTCGTCGCCGCCCTGGCGCTCTGTCCCCTCGCAGCCGCCCAATACGCTGCCGAGGAGTTCGAACTGCCCGCGCCTCCGCGTCCCGGCGCCCGCTCCACGGTGGAGCTTTCCGGCACGTGGGAGATCGCCCGCTACGACGACCCCGACCCGGACACGAACCGGTTCGACGCCGTCAGCGAACTGCCCCCGGCCGAGGACCTGGAGTGGATGGAGGCGCCCGTCCCGGCCTCCGTGCGCAACATGGAAGGCATGGAGGGCTGCCACCGCTTCATCTACCGCACCCATGTGCGCGTCCCGGACTACGGCGAGGACCGGGGGCACTACCTGCACTTCGCCGGCACCAACTGGATAGTCGGCGTCTTCGTCAACGGCGAGTTCGTCGGCGACCACACCAGCGTCTGGATTCCCTGGTACATGGACATCTCCGACCACGTCCGTCCCGGCGAGATCAACGAACTCACTCTCGCCATCAAGAGCCCCTGGTACGGCTTCGAGACCGAGGTCACCAATCCCCTGGGCGAACCGGGACCGGGCACCCTGAGGGAGTTCTGGGACAGGGAGAGCCTGGGCCGCCCCAGCACCGTGCCCTACGGCGCCAAGGGCGACGGCAACGGCAACGACTACGGCATCGTCAACCCCGTGTACCTGCACTGCGTGGGCGCCGCTTACACCGAGGACGTCTTCGTCAAGCCGTCCGTTCAGCACGAACGGCTTGAGACAGACGTCACCGTAAGGAACACCACAGGGCGCGAGCGCACCTTCCAGGTCCGCTCCGAGGCCGTCAATGACGCCACGGACGAGGTCGAACGGACCTTTGATGCGGTGGCGGTCACCGTGCCGGCCCACAGCACAGTAACTACCACCGTGGATGGCTCCTGGGAAGACCCCAAGCTCTGGTGGCCCGAGCCGAACCCCAACCTCTACCGGCTGCGCACCACCCTCACCGAGGCCGGAGAGCCGGTGGACGTGCACGAGCAGCTTTTCGGGTTCCGTGAGGTGACCATCGAAGGCCCCGCCTTCAAGCTGAACGGGGTGCGGTATAACCTGTGGGGCTGGTGGGGGCTGAGCGAGCGCATCGAGACCGCCGAGCAGTACGCCGAGCAACTGCGCAGGGAGGGGACGCGCTTCAACCGGTTCTTCTCCCACATTGCGCTGCGCAACTTTCTGCCCGCCCAGGAAGACCGGCTCGAGTACTATGACCGCCACGGCATAAGCGGCGCCCAGGCGTCCATGATCGAGGGCATGGGGGTGCATTACGTGCTGAGCTACCTGGTGGATGACCCGGAGACCGGCGGCCAGAAGCTGGTGCTCAACGAACCGGTCTGGCGCAATTTCGAGCGGCACATGGCCCAGATCGCCAAGGCCTACCGCAACCATCCTTCCGTGCTGATGTACTCCCTGGAGAACGAGGTCGTCTACATCAACGCCATGAACTTCCACGGCTGGGTCGCCCACACCGGCATCAGCTTCGACGAGTACATGACCATGCACGAGGAGGCGATGGCGGAGGTGGCCCGGGCGGCGCAGCAGTACGACGACACCAAGCCCTATGTCGTCAGCGGCGCCGGGGACCTGAGCGGCCGCCTGCCCATCATCTGCTGGCACTATCCCCGCGGCTCTGTGGACTGGTACCCCGAGAACGCCTACACACTCGAACGGGTGGCCCAGAAAGTCTCCCGCTGGCCCTGGGAGCGGGAAAAGCCGGTCTGGATCGGGGAGAGCACCTTCGGCGACACACTGAACCTGGGCACCTACGCCGTCGGGGACCGGGCCTTCGCCAGCCACCGCGAGTCCCAACGCGGCAAGGCCGTCTTCCAGCGCATGCTGTTCGGCGGTTACCGCTGGGCCGGGGTCGGATGGTCCTGCTGCGGCAACTACGCGGAGTTCGACGAAGTACGGGACATGCTGAGCCCCCTCACCGTCGTCCCGCGCAAACAGACACACCGCCTCTACCCCGGCCGGGAGAACGAGTTGCTGTTCAAGGTGCTCAACGACACCTTCAGCGATGAGCCGGTCACATTCGAGTGGAGCTACGAGGTCGACGGCCAGCGGATCGCCGGAGAGCGGGTCGAACTGGATATAACCCCCGGATACGGGGTGCAGCAGACCCTCGTCATCCCGGCGCCCCGGGCCGAACAGCGCCTGGACGGCGCCCTCCGCCTGCGGGTCAGCCAGCCCGGCGCCGAAACCTACGAGGAGGAGCGCTCCGTGCCGGTGATGCCGGACGTCCGGGGCCTCGCGGTGGACGTGCCCGTCACCGTGCTGGACCGTTCCGGCGAGCTGGCGGGCTACCTCGACAACATCGGGGTGGACTTCCGGCGCATCGAGTCCCTGCGTGAGCTGCAGGGCGCTGACGGGCTGCTCCTGGTGGGCCCCGATTCGCTGACCGCAGCAGAAGCCTACGGCCCGGCGCTGAAGACGGCCGCCGGCCGGGGACTGCGCGTCATCGTGCTGGAGCAGGAAAACCCCGTCGCGGGCGAGGGACTGCCCGTCTCCATCTCGACCACCGAGCACTACGGTGGTTACGTCCATCCGCAGGGGATGGCCACGCCCATCTTCCGCGACCTGGGCGAGACGGACCTCATAGACTGGGCCGGCGACTTCCCCACCTATACGAAGGCCTACCGCAAGCCCGTCAGCGGGGCGCGCAGCCTGGCCCACTGCGGCCCGCAACTGCCTTACTCCGTGCTGCTCGAGGTGCCCTGCGGCCGGGGCTACCTCGTGCTGAGCCAGTTGCGCATCGGCCGCAAGCTGGGCGTCGACCCGGCGGCGGAAATCCTGCTCAGGAACCTGGTCGAGCACTACGGCACAGCCAGACCCTCGACCGACGCGGCGGCGGTGTTTGCCCCCGGGGACCCCCTGCTGCGGGAGAACCTGGACGCAACGGGTCTGCTCCTGGAGGAGACGGACAGCCTGCGGGAAGCGCTGGACCCCGCGCGCTTCAGGGTCGCCGTGGTCCACGCCACGGCCGAGAACCTGCGGCGGCTCAACGCCATGCCTCAGGAGGTGTCGGCATTCCAGGATGCCGGCGGCTGGATCATGCTCTCCGGGCTCGAGCCCGACGGCCTGGAGGAGTTCAACAGCCTGGCGGGACAGGACCGCATGATACGCCCGTTCCGGCTGGAGCGCGTCAGGTTCGAGGAGCGCGAGCACTCGCTCGGCATCACACTGACCAACGCCGACGTCAACCTCATCAGCAACGAACACATAATCCACGGGCGCATGTGGCCCAGCAAGCACACCTTCAGTTACGTGATAGATGGGCCGGACTTCGCCCCCTTCAGCCGCCCGCCCGGCGCGCCGGAAGACCACTTCGAGTACGAGCCCACCCGCAATGACCACGACCCCTTCAACTACGTCAACAACCTGTTCAACAGGCTGAGCTGGCGCTGCATCCGCCAGATATGGTGGGAAGGGCCCGACCCGATGGACCTGACCTTCGAGCTGCGCCGTCCCGACACCGTCGCCGCCGTGCGCCTCTGGAACAACGACAACTACAGCACCATCAGGGACATGGACATCCTGTTCGATGGCGACGAAGCCACGGCCGTCAGCATCGTCTTGCCCGACGGCGATGCCATGACCGAGGTCAAACTGCCCGAGCCGCGCCAGGTGGAGAGCACCATCACCCTGCGGCTGAGAACCCGCCGCGAGTGGCGCCAGCCGAACCTGGTCGGCATCGAGAACGTCCAGTTCCTCAGGCCACAGAGCCCCGAGGGCGCCGTTTACCTCGACAGTGTCGGCGGGCTGGTCGCCTTCCCCCGCGGCGAGGGGGGCGTCTTTTTGAACCAGGTCAAGTTCATGGAAGAGGAGCCCAATGCCGAGAACGCCGACAAGAAGCGCAGGCTCGTGGGCACGCTGCTGCAGAACATGGGTGTCGGCGTTGCCTCGCAGGTCGCCGTGCCGGGCGTGAACGTCCGCTACGAGCCGGTGGACATCATGGGGCACGCCAATCAGTACAGGGACACAAGCTGGGTAGGGGAGAACATCTGGTTCGGGCAGGCCGACAGGCATCTGGGCGCGCTGGAGAGCCGGGAGGGCACGGTCGAGCTCGCCGACGTCGCCTACCAGTTGGTCCACTTCCGCACGGCCCCCAGCCATGACTGCATTATGCTGGCGGGCTCGGGCGCGCCGGGCCGGTTCCCGCAGGAGGTGCGCGACATCCCGGTGGACCGGGAGTGCGACCTGCTGTTCTTCCTCCACACGGCGAACGTGACGGAACCGGTAACCGCCGCAGAACGCGACCGCATGACCGCCAGGCGGGAGCGGGACCGCTTCCAGCGGCCGAAGGTCATGGAGTACGTGCTCAACTACACCGACGGCCGGAGCGAGTCGGTGCCGGTGGTGCTGGAACAGCACATCAACCACTGGCTGCAGGAAGAACCGCAGGACCTCCAGGGCGCACGCCTGGCCTGGACGCACCGGTTCGAGGACGGCACCTACGGCGCGCTCTACAGCATGCAGGTGCCCAACCCGCGCCCCGACGTGGCCATCGAGAGCATTGACGTGGTGGTGGCCACCGACGGGCAGGGCAACCCCGTGGATCGCGCCACTCCCGCCGTGCTGGCCATCACAACGGGCCGCGTGGTGGGGACCGAGTGACCTGCTGCAGCGGGGGCGCGCCCGCGGGCAGCGCCCCTGCGATGGCCTGCCGCTTTACCCGTCAGACTGTGAAAACCCGGAAGGGGAAGACGCATGCGGACGTGGCTCCACCTGCTGGTATGTGTGGTGGCGTGGCTGTGCGCCGTGGTGCCCGTCTCGGCGGAGGAGAGCCGGGAGCGGCCCCACCTGTTTTTCGGCCCCGAGGACATACCCCGGTTGCAGGAGAGGATGGAGCACCCGGAACTCGCCTGGCTGTGGCCAAACGTGGAGCGCGCGGCGAGAAACCCCGCCCGCAGTGCCCCCAACTGGTCGAACCACACCATGTGCGCCGGCCTGGCCTGGCAGCTCACGCGTGACAGGCGTTACGCCGAGCCGGCCATCGAAGTGGCGATGGAAATCGCCGCCATCCCCGGGCCATGGTCCCCCACAACCTCATTTCTGAAACACGTTGACCTGACCATACCGCGCAGGACTCTGCCGCTGGCGTACGCTTATGACATGCTCTACGACGCTATGAGCGAGCAGCAGCGCGAGACCATCCGGGAGGCGCTTCGTGAGAAAGTCTTCGCCCCCTACATGAGGGCGCTGGCGCACTTCGATGAGGAGACCAACCGGTTCGTGGACGACGACGGCCACTGGGAGTGGTGGAGCACGGCCTACTTCAACTGGAACGCATGGGTAAACGGCGACATCGGCCTGGCGGCCCTGGCCACCCTGGGCGACATCCCGGAGGCCGAGCAAGTGGTGGAGAAGGCGCGCGCCTCGCTCCGGTTCATGCACCCGGAGTTCGACCGGGGCGAGGACGAAAGCGGCGGATGGGACGAGGGGCCGATGTACTGGCAGGGCAGCATCTCGCACCTGACACGTTTCTACGCCGCCCTTGAGCGCGTGAAAGGCACCGACGACGGCTTCTTCGACCTGCCGGGCGTGGCGAAGACCATGTGGTACGGCATAGACTTCACCACACCGGACGGCCGCTGGGTCACCTTCCAGAACGCCCCTAACCGGCGCATCATTGACCCGGCCAGCGTGCTCTACTACCTGGGCAAACGTTACGAAGAGCCGCAGTTCGTGCGGCACCTGGACGTCAACGCCGCCTCGTGGCACCCGATGCCGTTCGGCATCCTGTGGCGGCCGCCCATCCCCACTCCGGAGCCGCCCCGGCGCCCGCCGACCGCATGGTATCGGGACATAGACTGGGCGGTCCTGCGCTCCGGGGACCTGTTCGTCCCTTTCAAGGCCGGGGACCTGGGTTCGAACCACCGCCACTTCGACGCCAACAACGTCCTGATCTGGGTGCGCGGGGAGCGGATGCTCGACTACCCCGGCCGCGGCATCACGGATACCGAACTCCACAACTGCGTGCTGGTCAACGGCCGGGGTCAGCGTCCGCTGGGCAGTCGCAGCGCCGGAGTGCGCACCGACTCCTACGCGCCCATCCTGGCCTGCGGCACCGTCGGCGGGGAACCGTACGTCGTGGCCGACGCGGCGGCCTGCTACGAGGAACCCGTCCTCCGCGCCCAGCGCCACGTGGTGCTCGCCGAGGAGGGCTACGTCGTCGTGCTGGACGACCTGCTCGTGCCCGACACGGCGGAGTTTACGGCCAACTGGCACACGCTGCACGAACTGACCAAAGGGCCTGGTCACAGCGCCGTCATCGAGAGCGAGGGCGTGCGACTCCACGTCGTGCCCATCTCCGACGCCCCTATCCGGACAGAAACCGCCATCGACCCGGAGGACCGGCGGGTGTTCCGGGTCAGCCTGTCCGGCCGGCCGAGGAGGCAGTGGCGCGTCTTCACCGTCTTTGCGCCGGACGAGCAGCCGCGGGCGAGCGCCTTCTTCGAGAACGACAGCGTCGTCCTGAGCGTGAACGGCAGGGCATTCCCCTTCGAGCCACACCCCGACGGGGGCCTGCGCTACGCGGCCGGGCCCTACGAAGAGGCCCCGCCCATCGGCGAGTGGTGACCCGCCAAGGCGCCGCTACAGCCGCGCAGGCTGGCGCACGTCCATGGCGTCGCGCAGGGCATCGCCGGTCAGGTTGAAACCGAGCACGGTGAGCGTGATGGCCAATCCCGGCCACGTCATCATGTGCGGGGCGACCAGCAGGAAGTCCCGGCCGCGGTTGAGCATGGCGCCCCACTCCGGTGTCGGCGCCTGCACCCCCAGGCCCAGGAAGCTGAGCGCCGACGCCGCCAGCACCATGTGCCCCAGCCCAAAGGTGGCCATCACCAGCAGTGGTGAGATGCAGTTGGGCAGGATGTGGCGCACCAGCAGGCGCACCGGCCCCGCCCCCAGCGCCCGCGCCGCCTCCACGTAGGGCTCCGTCCTGGCCGAAAGCACCGACCCCCGCGCGATGCGGGCGTAGGCCGTCCAGTGCACCGCCGCCAGCGCCAGCATGGCGTTGAACAGGCTCGGCCCCAGTACCCCGGCTATCACGATGGCCAGCACGAGCCCGGGAAAAGCCAGCATCGCGTCGACCGCCCCCATGATCAGCCTGTCCGCGGCCCCGCCCGCGTAGCCGGCCACCGCCCCGAGGACGGCACCGACCAGGAGGGAGACCGCCACGATGGCCACCCCCGTGCCCACGGAGTAGCGGGTCCCGACCAGCAGGCGGCTCAGCACGCACCGGCCCAGTTCGTCGGTGCCCAGCGGATAGCGCACCGACGGCGGCTGGAGGCGGCGGCTCACTTCGTCGGCAGCGGGGTCGTTGGGCGCCGCCAGCGGCCCGAGCACAGCGGCCGCCAGCACACCGCACAGCAGCACGCAGCCGAGGGCGCCGTCCACGCGCCCCGCCATCCTGCGCAGGCCGCTCAACAACGGCATGGCCCGACGCGCCGCGCCTGTGACGAACTCATGCACCGGCGCCCCCTGCCCCGTAGTGGATGCGCGGGTCGAGCCACGCGTAAACGACGTCCACCAGCAGGTTGACCAGCACATAGACGCCCGCAAAGAGCAGCACGCACCCCTGCACCACGGCGAAGTCCCGCGCGTAGACGGAGTTGACCAGCAGCCGGCCGATGCCCGGGCGTCCGAAGACCGCTTCCACAATGACCGCCCCTTCCAGCACCCGGCCGAACTGCAGACCCAAAACGGTGACGGTGGGGATGAGGGAGTTCTTCAGGGCGTGCTTCCACAGGATGGTCCGCTCGCTCAGTCCTCGGGCGCGCGCGGCGCGGATGTAAGGCCGGCTCAGCACCTCGACGGCGCCGGAGCGCATCACACGCGTTGTGAGGGCGGCCATGCCGGTCCCGAGCGTAACGGCCGGGAGCACCAGACGCGCCAGACCGCCGCTGCCGTAGGAAGGCAGCCAGCCCAGCCACAAGCTGAAGACGAGGATCAGCAGCAAGGCCAGCCAGAAGTTGGGCACCGAGACGCCGAGCAGCGCCCCCCCGCGCGCGGCGACGTCCAGGGGTCGGCCCCGGTGCGAGGCGCACACCGTGCCGACCGGCACGCCCAGAAGCAGGCTCACCAGCAGAGCGGCCACGGCCAGTTCGACTGTCGCCGGCAGGCGGCCCAGTATCTCGGCAGCGGCCGGCTCGCCGCTGACCAGGGAACGGCCCAGGTCGCCCCGCGCCGCCCGTGCCCCCCATCGGACGTACTGCACCGGCAGCGGCGCCTCCAGACCCTCCTGCTGACGGACCTGCTCGACCTGTGCCTCTGTGACGTGCTCCCCGAACCTGCCGATGGCTATCAGCTCGGCCGGGTCGCCGGGCGCCAGGCGCATAAAGGCGAAGGTGATGAAGCTGACCACGACGGCGACCAGCACCAGGAAGCCCAGCCGTCGCACCACGTAGGCAAGCACCTGTTCGCTCCCCGCAGGCTTCAGTCCAGCGTCACCGAGTGCAGCCCGAGCCAGGGCCCCTCCGCGCTGATGCGATAGCCGCTGACGTTCCCGCGCGCGGCGACCACTTTCTCCTGGTGGGCGAGGTAGAAGGCCGGCAGCCGCTCCATCGTCTCCCGCTGAAGGCGGTGGTAAAGCTCGCGGCGCGCTTCTTCGTCCGGCGCAGCGTCCGCGTCCTCGACCAAACGATCGTATTCCTCGTCGGCAAAGTGGCTGAACGGGTTCGCCGAATGGTGGAGGAAAAAGTGCCGGGGATAGCCGCCCCAGACGTAGTAACCGGTGCGCAACAGCATATCGAAGTCGCCCGCCCTCTCGGCCCTCCGGAACGCGCCGCTCTCAAGCCGCTGCACCTCCACCTGCATGCCCACGCGCGCAAGCGCTGCCTGCAGGGCCTCTGCCATGATGGGAAAGCGGTCCCCGGCGCCGACGTTAGGGTTCTGCGTGACCAGCAGCCGCACCCGCAGGGGCCGGCCGTCCCGCTGCGCCACGTCACCGCCGGATACTTCCCAGCCCGCCTCCCGCAGCAAGGTGCGCGCCCTCGAGAGGTTATGGCGCAAGGGCACCAGATCGACGTCAGTGTACTGGAGCACCGGCGAGAGGGGACGGCCTTCGGCAGCCCGCCCCACCCCGGCCAGCACGTCCGCCACCAGCGCCTCGGTGTCCAGGGCATGGGCCACCGCGCGCCTGACGCGCAGATCGTCGAACGGCTCCCGCGCGGTGTTGAACTGCACGAAGTCCGTGAAAGTGGACAGCACCCGATGCACCTCGACGGCGGGATGCTCGATAAGCCGGGACACGTCGGCGTCGGGCACTTTGACCGCCATGTGGAGTTCGCCGGCCTGCAGCGCGATGAGCCGGGCGGCGGCGTCCGGGATGACCTGGAAGACCACGCGCTCCACGCCCGCCGGCCCCTCCCGGTAGTCCGGGTTACGCCGCAGCACGATCCGCTCCCCCCTGGAATGACTCTCGAAGATGAAAGGCCCCGTGCCGATGGGACGCACAGGGCGGCCTTCCCGGTCCAGGCCGTCGGGGCTCATGACCGGCCAGCCCACGTGCGTCAGGTAGTGGGGCAGCGCCATGGGCCGGCGCAGGTGAAATCGGACGGTCAGCTCATCCACAACCTCCACTGACTCTACCGGGCCGAGGACGGTCCGTCGGGCGTACGTGTCCGGGCCGTAGGAGAAAGCGACCGCCTCGGCCGTCAGGGGCTCGCCGTTGTGGAAGCGCACGTCGGGGCGCAGCCGGAACTCCCACGTGCGACCCCCGTCAGGCGAGTGCCAGGAGAGCGCCAGCCCTGGCACCATTTCCAACTCCGGCGTCAGGCGAACCAGTGTCTCGAAGACCTGCGACCAGACGAAACGGGCGTCTCCGTCGGGGAACTGCATCGGCGACCAGTGCTCCACGTCCGTGCCGATGCCGACCTGAAGCGTCTCGGCGACCTCTTCCCGCGGACCGCAGCCTGCCCCCAGTGCCATGACCGCCAGCAGGAGGGCAAACCCCGCTGTGAACCCGGCGGCCGTCCGCAACTTTGCCTTCTGCGCACCGGCGTGCCGCGGAAGCGTTCTCACGCGCCCTCCTCCAGTTCGAACAGTTCCTCTTCGCCCATCTCCATGGCCCGGTGCGCGGCTTCGACGGCTGATTCCTCGTCAGTCATGTCCCGGACCAGCTTCTGCGCGGCCTCGCTCAGGCGCACGCGCAACGTTCTGCCTTCGGCCGTGAAAGCGGCCGCGGGGCCGTCCTCGCCCGGCGGTTCGATGCTGATGTTGCCTTTTCCCAGCGTGGCGCCGGTGCTGAACTGCAGGCCGTCCACCATGCAGGAGACCGGCGTCTCCGCACCGGTCAAGGCTGTGACGCTGAGGTCGAAGTGCCCCTCGACCCCGAGGCGCCGACGGGCCAGCAGGCCCATGCGCAGTCCGAAGACCAGATACGGCCCCAGATGGCCGTGGAACCCGGCGGCGCGGCGCACCAGAGCCGGCAGTTCATCTTCGCGCTCCAGCACCAGGCGGTGCATCACAAGGTCCGCATACAGCAGGTGCGCCGGCACCGCGCGCTCGTTGCCGTCCACGTCCTTCAACTGCAACGAACCGTCCTGCAGCTCCAGCCAGCCCACGTCCTTCATCACGAGCTGTTCCCGCTCCCCTTCAACGACGTACACGTTCGACTGACACATGGTCCTTGACTCCTTCGGGTCTGAGCGCCGACAGGCTCACCGGCCGACTCGCCTATTGTAACACGAAAACAGAATTCGTAAAACGCACATGCCGGGTTGACACGACCGCCCTCCCCTGCGAACATAAGGCGTACGCGGTGCACACGATTCCTCGGGCATACAGTGGAGGGCGGAGAGTTGAGCGGAGGGCAGGGGCAGGCGGGACGTTCGTTCGGGGAGAGGCTGCGGGATGGTGCGCTTTTCTGCGCGCACTTCCTAACGGATCCATTCGGCCTGTCGACCCCCCTGTCGTCTTCACCCCGCATCGCGGCCACCATAGCGCGGGAACTGGTCGCGCACAACGCGCACCGGGTGGTGGAGCTGGGGGCGGGCGTCGGGGCGCTCACCGAGGGCATCCTCGAGGCCCTGGGGCCGGAAGACACACCGCTGTGCGTCGAGTTGAAACCGGCCTTTTGCCGGCGGCTCGAGGAGCGCTTCGATGGGCGTGCACACGTCGTGGCCGGCGACGCCACCCAACTGCCCGTGCTGGTGGCGGGCACGCCGTGGGAACGTCCGCACGCGGTTGTCTGCTCGGTGCCGCTGATAACGTCAACCGCACGCGACATCTGCCGCACCATCCGCGACGTGCTCCCCTCCGACGGCCTCTACCTCCAACTGGCCGTCCGGCGGGGGCCGGTCAGCGAATTCTTCCGCGTCGAGAAGACCTACTTCTTCCCGCTGAACCTGCCGCCCGAGCGGCTTCACCGGGCCTACCCACTTGAGCAGACTCAATAGCGGTAGACCGCGGCGACCTCGTGACCGTTGGGCATCTGCTCGGTCTGCAGGGCGAAGACGCTGCCTCCGTGCAACAGGGTCTGTAAAGCCGCGCGGTTCAGCAGGTCGTCGTCGCCGCCCTCCTGCCGATAGTGCAGGTAGACCAGGCCCGTCTCCGGGTTGTAGTTGCCCCACTCGTGCTTTTCCAGGTCCGTCAGCAGGATCTCGACGCGCCCCCTGCCGGAGGCCTCGAGCACTTCGTCCAGGTTGCTGGAGGCGCGGTCGGTCTCCTCGAACCTCCTGTAGGCGCCGACGGCCTCTTCGCGGACCTTTTTGAACATGGGACCGACAGTCTGCCATCCGGCCTCTTTCAACTCCTCGGACCGCGTCCTGTCCGGGTTCCCATCGATGCCCTCCTCGACCAGATTGTGGTAGGAGTTGGCCTCGCGGTAGAGCGCGCGGATTTCCTTGACCCCGGCCAGCACCAGCGGCGCGTGCTCGTCAGCCAGGACCTTCTTGACCCCATTCTCCACCTGGTGGAGGAACTCGCGCACGATCTTTTTGTGTACGGCCTTGTCCGAATCGTCGGCCTGGGTGTGGAAAACCATGCCGCCGGAAGGGCCGCCCCCGCTGCGGTACTGCACCCGCCCGTCGGAGACGACGTCATACTGCTGCGCCTCCGCCAGGCTGGTGGGCGTCTCCTGCGGCAAGGCGACCTCGTGCAGGCTGTGGCGGGTGCACTGCAGCAGGCGCACGTCATTCTGGCTCAGCGCCAGCACGTAAAAGCGGCCGTCCCCCGTCAACAGCGGCAGCAGCGGCTTGATGTGGAACTCGTCGCTGACCACCACCAGTTCCTGGAAGCGGGACGGCACACGATAGTAATGGAAAACCTCGGGCGACAAGAACAGGGCCAGCCCGTCGCTGTCCTGCTTCCACTGCCGCACGTTATCCAGAAAGGTCTCGGTCGGCTTCAGGAAATCCTCGATCTGCGGTCCCTTCATGCCGGTCTCGCTCAGACGCTTCTCCACTTCACGCAATACGTTCTTGAGCCGGATGCGGTTCTGCTCCCTCTCCGGTCCGCCCCGTTCGAGCGGGGTGAACATCGAGACGCATGGTTCCTGACGGTGATGGGCCAGCACGCTCAGATCGTCACGCGTCAGCAGCTTCATGCCACAGACTCCTTCCGAAGTCCCGTTACCGGGCGGAATACCCCTGCGGCCACCCGCCGGCAGCGGCTCCACCCCTCAAGAGCGCATTATAACGCCCCCCGCCCGCCGCGTCTATCTTTACGTTTCGTCGGGCGCATCCCGCGCCGCCCCAGCCGGGAATGTCAGCGCATTAGACCCCGGTAACCGCAGAGGAACGCAGATGAACCTGGAGAGCTCGCGGCCAGAGGCGCTCCTTCAGCATGTCAACGAGCACAAATGGATTCGTTTCGCAAAAAGTCCCCCGACGCGCCCGCATCGGACAGTAATGCCCGAACGGACCCCCTGACACCGGCCCGGTCTTTCGGCAACATCACGTAAGAGCTCAGGGTCTCGGGCGCGCGGGGATCTGCCGGTACCCCTCCCCGGCCAGGGGGACGAACGATTCCCTTCTCGCTGTCCGAACCCGGCGACCGGCTTCTCCTGCCGGGGCGTCAACTCGCAATGGCTGTCGCGCGGGCCTGCACCTATACTATACGTTCATAGGGGACGCGTCAAGCATTTCCCCGCTGGGCCCCGGCAAGCAACACCTCGGCCGCCTCTAAGCCCCCGGCCGCGCCCGCCGTCCCCCCGCCTCAGCAGCCAACCCGCACGGTGAATTCCCCGCTGGCCCGAACGGTCAGAACGTGCATCTCCGTTCCTTCGACCGGCTTCACGTGGGCACGCACGTGCGCGCCCTCCCCGTCGGTGACCGTCAGGACGGCGGGCTCGGGCAGGTTCTCAAACACCAGGTCCGCCCGCGTGGCCGACGCCATCCGGTAGAGGCGGTGTCCCTCAGCCTGCTCCACGGAGAAGAGCCGGGCGTCCGACCCGTACAGCCGCGGGCCGCCGCTGTAGTCGCCCCGCTCTATCTCCAGGCGGTTCGGCCCACTGCGCAGCAGCGCCTCAGGTATCTGCAAGGTACCCACCAGCAGCCGCCCATTCACGCGAACCGCACGGACCCCGTCACCGTCCCCTTCGGCGCGGGCGTCAACCAAACTGGTGCGGAACCGGTAGCCGCTCACGCTGTCCACCAGCTCGCTCGCCCGCGCGGCCAGTCCCATGGGAAGGCCGGTCAGGATGCGGGAGCCGACGGCGTTCAGCAGGCTGCCGGCAGAGAAAGGCAGCGCCCGCCAGCCCTCGGGCCGGTGCGCGTACTCGGTCAGCGCCCCCAGCATGGGGTACTTCTTCGTCTCGGTCAGGGCGTCGGCCAGCTCATCCTCCAGCATGGCGCGGAACTCGCCCGTGCTCAGCCCGTATTCGGCCAGCACCTCGGCCAGGGTGTTCCACGGGCAGTAGCCGTAGGAACCCCCTTCAGGCCACGTCTCCCGGACCATCCGCAGCGACCGCAGCGCGGTGTTAAGGTCGGGGCGAAACGGCCCCTCCGTCTGCACCCACGTGTAGCCCCACGGGTTGTCGTCGTCCATCCACTCGCAGGTTCCGTCCGTCTTCTGCGCATACATGGAGCGGTAGATGCCGGTGTCGGGGTCAGTAAAGGTCTCGGCCAGCACGCACTCCATGCGGTCGCCCCACTCGCGGTAGCGTTCCCGCGCGGGTTCATCCATCTCGGGGCTTTCGGCCAGCAGTATCTCCATCATGCGGAAGACGTTGTACATGTGGCCGTTCTGGCGCAGGGCGTGGGAGCGGAGAGTGCCTGAGCCGGCGCCGCCCCGCTGCTCCTGCATGCGGCCGTTGACGCTGTCGTAGCCGAAGTAGTCCGAGCCGGCCAGCGTCGTTTCCCCGAAAGTGTCGCTACCGAACATCTCCAGGTCTTCGTCCCAGCGCGTGGCGATCTGGTAGTCCACGGCGTCCACCAGGGGGCGGAGCGTCTCGGCGCGCAGGCACCAATCGTCGCCGGTGGTCTGGTAGAGTCGGAACAGGCAGTGCGCGGCGTGGTAGAGGCCGTCCTCCTCGCGCTTGCTCCAGCGCGTGCCGACCATCTGGAGGAACTCGGGGCAGAGTCGGCCGTCCAGAGTGCCGAACGAGGAGGGATTCTCCAGCAGGAAGGGTGTCCATATCCGGAGCATCTCGGGGTTTCCGGCGCGCGCCATCTGGGTGGCGGTCACGCTGCCGTCCCGCACCCAGATGAGGTGGTAGATGCGGTTCAGGGCGCCGAAGCAGGCCCCGCCCTCGTCCAGCCCGGAGTAGACGATCCGTCGGTTCAGGTCCAGCACCCGCTGCAACTCGTCGTCAATCACCTCCAGCCGGGCGCGGCGGAGCAGAGGCGCGATCGTTCGCTCCGTGTGGGCGATGAGTTCCTCGCGAGAGGCCCCCTCCAGCGCCACCAGCGCGCGACGGACCTGGTAGAGGTTCTCCTCGCCCCCGAGCAGAACCACGTCGCCGCCGGTGAGCTGGAGCACGTGCCGGCCGTCTTCCAGGACGCGGTAGCGGTTCTCCTCGAAGCTGTCGAACGCCACGAAGGAGACTATGCCCTCGCCACGGTCGGCGAACTCCTCGTAAAGGAGGCCGTCCTCGACCGCGAACTCCCGGTGCGGCAGAAAGGTGACCACCAGCGGGCAACGCGCGGAAATGGCAAAGGCGTTCTCATCCCCGATGTTGAGCAGGGAGATGCTGTTGCGCGCCCCGCCCGGAGCTTCCGTGCGGACCGAGGTATGGAAGGGGTCGTAACGGAACTCCTGCACGAAGTCGGCCGGTATTTCCGGCAGCTCGGCCTCGGCAAAAAGCGGGGTATAGATGTCGCGGTTGGAGAAGTTCCGCGCCGGGAAGTCCTTGCGGCGGAACCCGTTGGGCTTGTAGAGCAGTTCCAGCTCGACGAACTGCTCGTGGAACAGGGCGGTCAACCGGTTGCCGCACCGGTTCTGCAGGATGATGTTGTGCCGGCCTTCCTCGACCTGCGGCTCGCGCCAGATGCCCCGCGTGACCATTGATGTGCTCCCCTCGGGTGAAGTTGAGCGCATTATGCGACCGGAAGGCCCGAGGGGCAAGCGCGAAAAGGCACAACCACCGTCCGGCGCCGTCACAGATGTGAGGCACGCACAAGCACGGACCGGCGCGGGCCGCTCACAGCTCGATGACCTTGCCGGGCCCTTCGGCGAACGCCTCGAAGATGCGCGTGCAGTGCATGATGTCGTCGCTGTGGCTCTTGGCGGGGCGGCGGTCTTCCAGGATTGCGCGGGCGAACTCCTCTATCTCGCCCCAGAAGCCCAGCGAGAACAGCCCCTTGCTGTAAAGCTGGCCGAGGGAACACTCCGGCTCCCAGTAAGCGGTCGCGCTTTCGGGCGGGCCGGTGAAGTGGCTGGGCATGTTGCCGTAGCCCTGCCCCTCGGGCCTCGACGGGCCGCGGGCGTAGAAGACGCGGGTGTTGTTCTCCACCAGCACGTGGTGGCCGCGCTCGCCCACCACCATCGTGCGCTCTATGCCCCCGTTGTAGGCCTGACCGTGGGTGAGCGACATGCTGCCCACAAGGCCACTGTCGTAACTGAACGTGGCGACGGCCGCGCTGCGCGGGCTGCGCTCGTAGTAAAGGGTCTGCGGCATGCCGCCGAACAGCACCAGCGCCGAAGCGATGTGGCAGATGTGGTCCAGGAACCACTTGGCCGAGTCCACGTTCTCGCCGTCAATGTAGCGGCGGACCTCGTCGGCCGGCGGCACGTTGACCGGACGCTGCAGGGTTATAAGCTGCGGAGTGCCGAAGTCCTCCCGCTGCATGAGCTCGACGGCCTTCTCGTTGGCGGGGAAGAACATGGACTTCAGGCCGGCCATGCAGAACTTGCCGCTGTCGCGCTCGGCCTCCTGCATCTGTTCCACCTCCTCGCAGGTCGTGGCCGGCGGCTTCTCCATCCACACGTGCACCCCGGCCCGCAGGCAGGCGATCGTCAGCTCCGGATGCGTCAGGTGGTTGTTCTTGTCGTAGCCGGTCGAGATGAAAACGGCGTCGAGGTCTTCTTTCTCGAGCATCTCCCGGACGCTGGTGTAGCAGGCGTCCGCCGCGAAGTGCGCGGCGAACTCGCGGGCCTTGTCCGCGTCCAGGTCGCAGGTGGCCACCAGTTCCACCGGCGTGAACTGAAAGGTTGGGAACAGGTTGCGGAAGGCGTGCGAGCCGCACCCGATGAAGCCCGCGCGGACCTGCGGTTCGTCCAGCAGTTCGCCTCTGAATCCGATGCGCATGACGTCTCCACGGCTATCGAGTAATGCGAACGACGAAGTAGCGACCGCCCCGGAAAGGATCCGGGTAGAAGGAGCCGCCGCCTCGCTTGTTGACGACTTCGAAATAGTACATCTCGTCGAACAGGGGGTCAAGGTGCTCCGCCGGTATCACGGCCGAATAGGCGCTGTCGCCGGTCTTGCGCATCGCCCTCGTGCGGAACTCGGCGTTCTGGTCCACGGTCCGGTAGTGGAGTCGCACCTCGGCGACCTCCCCGTCCGCCCCGCTCTGGAGGGTCACCGTTAGGCGCAGGGGTTCGCGCGCGCAGTGCCGCTGCACGGGGTCGTGGGCCGCAATGGACGGCCCGCGGGCCTCGCGCCCGACTGAGAGCTCGGGCAGCGGGGCGGGCTGGCGGTCCAGCGGCCGAACCGTCAGAACGCTGAGCAGCCACTTCGCTCCGGCTTCGGGCACGAACCCGATGGTCAGCCTCCCGTCGCGCGCCTCGGCCCTCACGGTCCGGTCAACGATGCGGCCGGCAGGCAGGTCCAGGTTGCGGACGATCTTCTCGCCGCCGACACGCACGGACATCCTGCCGCACTCGCCGGCCAGCCCTGTCGCCTCGCCGAGGCCGAATGTCAGCTCGTAGGCCCCGTCCGGCACATCCAGACGGAGCGTCGCGGGCTCCCGGCCCGCGATGTAGTCGCGCTGGAGGAACAGCGTCGGGTAGTCGCGCAACTGCGGCTCCTCGCTGTTTGTCACGGCGCGGCCGGCGGTCGGATGGATGTGGTCGCGGCCCGCGACCTCGAGGCGGCCCTTCGCGGTCCAGCCCCAGCCCCGGTCGGGGTCGTAGTCGTCCTCGGGGGCCAGCCGTTCGAAGCGTGGTTCGACCAGGTCGGCATCCGACGCCGGCCGTC
>PUMJ01000090.1 GCA_003551305.1 Candidatus Brocadiaceae bacterium
CGGTAGGTGTTCTCCAGCAGCTTGACCATCTCGGCCACGCCGCTGCCGCTGACCGGCACGACCTGTTCCACCATCAGCCCGTAGAACTCGGAGGCCGCGCGGGTGCATGCTTCGGTGACGCCGCCGACGACCTTCGGCACGTTCCGGATGCCGTAGTCGCGGTGGGCGGGGCCGGGGTCTATGCGCTCGGGGCTGAAGGCGAGCCACAGGTCGCGGCCCACGCGCATGCCGTTGCGCTCCAGCCGGGGACGCACCAGTTCCTCGGTCGTGCCGGGGTAGGTGGTGCTCTCGAGGATGACCAGCTTGCCCGGCGCGACGTGCGCCTCGATGGCGTCCACGCTCTTGACGATGTAGGAGACGTCCGGGTCTCCCGTCTTGCGCAGGGGGGTGGGCACGCAGATGAGCACGACGTCGCACTCGGCCACGGCCGCGTAGTCGTCCGTGGCCCGCAGGGCGCCGCCATTGACGGCTTCGGCCAACTCCGCGTCGGAGATGTCGTCAATGTACGACCGGCCGGTGGCTATCGCCTCCACGCGCCGCGGGTCAACGTCAATGCCGATGATCTGTCCGGCCGCCTCCGTGCAGCGCAGGGCCATGGGGAGTCCCACGTAGCCGAGCCCGGCGACCCCGACAGTAAGGCGCCCTGACCGGGCCTTCGCGATGAACTGCTCGAGCAAGTCGTTTGAGTCCACGTGCTGCCCCTTGTATGGTGAATCCTTGATGACCGATGCATGCTACGGGAAACGCTTCCCGGGGTGCAACTAGCAAAAGGGGTGCCGCTCGGTATGCTCTTTGCATCGAGTGCGGTCGTCACGGCGCGCGTCCGAAACGGGGGGATTACGATGAAATGGCTGGTCGCGGGGCTGGCGCACCGGCTCGGGCTGCCGCCGGAGATTGCCGAGGGGATGTAGGCGGCCGAGTGTTGAGTCTGTGCCACAGCTGTGTTGAGTTTTTCGGACAGTCGGGGCGCCCGCTCCCCGGGCCGCGTGCGGCGCTGTCTCGATTCCCGGCCGCCACGGGCCCGGACGGCGTCCTTCAGCAGGCTGCGAGGCCCGCCGGGCGGTCCGCTCCGCGCCGGCCGGCCCGTGCACGTTGCGCGGGCACGGCGTTTGCATCCTGACTGTTCACGTTACCTTTTTGCTTTATGACAGCGGCCCTTCACCGGGCGGGGGTTCAATGGCGGACACAGCGACCACTTTGCCGGCGCGCGAGGAGGCGGACGTCGAGGGCGCGCCCTCCGCGCGGCTCAGCGATGCCGAGGTGCGGGCCTCCGGGCCGGCCTTCGCGCTCCTTCTCGTCTATGTCAGCCTGCTGTTCCTGCGCCCGCAGGAGTGGTTCCGGCCCCTCTACGGCGCGCGCGTGGTCCTGCCCGTCGCCGTCCTCACCATCGGCATGACGCTGCTGGCGTTCGCGCAGCGCCGGGAGAGCAGGCTCATCACCGTCCCCCAGGACTGGCTGATGCTCGGGCTCTTCGGCGCCATCCTGATGAGCCACGTCGCCCACACCTATTTCGCCGCCTTCGTCTCCCATTTCCAGGACTTCGGGCGTATTGTGCTGCTCTATTTCCTCATCGTCCTGCTCGTCACCCGGCTGAACCGCCTGAAGGCCATCGTCTTCATCCTCATCCTCGGCGCTCTGGTGATGTCCTGGCACGGCATCCTCCAGGCGCACCGCGGCTACGGTTTCGGCGGGCTGGAGCCACGACACGCCGACCGTGTCATATGGGTTGGTTTTTTCGATGATCCGAACGATCTGGCCCTGATGCTGGTGGCCATCCTGCCGTTCCTGTTCAGCAAGGTCATCGCCCGGCGCGCCCTGCTGCCCACGCGCGCCCTCAGCGCCGCCGCCTGCGTGCCCATCATCTACACCGTCTACCTGACGAATTCCCGCGGCGGCTGGCTCGCCTTCGGGGTCATGGTCGGCATCTTCATCATCATGCACCTGAAGCAGCGCAAGATCGCGCTGATCATGGCGGGACTGGCCTTCTGGGCGTTCCTTGCGGTCGGGCCGGACAGGCTCGGCATCAGCGACGACGCCTCCGCGCGCCAGCGCGTCGCCCTCTGGGGCCAGGGCAACCGGATGCTGAAGCAGTGGCCGCTCTTCGGCGCCGGCATGGGGCGCTTCACCGAGTATTCCATCTACAGCCTGGTCGCCCACAACACCTTCATCCAGTGCTGGGCGGAGCTGGGCATGGTCGGTTACTTCGCCTGGCTCAGCCTGCTGCTGGCCGTCACCAAGGATAGCTACCTGCTCGGTGTTCTGGACCGTAAGAAGAGGCGGGACCGTTTCGCTCGGGAGCCCGAGCCGCGCGGCCCGCCGGACCCGCACAGACAGGAACTTGCCCGCTTCGGCCGCGCCATGGTGACTTCCCTGGCGGGCTTCATAGCGGCGAGCTTCTTCCTCAGCCGCACCTACATCATCCCGCTCTACGTGCTTTACGGGCTGGGCGCGGCCGGGCGACACATCTACGAGCAGCGGCACGGCGCGCTGCCGGGCGCCTTCTCCCGCAAGGACCTGAAGTGGTTCGCCCTCATCACCGTCGCCAGCGTGCCCGCCATGTGGCTCACTATCAGGGCGTTGAACTGATGCCGGACCGCAAGACGAAATGGCTGACCCTCTACCGCCGGGCGATGCCCGTGGCCACGGCGCTGTACGTGGCCCTGCTGACAGGGGCCTCCCCGCTGTCGCCAAGCCGACAGCTCACAGGGCGGTGCCGAGGCGCCGCACTCCAGGGGGCGGTCCTCGCCGCGTCCCCACGGGATTCCGCCTCACATGCCGTTCCGCCCCGCCTTCCCACCTGCCGGTTGCACGTGTTCGTTCCGCCCCGAAGGGGCGCTACATACCAGCCCGGGGCGCAGCCCCGGGAATTCTTTCGCCGTTCTTTCTTCGTGCCCTTCGTGGTTGAGAGACCC
>PUMJ01000095.1 GCA_003551305.1 Candidatus Brocadiaceae bacterium
CGTCGTCGAGCGGAGTAATCCACTCGGTGAGTCCGCTCTGCGCCCCGTCCATGACCAGTGCCAGAACCTGTCGTTCCGACCTGTCCTTGTTCAGGACGTAGAACGATGCGGACCCATCGCCGGGCTCCTCATCGAGCTCGACCGCGTCGTTGCTCGTCACGGTCTCGATCTCGTACTCGCCGACCTCCACGTCGTCGTCGTCGCCACCGACAATGACCACGATGTCGCCCACCTCGGCGTCCGAGAACTTCCCGGTCGCCGTCAGGGTGGCACTGCTGATGGTGCTGTCACCGTCGTAGCAGGCGTCCCGGATTACGTTCGCCCGCGTCTGCAACGCGAGCACCGTGCCCAGGCCCTCCATGCCGGCCTCGGTGAACCGACCGGCGTCGGCGGATGCCGCCGAGCAGGTCAGTCGCGTCTCACCGACCACCGTGTCGATCCCCGCGTCCACATAGACGCGGCTGCCCGGCAGAGCGATGTCGATGATCTGCCCGCCGGTCTTCGCGGCGTAGTCTTCGAGCACGATCCCGGCGAACGCCAGGTTGTTGTCGGAAGAGGGCAGTGCTACGGACTGTGTGCGTCGGCCACTCGGGTCTTGAGCGCGGTTCGGCTCGTCGTCGTCCGTCCAGTCGAGGTGAAAGCACACGCCCATCCCCTTCCGGAGCGCTGTGTCGCCAGTGAAGAAGGCCCTGCAACGCCGGATCGACGTTTGGCCTTCCCACAATGTATGTCTGTCTCTCATTGGTCCGTTCTCCTTTCCGGGTTCCGGGTTACTTGGCGATGATGAACTGTCGCCTGCGGTCCCGGCAGATGAAGTTGTACGTCAGGTCCACGTGGACCTCGACGACCGTATGAGCAAACGGATTCTTCTGCGGCGGGTCTTCCCGGAGGTACTCGCCCGACAGGAAGAAGGGGTGGAACACGCCCCAGTTGATCCCGTACACCGGATCGCCCTCATCGTCTTCGAGGAAGGGAACCCACTCGACCGGGCGACGCCGGAACATCGCCTGCCCGTCTTTGGATGCCACGTCGTTGCCCAGACTGTCGTTCTGGGCTTCGAGCAGTTCCTCCATCGTCCCGACGACATTGTAGTTGGTGTAGTAACCGTAGTTGTCGCCGGTATTGTAATCCGGGTGGGGGACAGGGGCGCGGAACCGGCAGAACCGGGCGGCTTTCCGCATCTTGCGCACGAGGTCCGTCTTCGACACATCCTCGTACTGGGCCGTCCAGTTCTGCCAGCGGGGGTACTCGCTGACCGGGAGGTCCGCCGCGCCATCCGAGAACCCGGCGGGGTCGCCGCCATTGAAGCCCTCGGTCGTGTTGCGGACCAGCCAGTAGTCGATCCCCATCGGCGTGAGTTTGTCGCTGGAGTCGGACGGCTTGCCCCAGAAGTTGCGTTCCATAAGTTCCGCGAGATCGATCCACGCGGAGTTGCGCCTGACCTGAATGAGGTCCACGATCTGCTTGGCACTGGGGTTGTTCATGTTGAACTCCCGCCGGTCCCAGGCGTAGTTGGTCGTGCTGTGTCGCCACGGCACCTGACCTTGGGTGAGGACATCCACGACGTTCACGTCGTCTGTGGCAGCCAGTCCCACGTTCTTCGCCGCCTGGCCCGTGCGGACCTGGGCGTTGAATTGGACGTGCTTGCCGCCCTGCATCCTCACCGCGCGCTCATTCAAGATTCGGCGCATGGCGATGTGATCCTGGAGATCACTCGTCATGTCCGTCCATCGCCCGCGCCCCAACTCCTCAAGAGTCGAGAGCACGAGGTCTTGAATATCCTCTACTGTGAGCGGTGGCATGTGAAAACTCCTTATCTGTTATCAGCCGGCCACGCCGCGCTCCGAAAGGACCTTATCGACCTTCTGCTCTGCCCGTTCGACGGGCGTCAGATCGCTCCGGTCGCGCGGAGTCGGGCGGCGTACCGCCTGTCCCCGCGTCTTCTTCAGATTGCCGCGCAACTGGCGTCTCACATTGTCGGTTATGCGGTCCGGGTGAAGGGCGTACAACGCCCGTCTCCGCAACTCGCTCATGGGCGGAGGCGTCTTACCACGCGCTTGGAGCGCGTCGGCCAGTGACTCGGCATGAGCCACCAGGTCCTGCCGGTTCGACACCTGCTCGCTTTGCTCTCCGTGTCGGGCGATTACATCGTCCATCGTGCCCTCTCCAAAGAGTTCGGCCCATGTGCTGCTGGTGTCTATCAGGTCCCCGAAGAACCCATCCATCTCGCGGGCAAACTCACGCTCGTACTGGAGGTTCAACTGGCCCGACAAACGTTCGACTTCCTGCGACAGGTGGCCGACATACGCCTTGACCTTGTTCGACCACTCTTGAATCGGCTCTGCCAGTTCCGGATGAAGACTCAATGTGTCGTCGTCCAGTTCCAGATCGCCGATTGTCTTCGGCGGCTCCTTGTCGTCGCCGCCATCGTCGTCGCCGCTCTCCGTCGTCCCCGAGGTGTCGTCCGACTCCAGCGATTGCCCTTCAACGTCTGGTTCACCGCCATCGTCGTCGTCCGCAGTAGCACTGCCCTTGATAAGCGCCCGGTCCAGAGCGGTCAACGCACGCTCCAACTGGGGCTTGGTCTTGAACAGGGCCAGGTCCTCCTCGGCCAGGCCGGCGTCCAGCGCCCGTTGACGCAGTTCGTCGGGGAGTTTGTCACCCGTCGAGCCGCTGTCGTCGTCGTCGCCATCTGCCTGCCCGGTTGCATCATCGTCTTTACCTGTCTCGCCATCTTTTCCCAAGGCGAGTATCCGGGACTCGATGTCGGTCCGGTTCCCGGACCCATCGACCCCCAAGGTTGTCGCGTGTCGCCGCAGTTCGTTCCAACTCATGTCGTTGAGTTGTTCTTCTATGTCCGGTTCTTCTTTCTGCTGGCTTTCCCCGCGCTGTTCCGCCTTGTACTCGGCTGCCGCCTGTCTCGTCTGGCCCTTGAGTTCTTCAAGCTGTTCGGGCGTAAAGTCCTCGTCAAGCGGCGCACCCATCCCCTGGGACCCCTGCTCCTGCGTAGCGGTCGTCCCTTGGGCCTGGCCTTCGTCTGTACTTGTCGTCGTCTGTTCGTCTTTGATTTCATCGGCCATCTTCTACGTCCTCCTTCGTCCGCAGTCTAGGGGTCACTGTAGCCGCCGTCCCGATCTACGATCGGGGTCAGTTCCGGATGCCGTTTGTTCATTTCCTGAACATAGCGGCATCTGTGTCCCCGGTCTCTGAATATAGCACATCCGGTCTCTTTGTCAAACTCGGTTGGCACCCCGATACTATCTGCGTGTTGCATGGCCTCCTCGGCCTGGTCGGGGTGGACGCCCAGCGCGTCGGAATGCAGTCCGCCCGGTCCCCATCCGGTCGCGGCACCTACACCCGCAATATCCAAGTCGATCCGCCTCAATGCCCGGACCCCATCTTTCTCAAGGCCATCGGCCTTACTCAAGATGATCTCGCCCGATCTGTCCTGCCGACGGAGCATCTCGGCGACCGTCATAAAGACTTCGACGGGCTGGTCGGTGTCGAAGCGCTGATAGGTGTAACAGGGCATCGTGCTTTATCCTACAGGTCGCATCATCTGTGCTTCCTCGGCGGGCTGCCTTCTCCCGCCGCGCAGAAGTTGGGCCATCGTCTCGTCGCGGCCCTGTCGGGTCGCGCCCGGACGGTTCACTCGTTCATATCGGCGGGTGGTCTGTGCTGGCATCCGCCGTTCGTGGTTCTTGCTGCTCACCCCGGCCTTCTCCGCATGCGTCTCGTAGGTCAGGATGTCCGCCAGTTCGGGCAGGTCGGCGAGACGACTGATCGTCCGCATCAGCCCGTGCATGTCGAACGCAACGCCCTGGGCCTCCATGATCGGCAAGAGCGGCCCCATCTGCCCGATGATCTGGAAAAGCTCCATGAGCCGTTCGCCCGGTGCCCGGTACTGCATCGAGTAGGGATCGACCTCGAACTCGAAGTCGCTCAACTCGCCCGTCTTGTCGTCCGGGGTGAAGGTGTAGGGGACGACGACCTCCTCCGGACCCGGCATTTTTACCTCCAACTCGCGTTCGAGCAGGGGGTCGGTCCACTCGTACCAAGCGATGTCATGGCACAAGTCCTGCATCAACTCGACCACGTTGTCGGCCATCCCCTCAAGCCGCTTTCCCGTTTGGGCATGGATCAGGTGCTCCTGGCCCAAGGTATCGGCCTGCGGCCCCATCCCGCCGAGAGCGTCGATGTTCCCGCCCATGTAGGAGTACAGGTCCTTGAGTTGGAGGAGGAACAGGAGCGAATGCTGGTTGATCCCGCCGGTGTTGAACTGGTTGATCGCCTGCGGGTTGTCGAGCCGGATGGTGTCGCCGTCGCTCGCGTTGACGATTCGGTTCCCGTCCTCGTCGGCCCCGCCCTGCACGCCGGTCACGGTCTTCTCGCGGTCGGCCTGCCTCCCCAACTTGCGGAACAGCCGGTTCGCAAGGTCGTGCATGTCCGACAAGAGCGACATCGGTGCAAGAGGCAGGATATTGCCCGGAACGCTATGGAACCCCAGCATGTAGTACGGGCCGTTGTCCGGGCCTTCCCAGTCGTACTCGTGGAGCACTTCGCCCGCCTCCGACAACACGGGCATGATCTTGACCCGGTTCTCGCGCCGTATCCAGACGTGCCAGAGCGGCACCAGGTCCTCGTACATCATGTCGAGATGGCCCTTGCCCTGGGTGATTGCCGAGGCCCGTTCGTCGCCGCCCGCCCCGGGCTCGTTCCTCGCCGCCTCGCGTATCCAGCCCCGGACGGTCTTCTCATCCACGTCGAACGCCGGGTCCCGCAGTATTTCCTCGACCGTCATATCGAACTGGTGGCCGATGTAGGCGGTCGTGTCCCAACGGCGTGCGTTCATATCGCACACAAAGTCGTCAAGCTCCACGTTGTCCACAAAGAGCGGCGGACTGTCCACTCCCTCGGCCTCCACGGCACTCTCGCCCCACGGCTCCTTGCCGAGGACGAGGACACTGCACGAGAGCAGAGCGGACTTCACCGCTCGCCGCAGAACCTCAAGCATCTTGATCTCGCGGAGCACGTGGTTCACGTCGAGTTCGAGCAGGTAGGCGGTGGACTTGAGGGTCGGGCCGTCCGCAGGCGGCATGGCCTCTTTGCGGACCGGGCTAATGAGCACCTTGGGCCGCCGGGCCGACAAGTGACGCTCGTACACGGTCATCGCCAGTTCGAGGAAGTTGACGGGCACCTTGTCCTCGGCCCCGTTGTCGGAATAGTGTGCGCCCACATACTGGCGGATGAGCCGGCCTTGGTTCTCGCGGAACGCTTGGAGTTTGAGCCGGGAGCGGTTCATCGCCTTCCGCAGCTTGGTATCCTGCGGCAGTTTCCGCCCGGTATCGCCGATGTATGTGGCTTCGTATTCCTGTTCTGCCATTCCTATCTGCCCATCACTTCTTCTTCTTTTTGTGCGCCCGCATCCGATAGCCGATGGACGCTCTGGCCTTCGCCCGTGTGTCGCTCCGGCCAACGACCTTGTTGTCGGTCAACCGCACGATCTCGTATTTGTTCCCGCGCTTCCTGATTCGGTAGGGCATCGTTCAACCGACCTCTCAAATGCCGGGTGCAACCGTATCCAGGTACTGCACGTTGAGCGTCGCGTCGTCGGCCCCGTCACGGATCGCCCGGAAGTTCCGGGCCTGCGTGCGGTTTGCGAAGACCAGTTTTGCCCCTTCATCGACCAGAAGCCCCTCGGAGCTCGTCGGGTCGCTGCCGTCGATCCACATGCGGATGGGGTGGCCTTCCACGTTGACGATCACAACGGTCCGCTGGTACTGGTCCACGTTCTCCTCGGTCAGTTTGACCGGCGAGGTCGAGACCGTGATCTGTTCTTTTGTCGCGGCCATTTGCTCATGTCCTCCTACGTCACCACAAGTCCTTGGTAGCAGCGGCGGCCACTCGCTTCTGTCGTCGCCACCCGAAACTGCCGACGGGTGCCTCGGGCCTCTCGGCCTTGTTGACCGCGGGCCGTTCCATCATCAGTTTGTTGAGCAGGGCGTCGGCCACAACTTCGTCGCCGTGATTGTGCCGTGCCCCGGTCTGCGCGTCTGGCCGGCCACGCCCACCAAACTTGACGTGCCCGTCCTCGCCCACCACATACTCGCGGCAAAGTTCGATGCTCTTTCGGTCGTGGTTGACGAACGTCCTCCGGCCAAGTGCCCGCCGGTACTCGCCGTGCAGAACGTCAATCGCATGCGAGGTCGGTGCCCAACCGGGCTTGTTCGTCGCCCTCGGACTGATCGACTCCTCGTCGTGTGGCCGGTAATAGACGGTCCGATACTTCTCGGTGTCCATCAGCGACCGCCCAAAGGTAATGCCCGGTCCACGTGCTTCCCAGATGGCGACGATCTCATCGTAGTAGTCGGTGAACTCATGCTTGCCCCCGAACCATCGACCGAGTACTGCGGCCCACGTCGCGAGGTCGTGCGGCAGGACCTTTGTCGAGGAGAAAGACGCGACCTTCTCGCCGGTCGCTAAGTTGCCGATGGACACAACCGAGTTGCTCCGGTCAGAACCCGCCGACACGTCGATGCCCATCCCGTACTCGCCGGGCGGTGGCCCGCTCTGTTTGTCTACAGGAACCCAAAGACGCAACACCATCCTTTGCCCCATCCCGACCTCAAGGTTTTTCGCAAGCTCCTTGGGCAGCATATCGAGGACCTCGTTCGTCTCGTAGAACGGGGCGCGAACGTCGTCTCGAAGAACCTGTCGCAGGATTTCCTCGTCATAGAACTGGCTGCCAGCAGCAAGATGGTCAATGTCCAACTCTTGAGCGATCTCCTGCCGGCTCCCGGCCCGTGCTTCCTCCGCATCATACCAAGGCGAGCGTACCCGTCCGTCAAGTACAAACGGGTAGTCAGGTGGGAATTGGTATTGCTCATCGAGTATCTCCAGCCGTCCCTTTTTGTCGGCGCGGTACATCCCGCGCCGCTTGAGAGGATGCTGTGTCCAGTGCGTCTGGATGGTGCGGATCGCCGGGTTCTTGACCACCCGCTGGTAGAATGCGACCCCCGTCCCTTTCGGGGTCGAGTTGAAGATGCGGCACCGGGTGTTGTCGCGGGTCGCGGCAAGTGCTTCGTCACCGCTCCCAGGCCGGACGCTCTCGAACGACGCGAACTCGTCAAGCCCAATTGCCGTCCGCCGACCACCACGCCCTACGTCGCCGGTCGTACTCTCGCCGTCAATCGTACTCCCGTTTTCGAGGTTCACCTGTCTGAGCCGGACCGAGTCATGCTTCGGGACCATCCAACCGGGCATCCGCTTCAATTGAAACCGGAGCTTCCAGAACAGGGTGTCCGAGTCGCCCGGCCCGTTGTCAACGAGGACCTCCTTCCGGCTCACCAGCATGAGCGAGACGTTCGGCTTGAACAGCCAAGCCCATCCGAAGACC
Source organism: Candidatus Brocadiaceae bacterium (assembly GCA_003551305.1). Lineage (GTDB taxonomy): Bacteria > Planctomycetota > Brocadiia > SM23-32 > SM23-32 > B1Sed10-231. Next base: position 7,397 of record PUMJ01000095.1, read on the forward strand.
GTGGTCAACATCCAACTCAAACCCATGTCCCGGCTCTTTTCGATACCGACATCGTGCGGTTGCTCCTCGCCAAAGCCCATTGCCGAAACAAGCTCGGCGATCACCTCGTCCTGGAACGGGTATGTGATGAACGGCATGACCCGTGCCCGTTTGCCGCGCGGCTCGTGCAGCCAGCAGAAACTGTTGACGAAGAAGAGCGGGTCGCGGGCGCACATTCTCCACATGTCCATCGCGAAGTCCGGATCGACCGAACCCCTACGAATGAGCTGCCTGCGCCACTTCAGGTTGGGGCGGAGTGCTTTGGGCACCATCGAGTAATATGGTGCCTTCAGAATCTGCCCCAGAACCGAGCTCGTCTGCCAGTTCAAGTAACTGATTGCACGTCTCCTCTACCGACTTCCCGTCGTCCGCATGCTGCCATTCGCGATCGACCTCTGCACGGGTCGGCAGCATTCGGGACAGGAAGTCCTTGTAAAAGTCCCGCATATTTGCGGGCTTCCTCGCCCATTCGAGCAAGGCCCATGCCCCGCTCGACGGTGCGTCTTCCGGCTTGACCCCAGTGACCTTCATATTCTGGTACACCCAGATAATGTCCATCGGCAGGTCGGCCCGCGACCAGCCGTCGAACTCGTCGTCGTCCTCCGCCGCCTGGGCCTCACGCAGTTGTCTCTCGGCGGCATCCAACTCGGTCTTCTTCTTCTGGAATCGGTCCGGTGGCAGGGACTTCACGTCCATCCATTTCTGGCCCTCAAGGTCTTCTGATTTGCTGCCGGGCTTGAAGAAGGGATAGATTTCGCTCCCGGCCTCGGACAGCGAAACCCCGTGATGATCTTGGTACATCTGGCGGGCAATGACAAACTCATCCCAACGCCCCTCGGACTGGAGTCGCTCTTTGAACTCGCGTTTGCCTTCTGCCATTGGCTCCGCGCCCCGCACGTGCGACGAAGACGCTACTACATGTCGGCCTCCAGACCACAATATATAGTGCTTACACTATTTTCTCGGAAATGTCAAGCACTTTTTTGGAATTGTGGTTGACATCCCCGATTTTGTGGGGTACTCTGCTTGTGTGCGGGGGTGGCGAGACGAGTAGTACTGCGGAGATAAAACCACCCCTCTCCGCAGCCACTTTTCTCGGCCCTCATCAAGTTCAAATACCCTGCTTGACCGGGTCGCCGCCCCCTGCACACTACACACAACACCTGCGGAGTCGTGCCCGTGTTGGTGAACGGTAAAGAGATCATCCGAGTCTTCCCCAGGCGTACCAAGGCCACTCCTACAGACGACACGGCCTATGTCGGCGAACCCCCTCTGCCCGGCATGCAACCGCCTGCCGATGAGGTCCACGTCAGTTGCACGTTCACCTGGGACATCCAGAAAGCCCAGCGGCTCGCGGCGGCCTGGTCGAGCCAAGGATACTTGGTCAAGCTCGGCGGTCCGGCGTTCGGTGATCCAGGCGGCGAGTTCACTCCGGGCCTCTACCTGAAAGAGGGCTACACGATCACATCGAGGGGTTGCGTCAACAATTGCGACCATTGCCTCGTCCCGAAGCGAGAAGGGCCGTTGTGGGAGTTGGAGATAAAAGACGGTTATGACGTGGTTGATAACAACCTGCTCGCATGCTCGAAGATGCACATCGACGAAGTATTCGCAATGCTCGCTCGGCAGAGTAGAGCCGCTCGACTCACTGGCGGTCTTGAAGCGGCTCGGCTACACGACTGGCAGGCCGAGCAACTGGCCGCAATGCGACTGGAAATCCTCTATCTGGCATACGACCGGCCCGAGCAGTGGTCGTCGGTCGAACGGGCGATCCAGACGCTCCGATACCACGGTATCCGCCAGCGGGCCATCGGTTGCTATGTGCTCGTCGGCCAACCAGAAGACAATTTGAGAGACGCGGAGATCAGGGTGAGGCGGGTTTTTGACGCCGGCGGAATGCCCTACCCGATGTTCTACAGGGGCCAGAACGCCAAAGGCAAGCCGCCTATTGAATGGCGGGACTTCCTGCGTTACTGGTCGAGGCCCGCTTTGGTCTTTGGCGGGGGGAAAACGTGATGAGCGAAACAAGAAACGGTTTGGGAGCGGGCCACCCCCCAGCACAAGTCGCACAGTCTCGCCGCCCGCTCCCAGCCATTACAGAAAGGATATGACGCATAATGCCCGAAGCGACCTTTCAATTCTGGAACGGCGACCGAGTACTCGTCCGGGGAGCCGGCGTCAAGAACAAGTATCCGGGCATCGTCCGGGGCGTCCGCATCCTTTGGAACGACGACGACAGCAAGTCCCAGTACAGATACTTCGTTGTGACCCCCGGTGCCCCCGGCTCCTCTGCCTGGCATCCAAGCAACGAACTCGAAAGGCACGAAACATGACCGAAGAACGGGCCGAATACGAGGCGGGCGCGGACTTCAATGCGACCATCTCGCCGTTCGACCCCCACGAAATACGCATACCGAGCGCCGTCTTCCGCTCGATTGCCCTGTCGTCCGACGCGAAGATCGTCTGGGCCTACCTCAACCACATCGCCGACGAAAAGGGCCACGTCGAAAACATATCGGCAACTGCCGTCTCGCTCGAATGCGGGATTCTCTCCAAACATGTTGACAGCGCAATCAAAGAACTCAAAACAGCAAAGCTACTGGAACAAAGGGAGTAAGCGATGAGCGTCAAACTGATGAGCCAAGTATTTCAACTGTCCGACCAGTACACGAGCGGCACACGCCTCGTCCTCTTGGCGCTCGCCGACCATTGCTCCGACGACGGGGCCTGCTGGCCCAACTACCAGACGATCGCAGAGAAAGCCGCAATATCGAAACGGTCCGTCATGCGGATCATCAACGACCTCGAAGACCAGGGCATCGTCAAACGAGTCAAACGTAAAAACAAAGACGGCGGCTCCACATCAAACGTTTTCTGGCTCCACCTACCAAAACAACAAGAAGAAGGGGGGAGTGACACCACGGTCACCCCGGGGCACCGCCCAGACCACCAGGGGAGCGACGCCAAGGACACGAGGGGGGCGACGCCAGTGTCACCCCCAGAGAACCCCGTAGGGGGTTCTCTTGAACCATCATGTGAACCACCACATGAACAGCATGCATGTCAGAACGGCCAAGAAACGCAGGAAAACGGCGTACAGAAGCAACAGACCGCGGCCAACACACCGCTCCAGAAGATCGCCGACGAATGGAACGAGATGGCCCAAGAAAGCGGCCTGCCAACCATCCGCACCCTCACAGACTCCAGAAAACAGAAAATCCGACAACGCTGGAAAAGCAAGGCCTGGCGCGACGACTACAAGAAGGCGCTCGCCGAGATACCACGCTCAAACTTCCTCACAGGACACTCCAGAACCGGGTGGATCGCGAACTTCGACTGGTTCATCCGCCCCGATAGCGTCACCAAAATCCTCGAAGGGGCCTACACCGACCAGCACGAGGCAGGCACAAAGGACCTCTCACCAGAGCAGGAAGCAAATATCCGCGATATTCTCGGATTGAACGACTGAAGAACAGGAGAACAGACACATGCTCGATCTGCAAGGGAAAAGCACCGACCAACTCATCGACTTCTACTCCGCATGGGCCGAAACCCATCTGCGGCCCATCAAACAGGCCGAGACAACGTTCCTCCACCACGTCAAACGCACCACACAGCAACCGATCCTCGCCCAGGCCATCACCGAGATCGACCGGCTCGCGCAGAACGACGAACTCCCCCGATACCCGAAGCCCGTGTTACTCCTGCGCCAGACCATCAACCAGATCGAGCAGACCAAAAGAAAGGCGTCTCTCACCACCCCCACAAGCTGCAAGTACTGTCGTGGCTCGGGCTACATCCTCTGCCTCTTTACCAAGGACGACCTCGGAAACAAGTACAGGTGGGCCGCCGTCCCCGGCAAACCCTACCCCGCAGAGGCCGGAAAGCAGTGGCGAGTCCACTTCTGCGAGGCCGTATGGAAGTGCCCAGTCTGCCGAAAACTCGAAGGAATCAGAAACACGCCCCCCTGGGGCACGCAAGAGGACGCCGACAAATTCGACCAACTCATCGCACCGCACATCGAGAACGGATGCAGTTTCGGTTGCGCCACAAACCACGCCTGGCTCACACTACTCGAAGAAGCAGGACTACAGGACGGACCCGAATACCAACGAAAAAAGCGTATCTGGCAACACTGCTCAAACACATAAAGCCCCGAAAGGCACGCACATGGGACAACAGACCTTCGCTGGGCCGATTGACGAACTCGCAATCGAACTCCTGCAATTCCACGAACAGGACGCACTCAAAATGCACCCTGCCGGCTACTGGGTCGGCGATAGCGGCGGTAAGGACTCGGTAGTCATCAAGGACCTCGTTCGTCGGGCCGGAGTCAAACACGAAATATGGCACAACCTGACGACAGTGGACCCGCCGGAACTTGTACGGTTTATCAAACGGGACCCGGAGGTGAACATCAACCGGTCTGACGAAACAATGTCGCAGATAATCCGCCGCAAGGGCCTACCACCGCGCCGCAATGCCAGGTTCTGTTGCGAATTGCTCAAGGAAACCGGTGGCGGGGGCCGACTCGTGGTGGACGGCGTGCGCTGGGGCGAGTCCAACCGCCGAAGCCGCAGGCGCCAGATGGAAGCGTGTTTCCGCGATAAGTCCAAAATCCTCCTGCACCCGATCCTGACGTGGACGACAGAGGATGTTTGGGGATACATCAGAGAACGCGAACTCGACTACTGCTCGCTCTACGACGAAGGATTCAAACGACTCGGATGCGTACTATGCCCAATGAAGTCAAACCCCGCTGACATCAAAATCGAAGTCGAACGATGGCCCAAAATCGCCGCCATGTGGGAGAAAGCTGTAAAGGCCACTTTCGACCCAAAAACAAAAGACCACGGCTTCAAAGACGCACAAGAATACTGGGAATGGTGGCTTTGGAAACGCCGAAGTCGCACACCGCTCAACAGACACGAAAACGACCCCGTGCTATTCGAGGACGACCCAAATATCGCCGACTGAAATGGGAAGGAGGTCGCCCAATGAGAAAACCCAGAAAAACATGCCGCCATTGCGGGGACCCGGTCCCGGTCGAGGTGCGGTGCCCGACGTGCGACACCTACCTCGTCCGACAGTGCAGCGAATGCCACGCCGAGACCGCGCACGGCGTGATACCGCCGCTGGCGACCCGGCCGCCCGGGCTCCCGTCGCCCCAGGAGGACGCGGGACCGTGGCAGGAGAACGCCATCCGGGCACTCGAAGACGGACGGTAAGCAAACAAACATCCGCCGACTCAAACGGAGAGGGGGGAGGGGGACTACAGGGGGTGGGGGGTGAGGCGGACCACCATGTGCCGTATGCTACACCCACATGCGCTACATGAGAGAAAACACGACACCCTTCCGGGACATGGGGCACATGGAACCACCCACACACACACACATGCGCACGCGCGCCACTTCCACCCTACAACAAACGCTATAGCACCAAAATAAGCAACATCTCGACCCCTGGCTTATTGAGAGTCCCAACCCCCGAGAGGCCGCCGGGGGCGTGGCGCAACCTCCGCCGTGGGCCTGGGGCCCCTTGCCGCCGCTCGCCGCTCGCCGCCGCCGAAATACGCCCGAAATAAACCCGAAAGTCTCGGCCCACCGCTCTTTCGCCGGTCGATCCGCCGCCGCCATCCGGCATCGAGGGAGCGGTCGCTACCAGGACCGGTCGCTACCAGGACAATCGCCGCCGCTCGCCGGCAGCCGCCGCCGCCATCCGGACCGGATCGAGGACCGCCGCGAGACCGTGCCATTGGACGTTCGGGGTTGCCCAGGGCGTCAGAACGCCGCTCAG
>PUMJ01000120.1 GCA_003551305.1 Candidatus Brocadiaceae bacterium
AAGCATGCGCACTCCAAAGCGCTTGGCATCGGCGGTCGGGCTTGTCTCGGAGCAATCCGCGGAAAACCCGGCGCATGAATTAATCAGGGTTAAAAATCATTAATTTCAAAAATATAAACGTTAAACGTACAGGAACGTATAAACACGGCCGGGTTCTTTCTGTTTGGTTTTTTTTATAATCTGATTGGTCCCGGCCTTTTTCCCAGTGATTTATCTTTTTTTTCAGATGCTGATTCAACTCTGGATTAGCGAACAAAAATAAGTCAAAGTGCGGGGACAAGCTTTCCGTACAGGCAACTCTCTGCAAATAAATGCGTTATACCAAAAAGAGAGATCTGTTAGTTGACAGAACCGCACATTTAATAAGGGCAAAAAAAATGAAGGGGCAGAAAAATGGAAGCCAAGGGAAACAGAACGCAATCCAAGGAAAGGAAAGTATAAAATGTCTATAAAAAAATGGTTGCCGGTTTGCTGCGGGATCTTTCTCTTAACGAACGCTGTTGCTTATGGGCAACCGCCTCACGAGGCGGCGGTGGCATTTGACGGTAAGAATGCCGGGATCGAACTGCTGGACTCCACCTCTCACAGGGGAGCTGTTGAATTCTGGGCCAAGCCGGAGTTGATCAAGGCGTATTTCAGGCATGCGGTATATCCTATGGTCGCGGTCGCCAATACCGACACGTTGGACCGTTATTTAGACTTTCAGATAGGAATCGGCAGAGACGGGAAATGGATGGTTAGAATGAGTGACGGAGACGGTTCGTTTTTCATCAATCAGGACGGCATAGAGCCCGAAGCCGAAGACGGCAAATGGCATCACATTGCCGTTGTGTTTTCCGGTGCGGAGCCGGGATTTTATATAAACGGCGAGCGCCGGGCCAGCTGGAGTTCCGTTGAGGGCGGGGACACATTGAAGAGTGATTGGGGGCATGACAACTGGCACTTAGGATCTACCCCCGGGATAAATCTGAACTGGCGCGGCGCGCTCTCTGATGTCCGCGTCTGGCGGGGCGACATAAAACAGAGTGAAATCCAGGAGCGGATGGGAAAAGCCCTTTCCGGCGATGAAGAGGGGCTTGAGGGGTACTGGCCGATGAACGACGGCGAGGGCGATATTCTCCAGAATCTCGTTATGCCTGATTACTTCGGGGAATTCAAGGGAAATCCGGAATGGACACTGTCTGAACCGTTCAAAACTGAATTGCCCAGGGAAACAATTTACCTCGAGGAACTGGGAACTGAATCTTTGACTCTCGGTCCGGTGGAGCTGAGTCAGCCGCAGGGAGAGGTCTCCCACCAGTGGTTTCACGACGGCGAACCGATCGACGGCGCCACGGAAAGCTCCCTGACGTTGTCGAATATTAAAGCTGACGATACCGGTACATATTTCGTCGAGGTTGATGACGCCCGCGGCGTAACGCCGGTTCAATCGCACAGCGTGCCGGTGCTGAAGAAAGTCTCGCAGGTCAACTGGTCGGCCATCTCTCCGGACATGGTGGATGACGAGGAGGTTATAATGGACGGGAACCATTCTTTTGTCTACAACCTGGCTCACCTGCACACCATCGCCAATGCAGTCCGCATGGAGCAGCCGCTGCGAGGAGCTTCAGACTATGATCGCCTCCCCGTGGGTGCGCAACGAATCATGAGAAGGATGGAGCACTGTCAGGCTATGGCCTGGTTTTATACAAAGGATGCGCCCTGGAATCCCTATCACGGCGACGAGGCTCTGCGCAAGCGGCTTGAGGCGTATCTGTCTTTCTGGGCTAGTCAGGTGAAGGGATACGGCGGCAGACTTGAAAATCATCTTGCAACCTCTACTTTCGGGGTGAGCGGTATTCTTGAGACGCTTGTAATTTTTGATGAGGACGCACCACCCATCGACCCCGATGTGCATCAGGAGGTGCGGGAGGCGGCCCGCATGCTGATTATGGAGGTGTTGGAAGAATGGGGACACGCTTGGTGGTGGGGGAGAATTTTCACCAATCAGTATACCGCTGTTTTCGGGTCTGCAATGGCCTATATTTCTCTTTATGAGGATGAGGAGATGGCCAGCGCCCTGGAGCGGCGAATGCGGCAAGGCCTGGAAGAATTCTACAGTCCCGCCGGCTATCCCTATGAGCACAGAGGATTATGTTTCAATTACTACGGCGTTACTTTGGGAGGGCTGCAAAGAGCGTGGGCATATGGTCGTAACCGCCCGCTGCCGGATGGAAACGGGGAGGAGACATTCGGCGATCTGCTGGAGGAGGAATATGCAAAAGGCATTGAATGGATCAGCTATAACGCTGTCCTTCAGCCGAACGGCGAGAGGTTTTTTGTCCCCGGACTTTTTGCCGACAGGCAATCGGGTTACAACACCGACAGGGCCGGCCGTTATCATACCCCGCTTGCCGAAGCGGTGCCTCTGGGGCGGCCTTACTGTCGGAGTCAGGAGGACGCGGCGCGGGAGATTGAACAGGCGCGGAAGACAATGCAAGAACAGTGGGGGGCTCCGCCGTCGTTGAGTGTGAGCCGATGGGGATATTTCGGTCAGAATTCCCAGGAACTTCGGAACGTTTTGAGGCAGTATCCGTCGGAGGAGCAGCGACAGGAAGCCTTTGAGCTGCTGCCCTATATCAAATCCCAAAGGTTCGTCCATCAACGGGTTGACAGCGGAAACATATTCCTCGGTCAACCTGTTTTCACCCATGTCCGCCGTCCTTCCTATTACGTGATACATTCACCCCGTCGCGTCGCCGATATAGGGTTGCTGTGGCATCCCGACTACGGGACGCTGGTTCAGTCCATCACTGATGACGATTTCATGTGGGCGACCCGGTCTCTGAGTGACGGGTTTGTCAGCTATGAATATAATGATTCAAGTTATCGGGTGGATGATCAAGCCTTTGCGCCGGAG
>PUMJ01000274.1 GCA_003551305.1 Candidatus Brocadiaceae bacterium
AGGCCACGTGCCGACCGGCGTTCAAACTCTACATCCTGCGATTTGGCGGAATTACGGCGGTTTGGGGTGCAATCGCTCGATTCTGGCCCTGTGAGCCGCCGCCTGCGACGACATGATGGTACTCCCCGACCGATAGGACCTTCGATTTACTGCCGTTTGAGGATGGCCCGGATGGTGACGTGAGACCACTTCTCGGCTTGGCGCGGCGATAGCCCTGCCTCGGTCAACGTCCGGGCGATCTCCCTGTAGCTCATCCCGTCGTCCTCTCGCAGTGTTCGCATCTGCTCGATGATCGCCTGCTCGCGGTCGTCCTGGACGAGGAGCGCGTCGTCCTCGGGGTCCTCTTTGTAGCCGAACGGCGGGATCGACCCCATGCGCCGGCCTTGACGCTGGTGCCGTAGCATCGCTTCGGATGTGCGCCGGCGGATTTGTCGGCGTTCGTACTCGGCAAGCACCTGCTGGATCGCCCGGACCAACCACGCTTCGTCGGTCGGCCCGTTGCCCTCGCCGCTCGCCGACACGATTCTCGCCCCCTTCTTGGACACCTGCTGGTCGATTGTCAGCGAGAGGAGCACGTCACGGGCGAGTCGGTCGAGCCGATAGACGAGCAGGGCGTCACCGCGTCGCAGGTCGGCGACAGCAGCCCAGAGGCCAGGGCGGTCGGCGTCTGCCCCGGACAATGCCCGGTCGGCGTACACGCGGCGAATGTCGAGGTCGTGCCTTTGGGCATAGTCGCGGCACAGGTCCTCTTGAGTCTCGCAGCTCTCGCTCGTCTCCTCGTCGCGGCGGGGTGAGTAGCGGGTGTAGATGATGGCGGTCTTCGTATTACTCATAGCAGTTCCTCGGACGGGTCGATATACATCAGGCCCAGGTCGCTGAGCAGCCGGTTGATCTCGCGGAGATGCACGTTGCTCGGTCGGGTTCTATCCTTCAACCACGTATAGATGGTTTCCTCGGTGACGCAGAGTCTAGTCGCGAGGTCGGCCCTGGTCATGCCACTCACATCAAGTAGTCTCTTTACTTTCTCGCCTGGTGTCATGCCTGTTTCCCTTTCATTATCGAGGTTGAGGTCCTTCAGAAGCCGGTCGATCTGTCGTAGGTTGACTTCGTGGGGGTGGGTTTTGCCCTTCAACCAGTTGTAGATGGTGTGCTCGCGAACGCAGAGTTTGGTCGCGAGGTCGGCCCAAGACATCCCGGTCACATCAAGTAGTTTCTTTACTTTCTCGGCGGGTGTCATTGTTCTCGTTCTCCGTTCGTTTCCTGTGTCGTTTCCAGTGTCCAAGCCACCACGCAATTGCGGCTATGGCGGCGATCCCGCCACACACGGCGAGGAGCGGTGCGCACGCCTTGATTACCGTGGTCATTACCGGCTGGCCCTCCCTTCCAGTTTGGCGACTCGCCGCTCCAGCGCCTCGAACGCGGGCGAGGCGGCGACCACCTTGGCGACTTCTTGGCCTTCGTCTGTCAGCGTGTAGCCCAGGCCGTCACACTCCGGGCACACAAGCTCCTCCGGCTCGTCGGGTTGCGGATGCTTCTGCTCGAATTGGTCCGACTTCTCGGCCCATGCCTCGTACTCTGGCGAGTTCCAGTGCGGCGGTGGGCCGACCATCTCGCTTTCAAGCCGGTTCCACTCATCCCACTTGTGGTTATAGACGTAGCCGGTCTCGCAATCGCATTTCTGTGTCAGTCGCATCGGTCCTTCTCCTTTTTTCGTTTGATCTGGTCACGGGCATCGAGTCTCGCCAGGTGGCAACGTCCGCATCGGTATCGCCCGTCGTCGCCCTGGTGGCCGAGGTGCCGTGCCCAGGGCGTTCGTCGCACCGTGATAACGGTCCGCTTGCAGTCAACGCACCGTGCCAGCCAATGCGATCTCGGGCGGGGCGAGAAACTCTTTCCCATTTGTCCTGTTCTCCTCTGTTGTTGTCAGTCGAGCATCTCGCCGCACTCGATCTTCTGTAGGGCGCGGCGAAAGTTGTTTCTCACGTCCTTCATCAGCCGGAGATAACGGGATTCGGGCGCACCATCGAGGTCCTCGGCCTGGGCGATCTCCTTGGCGCGCCGCGCGAACGGCTCGGCCAGTCCTCGTTTTGCCATGCTGATCTCCGCGCATCGCGACAGGAGCGGGTTGGCGTCGAGTTTGGCGTCGAACAGTTCCGATTGCGCGTCGGCGGTCGTCGTGAACACCCATATCGCGTGTCGCGGGATGTCTTCCAGCGCGACGAGCAGCCGGCGGATGATGTCGGCCCGGAGACCGTGTGCCTCATTGACCACGACCGCCTTACCGTTGCGCTTGCCCATGCCGTAGTGCGCGATGTCCTCAAGAATCTCCGACAGCCGGTCGGCCTTCAACTCGGTGGCGTCGAGTTCATGTGTGTGCCAGGGGGTGGCGACCTCTTGGGCTATGAGTCGGGCGATAGTCGTCTTGCCCGTGCCGCTCGGCCCGGACAGCCATATCGCCCTTCCGCCAAGCCCGCGCGCCCGTAGCCGGTCGATCTGGTCGAGCGCCTTGTCCTGCCCGATCACGTCCCCCCACTCTTGCGGCCTGTACTTCTCGACGAGTTTCATCTGTCGTACTCCTCTCGATCTGTGCCCCGGTCCCGGCGGTCGGCACGCCCGACCCCGGTCCTGGAGCGGTTCTGGTTCACTTGTGGCCCTTGTGGCCGACGAAGACAAACGCCCGCCCGACCACCGCCTCGCTGGCGTCGCGAAGCATGACCCGCATGCCGTCGAGGTCCTCGACGTATTCCACCGCGTCGATCTCCTCGGCGAGTTGCCGTAGGTATCGGGCGAGGTCGCCGTCAAGCTCGCTTTGGACCACCGCCCCGTCGTCCAGTTCCATCGTGATGAGCGTCGTCATTGTCATTCCTCCGAGTAAAACCCTTCCAACAGCCC
>PUMJ01000250.1 GCA_003551305.1 Candidatus Brocadiaceae bacterium
ACACCGTCAAGGCGGGCCGGGTAACCCGGCCGCCCCGCCACTAGTGTGCGCCCGCCCGCTGCGGCAACCCGGCGGCAGACGGCGCGCCCCCGCCGGCAGGCGTCCCCGACGCTGAGCCCCGCCGCGTCGCGCAGGCCGGCCCCCGCCCGCCCGCGCACGGCCGCGGCGAGACCGCCCACCCGCCCGCCATTGCGCTGCAGCAGCGCCTGCAGCGTCGCCGGCCCGACGCCGCTTGTGGCAGCCAGGCCGACCAGCAGGTGTTCATCCTCTGTGAAGTGGTCCATGGTGTGTCCGCCAGTGAAGAGCGGTGTAGCGCCTACCGGATACTATACTGACAATGGGCACACTTTTCAAGTCGGAACCGGCGATTTTTCTGCCCACTCCCGCCGGCAGCGGCGGGGCTGGCCGCAGAGCGCGTGCAAGCGCCTGTGCACTTGCAAGCGCTCGCCAATGTGGTATATTCATTGTTCCGGTCGGTCGCCACGCTAGTGTAGCTCAACGGTAGAGCAGCGGTTTTGTAAACCGCAGGTTAGGGGTTCGACTCCCCTCACTAGCTCCATGCAGCCTGATTGCGGGCCGCCGGCTTTGAAAGAGCAGTGGGCAGGTTCCCGAGCGGCCAAAGGGGACAGACTGTAAATCTGTTGGCGATGCCTTCGGAGGTTCGAATCCTCCCCTGCCCACCAGCAAGCAGCGCGGGCGTAGCTCAACTGGTAGAGCTCTGGCCTTCCAAGCCAGTTGTTGTGGGTTCGAGCCCCATCGCCCGCTCCAGATAAGAAAACCGGCAATGCGCTTGACTTGCCGGGCCCGGTGCTGTAGCATGCACATAATCAAGAGTGTGTGCCCGCACGCAACCCGCTGATCGCGCGCAGCTCGTGGCGATTGCCCAACCGGCAAGGCACAGGTGCAGTGTCCTTGTTCGTTGTCAGGTTGGGGCGGGGTTACAATCGCTGGCTCTCGAGGTGAAACGCCGCTGCTGTAGCTCAGTGGTAGAGCGCGTCCTTGGTAAGGACGAGGTCATGGGTTCAAATCCCATCAGCAGCTCCATTCGTCCGCAGTTCCATTCGTCACTATTGGCATGCGGCTTTTTCGCAAAGCGGTGCCGCCGCCTTTCGAAGCGGCGGCCCGGATTGGCGCGGGGCAGCGGGGCCCGAACCAGCCCGTCGGAGATGTGCCGAAAGGGTCCCCTCGTGTTGAGCGGTTTGGCTGCTCCGGTGTAACAGACTCGTTTTGCTTCACAATACTTTGGAGGATGTAACGGACCATGGCTAAGGAGGACTTCAAGCGGACCAAGCCGCACCTCAACGTCGGCACCATCGGCCACGTGGACCACGGCAAAACCACGTTGACCGCCGCCATGACACTCTACCTGAGCAAACAGGGTCTGGCCGAATACCGAACATTCGACAGCATCGACAATGCCCCGGAGGAAAGAGAACGGGGCATCACCATCCAGACACAGCACGTCGAATATCAGACCGACAACCGCCATTACGCCCACGTGGACTGCCCCGGCCACCGCGACTACATCAAGAACATGATCACCGGCGCAGCCCAGATGGACGGCGCCATCCTGGTGGTCAGCGCCGCCGACGGCCCCATGCCCCAGACCAAAGAGCACGTGCTGCTGGCCCGCCAGGTCAACGTGCCCGCCATCGTCGTGTTCCTGAACAAGACCGACCAGCTCGACGACCCGGAACTGCTCGAACTGGTGGAGCTGGAGGTGCGGGAAATCCTCAGCGATTACGACTTCCCCGGGGACGACCTGCCGGTGGTGTCCGGCTCGGCCCTCAGGGCCCTGGAAAACCCCGACGACGAAGAAGCCACCGTCTGTGTCAGAGAACTGATGGAGGCGCTCGATAACTACATCCCCGAGCCGGCCCGCGCCATCGACCAGCCCTTCCTGATGCCCATCGAGGACGTCTTCAGCATCAAGGGGCGCGGCACCGTCGGCACCGGCCGGGTCGAACGCGGAACCGTCCGCGTCGGGGACGAAGTCGAGATCGTCGGCATGTCGCACGACATCCGCAAAACCGTCGCCACCGGCGTCGAGATGTTCCGCAAGACACTGGACGTGGGCCAGGCCGGCGACAACGTCGGCATCCTGCTGCGCGGTGTCGAAAAAGACGAACTCGATCGCGGAATGGTTCTGGCCAAACCCGGCTCCATCACGCCGCATACCAAGTTCGAAGGCGAAGTCTACGTCCTGACCGAAGACGAAGGCGGCCGCCACAAGCCTTTCTTCCCGGGTTACAGGCCCCAGTTCTACTTCCGGACCACCGACGTGACCGGCACCATCACGCTGCCTGAGGGCGTGGACATGGTCATGCCGGGCGACAACGTGACCCTGGAAGCGGAGTTGATCACACCCATCGCCATGGAAGAGCAACTGCGCTTCGCCATCCGCGAGGGCGGCCTCACGGTCGGCGCCGGTGTTGTCACCAACGTCATCGAATAAGGGACTCCATGCGCCAGTACGTGACACTTGAATGCACCGAGTGCCGCAACGAAAATTACCGCACCTCCACCGAAACGAGGGGCGGCAAACGACTTGAGTTGAAAAAACACTGCCGCCGTTGCCGTAAACATACGCTGCATCGGCAGAAGAGGAAATAACGCGCGCTGATGGTAGAGACCGCGGCGGGGCCCCGGGCAACGTGGCCGCTCGCAGGCCAGTAGCTCAACCGGCAGAGCACCGGTTTCCAAAACCGGCGGTTGGGGGTTCGAGTCCCTCCTGGCCTGCCAATCCCGCACGGGGACCGCTGCCGGCCAGGGCCAGGCGGCGCGCGGCCGGTCAGATGAGTCAACGGAGCTTTCTCTAACCCCATCCGAGACCTTTGAACCCGTACAGACCCGGTCAGGGAGTTTATGCTCGCGGCGCGGCCGCCACCGCCATGCTGCTGCTGGCGCTGTTCGGCAGCTTCCGCCTCTATCAGCTTACCGTCACGCCCGATACCGTGCGGCTGCTCGGGATGGCCGTGCCTGTCGCCGCCCTCTGGTCCGCCGGCGTTTTCGGCGTGCTCGGCATCCTCATCCTGGTGCTCTGCATGGGCCCGAGCACCGGCATCAAGGCCATTGACAGCCAGACGCACGCGCTCATTGACCTGCTTATCGACACAGAAGCCGAGATGGGCAAGGTCTCCTGGCCGGACACCGACGAGCTGACCCGCTCCACAACCGCCGTGCTGATAGGTATCGTGCTGCTGGGCGTATTCCTTTTCGTAGTGGACTGGACTGTGACATTCGCGATGCGCCTGATTGAAGTGCTGCCGCGCTGAGAAGCCGGCAGTGCCGCCCCTCTCGGGGGGCCGGGGCGCCGCTGATCTATACGAAGCACCGGCCGCAACTCACCGCGCAGGTATCCTGGAACTATGGCAGAGACAAGACAAACCGAAAAGCAAGACGAGCCGGCGACCGAGCCGACGGCCAAGGAATGGTTCGTTCTGCGCGTGCAGAGCAACCGCGAGGAGCGCGTCAGAACCGGCCTGGTCAACGCGCTGGAGCTTGAGGGCATCCGGGACCGCGTCCCCACCGTCATGGTGCCCACCGAGTCCGTCACCGAGATGCGGGGCGGCAAACGCCAGGTCGTCGAGCGCAAGCTTTTCCCCGGCTACGTCATCGTCCAGATAGAAGTGGACGAGCACGGACACATACCCGACGACCTGTGGCAGTTGATACGCGAGACAAGCGGCGTGGGCGACTTCATCGGCTCCGAACGGCCCTGGCCCATGCAGGAAGAAGAAGTCAACCGCATCCTGGGCCAGACCGAGGAAATCGAGGCCGAGGCCCCGAAGCTGGACATCGACCTGAACGAGGGAGAAATGGTCCGGATCAAAGAGGGGCCGTTCAAGAACGTCGAGGGTTATGTCGAGGAGATCAACCCCACCAGCGGCAAAGTCAAGGTGGTGATCAACATCTTCGGCCGGTCCACGCCCGTCGAACTCGAATACTGGCAGGTCCAATCCCTGTGAAGACCGTCCCCGCGTTCCGGACGATTCCGGTAGGAGACTCCCGCACATGGCAAAACGACAGCCCACAGCCGTGCTGAAGGTCATGGTGACCGGCGGCCAGGCTAACCCGGCCCCGCCGCTCGGCCCCGTGCTGAGCCAGAACCGCGTGGACATCGGCCGCTTCATCAGCCAGTTCAACGAGCGAACGCGCGACCAGATGGGCGTGCCTCTGCCCGTTGAAGTCCGCGTCTACAGGGACGGGTCTTTCGAGTTCGATGTCAAGACGCCGCCGGCCTCTTACCTCATAAGGCGAGCGGCCGGCATCGCCAAAGGCTCCGAGGCGCCCAGCCGCGAGACGGCCGGCACCGTGACGCGGGAGCAGGTGCGCCAGATCGCCGAAGAGAAGATGGAGGACCTGAACGCGGCCGACCTGGAAGGCGCCATGAAGATCATCGAAGGCACGGCCCGCAGCGCCGGCGTGGAAGTCGTGGACTGAAGGCCGCGCAAGATCAAAAAAAACCGCAGGAAAAGGTACAAATGGCACGCAGAAGTCGCAGATATCTCAAGTCCCGAGAAATGGTGGACCGCGAGCGGGAATATCCCCTGGAACAGGCCCTGAACTTGCTGAAATCCATGGAACACCCCCGCTTCGAGGAGACCGTCGAGTGCGCGGTGGAACTGGGCATCCAGCCCCGCCAGAGCGACCAGCAGGTCCGCGGCACCATCACCCTGCCGCACGGCACGGGCAAGACGCGCCGGGTCGCCGTCTTCGCCGAAGGGCCCGCCGCCGAAGAAGCCGCGCAGGCCGGCGCCGACGTGGTCGGAGCCGACGAACTGATCGAACGCGTCGAGAACGGCTTCATGGACTTCGATGTCGCCCTGGCCACCCCGGACATGATGAGCCGCATCGGCCGGCTGGGCCGCTTCCTCGGCCCCAGGGGCCTGATGCCCTCGCCCAAGAGCGGCACCGTGCGGGCCGACATCGGCCCCGCCGTCGCTGAGTTCAGGGGCGGCAAAGTCGAGTTTCGCAACGACGCTGGCGGCAACGTCCACCTGCCGGTCGGCACCGTCTCGTTCAGCACGGAGGCGCTGGCCGAAAATGTGCGCGTCTTCGTGGATGAACTGCTGCGCCTGAGGCCCCCCGCCGCCGGGGGCCGCTACCTCAGGAGCGTCCACCTCAGCACGACCATGAACCCGTCCGTCAAAATAGACCTGGCCGAAGCATTCACCCGGAGTTGAGAGCGATGCCCCGGAGAGTCAAAGAACTGATGGTAGCGGAGATGGAACAGCAGCTCCGCGATATCAACAAGTCCGGCTGTGTCCTGGTGGACTACCAGGGAATCACGGCCGACACCGATTCCGCCGTCCGGGAGAGTATCCGGCAGAAGGGCGGCACGATGATGGTTGTCAAGAACTCGCTGTTCGCCATCGCCATGCAGCGGCTGGGGGCCGAGCCGGTGACGTCCCTGCTGCGGGGGCCCGTGGCCGTCGTCTGGGCCGAAGACCCCGTCGGCGCCGCCAAAGCCGTTGACGAAGCGGCAAAACAGTGCGAGGCCCTCCAGGTGCGCGGCGGCTATGCGGACGGCAAGACCATTGACGCCGAAACGGTGAAAAAACTGGCCGACATACCCGGCCGAGAGGAGCTGCTCAGCATGGTGGCCGGCGCGCTGGTGGCCCCCGTGCGACGGCTGGTGGGCGGGCTGCTGTCCCGGCCGCGCGCCTTCCTCAACGGCCTGGAGCAGTTGCGTGAGCAGAAAGAAGATCAGCAAGACCAATAGGCATTAACCTGGCCGACAGGAGGTCTCATCATGGCAGAAGCCATAGTCGAAGAAGGCACCAGGCAGTTCTCGGAGAAGGTCGAGCAGGTACTGGACATCATCAGCGAGTTCACGTTGCTGGAGCTGAGCGAACTGGTCGAGGCGTTCGAGGACAGGTTCGGCATCGAGGCCGCAGCCGCGCCGGTCGCCGTGGCCGCCGGCCCGGCCGCTGCCGAGGAAGAAGAGGCCGAGCCGACTTCCTTCAAGGTCGAGCTCAAGAGCTTCGGCGACAAGAAGATCCAGGTCATCAAGGCCGTCCGCAGCGAGACGACGCTCGCTCTCAAAGAAGCCAAGGACCTGGTGGAAAGCGCGCCGGTCACCGTCAAGGAAGCCCTCTCGAAAGAAGAGGCCCAGAAGGTCGCCAGCACGCTTGAGGAAGCCGGCGCCGAAGTGGAGGTCCAGCCGGAATAACGCCCTAAGCAGAGGGGAAGGCGGCGTTGAGCAGAGCCGGCAGAGTCAGTGCCCATATCACAGACGGCCAGGCAAGCAGCAGTGTGCCTGGCCCCCACTGTCTTGCGGTCCGCCTGCGCCAGGCGCGGCCGCCCCGCACCCTTTATCCATCAAACTGACCGGGGAGCCGATAACACATGGACACACGCAATTTTTCCAAGATCGGCGGCGCGGTTGACGTCCCGGACCTGACGGACATCCAGAAGGAGTCCTACGAGGAGTTCCTCCAGGCCGACGTCCCGCCCGCTGAGAGGAAAGCTACGGGTCTCCAGAAAATCCTCATGGAGACCTTCCCTATCGAGAACGAGGCCAAAGGTATCCGCGTCGAGTTCATCGAATTCAAGCTCGGCAAACCCCGCTACCTGCCCGAGCAATGCCTGCAGCTGCGCCTTACCTACGGCCGGCCGTTCTACATCCGTGTGCGCCTGCACAAACCCAACGAAGTGCTCGAAGAAGACGTCTACCTCGGCGAGATGCCCATCATGCTCGGCGCCGACCGCGTCTTCCACAGCTGCCGCATCATCCCGCAGCGCGGCAGTTGGGTCGAGATGGAGGTCAACCGGCGCGACTGCCTCGTCTGCCAGCTCGACCAGAGCGGCAAGCAGCCGGCCACGCTCCTGGTGCGCGCTCTGAACGAAGAACGCGCCACCGACGAGGCCATCCTGAAGCTGTTCTATGATGTCGAGACCGTCAAGTTCACGCAGGGAACCGCCGGCGCCAGGCTGCGCGAGCGCGTCAGCGCCATCACCGTCGCCGTCGAAGACGGCGAACTGCAGCTCGTAGCCGCCGGCGAAACCATCACCGAAGAGACCGCCCAGCAACTGGCCGAGGCCGGCCTCACCTCCCTCGCGGTGCTGCCGGAGGACTTCGACCCCCTCATACTGAACACCCTGGCCAAAGACCGCAGCAGCAACCACGAAGAAGCCGTCAAAGAACTTTACGGGAAACTCAGGCCGGGTACGCCTTTCACCCTCGACAAGGCGAAGGAGACCATCTGGGAGAAGTTCTTCGACCCGAACCGCTACCAGCTCGGCGCCGTCGGCCGCTTCCGTATCAACCGCAAGTTCAACCAGAACGTCCCCATCGAAGAACAGTGCCTGCGGCCCGAGGACCTCATCAACGCCATACTCTACATCCTGAGGCTGCGCCAGGGCCAGGGCCAGGTGGACGACATAGACCACCTGGGCAACCGGCGCGTGCGCACCATCGGCGAGCTGGCCAGCGACCAGCTGCGCAAGGGCTGTCTGAAGATGGAGCGCACCGTGCGCGACCGGATGAACCTGAAAGACCCGGAGAGCTTCACCCCCCGCAGCCTCATAAACAGCAAGACGGTCAGCGCCGCCATCAACTACTTCTTCGGCCGCAGTGAGCTGTCCCAGATCGTGGACCAGACCAACCCGTTGAGCCAGCTTACCAACGAGCGCCGGCTCAGCGCCCTCGGGCCCGGCGGCCTGAACCGCAAACGCGCCGGTTTCGACGTGCGCGACGTGCACATGTCCCACTACGGCCGCATCTGCCCCATCGAGACGCCGGAAGGCCCCAACATCGGGCTCATCACCTCCCTGAGTGTCTACGCCAGCGTGGATGAGTTCGGGTTCCTGGTCACCCCCTATCGCGTCGTGCGCGACGGAAAGCCGACCGACGAGATCCACTACCTGCGTGCCGATGAGGAAGAGCTGGCCTACATCGTGCCGGCGGACAGCCCGC
This sequence comes from Candidatus Brocadiaceae bacterium, assembly GCA_003551305.1. GTDB lineage: Bacteria > Planctomycetota > Brocadiia > SM23-32 > SM23-32 > B1Sed10-231. The sequence continues at coordinate 7,922 of PUMJ01000250.1, forward strand.
TGCCCGAGCTCGGGCCGGACGAGCCCGTTGTCGTGCGCCACGCCGGCGACCTGGAAGACATCCGCGTCCGCGACGTCCAGTACATGGACGTATCCCCCCAGCAGATAGTCGGCGTCAGCGCCAGCCTGATACCCTTCCTCGAACACAGCGACGCCAACCGCGCCCTGATGGGCTCCAACATGCAGCGCCAGGCCGTGCCTCTGCTCAAGACGGAGCCGCCACTGGTGGCCACGGGCACCGAGAAGGCCGTCGCCCGCAACTCCGGTATGGTCGTGCTGGCCCAGGAAGACGGCGAGGTCACCTACGTGGACAGCAGCCGCGTGGTCGTGGGAGACCACATCTACCGGCTCAAGAAGTTCCGCGCCCTCAACCAGAAGACCTGCCTCAACCAGCGCCCCGTCGTCCAGGTGGGCGACACCGTCAAGAAGGGCGATGTGCTGGCCGACGGCGCCGGCACCTGCCAGGGCGAACTCTCCCTGGGCCACAACGCCCTGGTGGCCTTCATGCCCTGGGAAGGGTATAACTTCGAGGACGCCATCCTCATCAGCGAACGCCTGCTCGAGGACGACGCCTACACCTCCGTCCACATCGAGGTCCACGAGGCCGAGATCCGCGAGACCAAACTGGGCAAGGAAGAGTTCACACGCGACATACCCAACGTCTCCGAACAGCAACTGAAGAACCTCGACGAAGACGGCATCATCGTGGAGGGCACCTGGATCGAACCGGGCGACATACTGGTCGGCAAGGTGGCCCCCAAGAGCCGCAGCGAACTGACGCCCGAGGAAAAGCTCCTCTACGCCATCTTCGGCAAGGCCGGCGAGGATGTGCGGAACGACTCCCTCACCGTGCCCAGCGGCACCGAGGGTGTCGTGGTGGAGACGCAGAAGTTCAGCCGCCGCTCCTACCTCAGCACCGAGGAGCGAGAACGGCTTGACCGCAAGGTCGAGGAGATCGAAGAGCACTACAACCGGGAGATCGCCGAGGCATTCCGCAGCGCCATCGAAGAGATGGAGGAGGCCGCCGGCGGCCCCCTGGCCGACGCCACCACGGGACGCGTCTTCGCCGTCAAGGAAGACACCGACCCCGAGGAGGCCGTCGAGCTTTACGAGGAGTTCACCCCGCAGGTGATGGACTTCGGCGGGGCGCGCGTCAACGAGAAGGTGCGCAAAGCCTGGGCCCGCCATGCCCACAAGCTGGACCGGCTGCGCGAGAAACGAGACCGCGAGCTGATGGAGTTCACCACCGGCGACGAACTGCCCAGCGGCGTGCTGGAGATGGTCAAGGTCTACATCGCCACCAGGCGCACCCTGGCGGTGGGCGACAAGATGGCCGGCCGGCACGGCAACAAGGGCGTCATCGCCAAGATACTGCCCGTCGAGGACATGCCGTTCCTGGAGGACGGCACGCCCGTGGACATCGTGCTGAACCCGCTGGGCGTGCCCAGCCGCATGAACGTCGGCCAGATACTGGAGACGCACCTGGGCTGGGCGGCCAGGGCGCTCGGCTTCCAGGCGGTCACCCCGCCGTTCGACGGGGCCACCGAGGAGGAGATCCGCCAGTGCCTCTGCAGCGCCGGTCTGCCCGCCGAGGGCAAGACGGTGCTCTACGACGGACGCACCGGCGAACCCTTCCACCAGACGGTGACCGTCGGCTACATGTACATGATGAAGCTGAGCCACCTGGTGGACGACAAAGTCCACGCCCGCGCCACCGGCCCCTACTCGCTGATCACCCAGCAGCCGCTGGGCGGCAAGGCCCGCTACGGCGGCCAGCGCTTCGGCGAGATGGAGGTCTGGGCGCTGGAAGCCTACGGCGCGGCGCATATACTGCAGGAACTGCTCACCGTCAAAAGCGACGATATCGAAGGCAGAACCAAGATATACGAATCCATGGTCAAGGGCGAGAATACCCTGGAACCGGGCATCCCCGTCGCCTTCGAAGTGCTGTGCAACGAGATTCGAGGCCTGGGTCTGAACATCCGCCTCGAAAAAGAAAGGCTGTAGAGGCCCTTTGAAGGCCGGGGCCCCGCCCCGCAAATTCCCTCTCTCTGGCTCTGAGCGGAGGCCGGAAAACGATGATGGACAGCGGCTACGACCGTATCAACGAATACAAGTCGGTCAAGATCTCTCTGGCGTCGCCGGCGGACATCCGAAGCTGGTCCTACGGCGAGGTCACCGAACCGGAAACCATAAACTATCGCACCTACAAGCCGGAAAGGGACGGCCTGTTCTGCGAGCGCATCTTCGGGCCGCAGAAGGACTGGGAGTGCAGCTGCGGCAAATACCGCGGCATGAAGCACAAGGGCATCGTCTGCGACCGCTGCGGCGTGAAGGTCACCCACAGCCGCGAGCGCCGGCGCCGCATGGGCCATATCAACCTGGCCGCCCCCGTCGTGCACATCTGGTTCTTCAAGAGCATGCCCTGTCGGCTGGGCAACCTGCTGGCCATGAAGAGCACCGACCTGCAGAAGGTCATCTACTTCCAGAGCTACGCCGTCACCGACCCGAAGGACACCCCCCTGGAGTTCAAACAGCTCCTCTCCGAGGAGGAATACCGCGAGGCGCAGCACGACTACGGCCAGCGCGGCTTCGAGGCCCGGATGGGCGCCGAGGCCGTCCAGGTCTTCCTCCAGAACCTGGACCTGGAGCAGCTCTGCGCCGAGCTGCGCGTCGAGCTTAAGACCAGCACCAGCAAACAGCGGCGCCGCAAGATCATCAAGCAGCTCACAGAGGCCGAGGCCCTGCGCGACAGCGGCAATAAGCCGGGGTGGATTGTGCAGGAGGTCATACCCGTCATACCGCCCGAGCTGCGCCCGCTGGTGCTGCTGGACAGCGGCAACTTCGCCTCCAGCGACCTCAATGACCTCTACCGGCGCATCATCAACCGCAACAACCGGCTCAAGAAACTGCTCGACCTGAACGCCCCCGACGTCATTATCCGCAACGAGAAGCGGATGCTGCAGCAGTCGGTGGACAGCCTGTTCGACAACAGCCGCTGCAAGCGCCCCGTGATGGGCAGCAGCAACCGGCCGCTGAAGTCCCTGACGGACATGATCAAGGGCAAGCAGGGCCGCTTCCGTGAGAACCTGCTGGGCAAACGCGTGGACTACTCCGCCCGCAGCGTCATCGTCGTCGGCCCCGAGTTGAAGCTCAACCAGTGCGGCCTGCCCAAGAAGATCGCCCTCGAACTCTACCAGCCCTTCATCATCCGCAAGCTGAAGGAACGGGGCGTCGCCGACACCCTGAAAAACGCCAAGAAGGAGCTGGAAAAGCGCAGCGACGAGGTCTGGGACGTGCTCGAGGAGGTCATCGAACACCACCCGGTCCTGCTCAACCGCGCCCCCACGCTGCACCGGATGGGCATCCAGGCATTCGACCCCGTCCTGGTGGAAGGCAACGCCATCAAGCTGCACCCGCTGGTCTGCAAAGGCTTCAACGCGGACTTCGACGGCGACGCCATGGCCGTGCACCTGCCGCTGAGCGTCGAGGCCCAGGTCGAAGCCAAGACCCTCATGATGGCCCCGCACAACGTCTTCACCCCCCAGAGCGGACGGCCCGTCATCGGCCCCAGCCACGACATCGTGCTGGGCTGCTACTACCTGACCGTCGAGCCCCGCGCCGCCCAGGAGCAGATCAAGGGCTTCGCCGGCTTCAGCGAGGTCCACATGGCCTACGGCCAGGGGCGGCTGGCGCTGCACACGCGCGTGCGCGTGCGCGTCGCAGAGGACCAGGAGGTCATCCGTCGACACGAGGACGAACCCCAGCCCGTCGAGGGGCTGCTGGAGACCACCGTCGGGCGTATCATCTTCAATGAAATACTGCCGGCCGGCATGCCGTTCTACAACTACACGCTGGCCAGCGGCGGGCTCAACAGGGTCATCCACGACTGTTACGAGCGGTTCGGCCGCCAGGCCACAGTCAGCGTTCTGGACGAGATGAAGACCCTCGGCTTCCACTCCGCCACCCAGGCCGGCATCTCCTTCTCCATGGAGGACCTGCGCCTGCCGCCCAACAAGGACAGAATCCTGGGCGAGACCGAAGAGGTCGTCGCCCGAATCAGCCGCGCCTACCGCGAGGGCGCCATCACCGACATCGAGCGTCGCCAGCGCGTCATTGACGAATGGAGCGCCGCCACCGACGCCGTCGCCGAGGAGATGTTCCAGGAACTGGCCAATGACGAGCGGGACGGGGAGCCCTACCTGAACCCGGTCTTCCTGATGATGGAGTCCGGGGCTCGCGGCAAGTCGCAGCAGGTCAGCCAGCTGGCCGGCATGCGCGGCCTGATGGCCAAGCCCAGCGGCCAGATCATCGAAACCCCCATCAAGGCCAACTTCCGCGAGGGGCTGGACGTGCTGGAATACTTCAGCTCCACCCACGGCGCCCGCAAGGGCCTGGCCGACACCGCCCTGAAGACCGCCGAGAGCGGCTACCTGACGCGCCGACTGGCCGATGTCGCCCAGAACGTCGTCGTCTCCGAGAGTGACTGCGGCACCGCCAACGGCATCACCAAGGGCCCCATCCTGCGTGGCGACAAGATAGCCGTCCCGCTGCGGGATATCATCACGGGGCGCGTGGCGCGTGACAACATCGTGGACCTGATCCGGGACGAGGTCATCGTCAACGAGAACGAGATGATCACCCGCGACATCGCCGCCGCCATCGAAAACCTCGGCTACGACAGCTTACAGGTCCGCTCGGCGATGACCTGCGAGACCCGGTCCGGCGTCTTCGCCCTGTGTTACGGGATGGACCTGTCCACCCACAAGCTGGTCGAAGAGGGCCTCGCCGTCGGCATCATCGCCGCCCAGTCCATCGGCGAGCCGGGCACCCAGCTCACCATGCGGACCTTCCACATCGGCGGCGTGGCCACCCGCGGCGCCACCCAGGCCGACTATCGGGCCGGCCAGGAAGGCAAGGTCGAGTACGAGAACATCGACGCCATCAAGGACCCCGAGGGCGACCTCGTGGCGGTCAACCAGAACGGTCTGCTCGTCCTGCGCGACGAGGAAGGCCACGAGCTGGAGACCTACCAGATCCGCATCGGGTCCAAGCTCCACGTGAATGACGGCGACACGGTGAAGAAAGACGGCATCCTCGCCTCGTGGGACCCGCACATGACCCCCATCCTGGCCGAGAAAAACGGGACCGCG
>PUMJ01000052.1 GCA_003551305.1 Candidatus Brocadiaceae bacterium
ACGACAGGCCCGCGGCCGCACCGTTCGCTGAGAGCCTTTCACGGCGCGACGGCCTTTCCCGCCGAACGGTACCACCGGGCCAGCCTCTCCGCCGGGACACCCAGATGGTGGGCCAGCACGATTCCGTAATTGATCAGGGTAGCGCGGGGCACGCCAAGTCGCTTCCAGCGTCGCCCCGACGTCAGCACCCGCGCAGGCGCTGTCACCACCCGGCCGGTACGGCGCGCACGGCGGACCAGCTCGTAGTCATCCATGAGCGGCAGTTCGGGGAACCCTCCCAGCGCGCGGAACACCTCCGCTCTTACAAACAGGGCCTGGTCCCCGTATGGCGTCCGCCACCGTCTTGACCTCCATCGTACGCCGCGCTCGACGACACGGAGCCACGGGTCTTCACCGGCGATGGCCAGCTCGAACGCCCCCAGCGCCGTGCCCTCCCTGCCCAGCACCCGTCGCACGTGCTCGTCGTAGCCCGGCGGAAGCAGCGTGTCTGCGTGCAGGAACACAAGCAGGGCCCCCCGCGCTGCCTCGGCCCCGAGATTGCACTGCCGGGCCCGGTGGCGCGGTCCCCGCAGCAGCTTCGCCCCTGCCCGGCGCGCCACTCCCGGCGTGCCGTCCCTGCTGCCACCGTCCACTACAATCGCCTCGACGTTCCGGCCCGGGCGGATGGACGCCAGAGCCGCCTCCAGGTGTTCTGCTTCGTTCAAGGTCGGCACGATCACCGAGATGGCCGGCACATCCGGGGTCAAAACCGCCCCCCAGGCACGCCCGTCCGACGACTCCAGGTCTTCCGGCGTGTCCACGTCCTGCAGTTCATCCAGCAGCGTGTGCGAAAGCCCCAGGGTGCGTGCGGCATGAAGGGTATGCTGCAGAACCCGGCCGGTGCCCCAGGGGATGCCCTGGAACAGCCCCGGCGCCGGACGCCGAAGCCCTACCAGGTAATAGCCGCCGTCCCGGGCCGGTCCCAGCACGACGTCATAATCGGCGAGTCGCTCAAAAGCGCTGGCGAGGAGAGCTGCATCAAGTCCGGGTACGTCCGTGCCGATCAGCACGGCACGGCGCGCCCCGTCGGCCAGGGCGTCGCCCAAGGCCCCGGCCATCCTCTGGCCGAGGTCGTCCCCTTGTTGGGGTAGGCAAGGCAGGTCACGTCCGAGCCACTGCTGCATACGGTGCGGCCCCGACCCGCTGAAGCGCACCTCCAGCGAAACCGGCATGCAGCGGCTCAGACGCTGCGCCATTTCAACAGCCCGCTCCGTCATGCGCCGTTGCAGATCCGCCGCCCCCCGGGCACCGAGCGCGGGGATCAGGCGCGTCTTGGTACGCCCCGGCTCGGGATAGCGCGTGAACAGGATGAGCCTCCTCTCAGCAGCATGCGTGCGACCGTCCCGGACGGTGCGTCCCAGCAGCCGCGACAACAGCGCGCCGCGGCCCCTGACACGCTTTGCTGTGTTCGCATCCTGCGCCATAGGGGCGTCCCGGAAGACTGTCCGTAACTGAACTGCACTTGTGTATGTCGCCTGGTTCAGAATTCGGCCGCCAGTTCGCGCGCCTGTTGAATGCCTTCGGCCCGCGCCCTCTCGCCCACTTTCGGGCCCTCGTTCAACGTCGGTTCCACCGTGACGAAGCGTATGTCCGTGATGCCGATGAAACCGAGTATCAGCTCCAGGTAGGGCTTCTGCATGTCCGATTCGCTGCCGGGCGGGTACGCGCCGCCCCTGGCCGCGCAGATGACCATCGGCCGGCCGGTCACCAGGCCCTCGAAGGCGCCCTCCGGCGTCACCTCAACTGTGTACGTCGGCTGCACGAGGATGTCAATGTACTGCTTGAGCCGGTACGGGATGTTGAAGTTCCACATCGGCGTGGCCAGCAGGTACTTGTCGGCGGACTTGAACTGTTCGATGATCCGCTCGACCTGGCCCCACGCGTTTCTGTCCTCCTCGGACACCTCTTCTCCGTGCAGTATGCTGTACTTCGCGTTGATAATCCGACCGTCGAAAGGCGGCAAATCCTCCTCGAAAAGGTCCAGGGTCAGCACCGTGTCCTCGGGGTTCTTGTGCCGATAGACTTCGAGAAACGCCTCTGCGGCAGCGATCGAGTGCGACCGCTCCCCGCGGGGCGACGCCTGTATGTAGAGCAGTGTACCCATCTCAGAACCTCCCGAAAACAGAAACGCACGTGGATCGCACGCAACCGTCCCTCATCGCTTCCATGCCAGCAATCGCCCGAAAACGCCTTTCCAGAACGGGGTAAGTCGCGTCCGGCTGTACTCATCGGCAATGTGCTTGATCGCCTCCGCTTGAGTGGGGTACGGGTGAATCACTTTCCCGAGCCCTTTCAGACCGATGCCATTCTGAATGGCCAGCGTGAGTTCGCTGAGCATCTCGCCGGCATGGCGAGCCACTATCGTCGCCCCCAGGATTCGGTCCGTCCCCTCGCGAACGTGTATCTTGACCAGGCCGTCCTCCTCACCGTCGGCGATGGCCCTGTCCACTTCGCTGAAGCGTCTGACAAACGTCCGCACGGGAATGCCCTCCTCTTTGGCGTCCTTCTCGTACATACCCACGTGGGCGATCTCCGGGTCGGTGTAAGTGCACCAGGGGATGGTGAGGGCGCTTCGTTTTTTGCGGCCCCAGAAGAGGGCATTCTGGATGACGATACGCGCCGTCGCGTCGGCGGTATGGGTGAACTTGTATCGCAGGCAGATGTCGCCGGCCGCGTAGATGGCCGGGTTGGCTGTCTGCAGGCGGTCGTTCACCTTCACCCCGTGTCGCTCGGTGTACTCCACCCCGGCGGCCTCCAGGTTCAGGCCCTGCACGTTGGGCGCCCGGCCGGCGCCGACCAGTATCTCGTCCACGCGGAGTTCGTCTCCCTCCCCGTTGCACTCGAGACAAACCACCTTCTCGCCCTCCCCGCTCCGGACCTTGACGCACTCGGTGCTGTGGCGCACTTCGATGCCGTCGCGCTCGAAAGCAGCCGCCAGCAACTCGGCGGCGTCCGGGTCCTCGCGTGGCAGCAGGTGGTCGGTCTTATCCACGATGGTCACCTTACTGCCCAGCCGGTGGAATGCCTGGGCCAGTTCACATCCCAGCGGCCCGGCCCCGAAGACGGCCAGCCGCTGCGGTCGCTCGGTCAGCGAGAAAACCGTCTCGTTGGTCAGATAGCCGACCTCTTCCAGTCCCGGTATCGGCGGGCGGTAGGCGCGCGCGCCGGTGGCGATGCAGGCCTTCTTGAAGTTCAGGGTCGAGCCCTCCACCTCGACGGTCCGCGGTCCGGTGAAGCGCCCCTCCCCGAGGAACACGTCCACGCCCTGTTCGCGCAGGCGCTGCGCGGCGTCGTGGCGACTGATCCTGGCCCGGAGCTTGCGCATCCGCTCCATGACGGCCGGGAAGTCGACCTCGAGGCCGTCCGGCACCCGGACGCCGAACTCGCCAGCGCCACGGGCGTTGGCGGCGGCACGCGAGGCGCGGATGATGCACTTGGACGGCACGCAGCCGACGTTCAGGCAGTCGCCGCCCAGCAGGTGACGTTCCAGGAGGGCGACCTTTGCTCCCAGCCCGGCGGCCCCGGCCGCGGTCACCAGCCCCGCCGTCCCCGCGCCGATGACCACAAGGTTGTATGCCGGCGCCGGCTCCGGGTTCTCCCAGCCCGGCGGATGAACATTTTCCATCAGCTTCCGGTTATGCTCGTCCTGCGGCACGACCAGTTGCTCAGTCCCCATATCAGCCCTCCTCGTTGTTGATGGCTTCGGCCTGCTCGTCGGCAACGGCCTCCTGGAGTGCGCGTCGCGCTATGCGGGTCACGTATATGGCCACAGCTATGGCCACGACAAGCCCGACCCAGAACATGACCTGCTGCGCCGTTGTGCGCTCCAGTTCCCCCGTGGCCGCCCGCGCCAAAGAACCCAGCCCCGCGCCGAAGTACACGTACATCACTGTGCCGGGGATCATGCCTGCCCAGGACGCGAGTGCGTACTTCCAGAACCCCACCTTGGTCAGGCCGAACCCGTAGTTCTGAAGATTGAACGGGAAGATGGGGCTGAGCCGCACCAATAGCACGATCTTGAACCCCTCGCGCCCGACGGCGTCATCTATCGCCGTGAACTTCGGGTTGCCCGCCACCCGCCGTTCCACCCAACCGCGCGCCACCGTTCGGCCGACCAGAAAGGCCGCGCACGCCCCCAGCGTGCTGCCGACCGAGACGGTGATAGTGCCCCAGATGACGCCAAAGAGAAATCCGGCCCCCAACGTCAGCACAGAACCGGGGAGCATGAACACACAGGCCGCGATGTAAACCAGCACGACCACCCCCACGCCCAGCAGCAGATGCTGGTCTCTCAACTGCTCCGTCCACCGAAGCACCGCCAGCAGGTACTCCCGGACCGGCAGCATCCTGACCAGCACCACCAGCACCACAACGGTAAGCAGGACGACTGCTGGTAGGAGCCACTTCGGTCGACCGGCGTCCGTGGCGATGTCTTGTTCATCGCCTTCCATGTTGTGCCCCCTCTGCATCAGTCGAACGTGAAATCGAGAAGATGGTAGCCCCGCGGTTCGAGGCGCAGGGCCAGCCTGGCGAAATCGCTTCCCGTCCCCTGCTCCGGGGAGTTCCAGTCGCTGCGCTCACTGGAGTACTCGCGCAGGCTGTAGTCGGCCCCCTCCTCCAGGACCCCTGAAAGATCAAGCGGGGTGGTCATCGCCGCCTCGTGGCAACTACCGACGGCCACGATGAGGTGCCCATCGTCCTTCAGGGCGACGGGGTGCATCCCGGCGTGTCCCACTGTGATCCGATCAGTGAGGTTATGCGCGAGGACGTGCTTCGCGCCGGCTTCCTGGAAATCAACGTTCGCATAGACGTGCAGTTCTCCGTCCCGCCGCGCGGCGAACGCCGTGATGGTGTCTCCGTGGTAGGGCACGTTCACCGCGGCCGTCCACTTCCAGTCCGGGGGAATCAGCGGGCGTATCCCCGGCTCGGCCGGGCTGACCATGATGCCGCAAACCCCCTCGACGGCGGCCCATAGGAAGCGCGGCGGTTCCCAGGGGGAAAGGCGCATGCCGCGGTTGACCAGGCTCTCTCCGTCGCACCATTCCGAAAACTGCCCGGGCACGGTGTTATAGACCCGCGGGTGCCGGTTGTAGTGCGCATAGGCGGCGTGCAAGCCCCGCACCATGAACTCGGGATGGTAGCGGGCGGCGGCAAAGGCGAACCACCAGGTCAGCCCCGGCCAGACCCCTCCTCGCAGTCCGACGTACTTGACGGGATGGTACATCGGGTCGAGCCGGGAGCAGGTGCGCAGGCCCGCCTCGGCCCAGAAGTCGGGGCTGTTCAGCCGGCGGATGATGCGGAAGGCCACGTCCTCCTCGGCCACACGGAACAGTACGGGGAACAGTTCGTCGGCGGTGAAGTCGGTGTGCCGCCGGCCCTGGGGGTCGATATTCAGCAGGTACTGCCGGCGCTCCTGATCCAGCAGGTGCGTGTTGATGGCATCGGTCAGTTCCTCGGCCGCCCCGTAGAAATGCTCGTAGTCTTCGTCCCGTCCGATGTTCCGGGCCATATGCCCCATGGCGCGCAGCGCGGCGGCGCACTCGGCGTTCACCTCGGTAACGGCCCCGTTGATGCGGTAGTTGGGGATGACGTTGCGCCACGAGCATATGCCCCAGACCTCAACGCCTTCGGCATCGCAGAAGACCAGTCCGCGCTCGTCACGTTGCGACAGGATGTACTCCGAGGCCGCGGCCGCCGAGTCGTAGACCTTTTCCAGGTAGTCGAAATCGCCCGTGCTGCGGCAGTGGTGGTTCAGCGCCAGCACGAACAACGGCGTGGCGTCGTTGATGTTCAGGCCGTAGTCCTCCACCTCTCCGGTCCGGGCATCGTAGTACTCCGGTATCTTGCCGCTCTCATACTGCGCGTCCACGAGCGCATTCAGCAGTTCGCGAGAGGCCCGGGGAAGGAAGTGATCGCAGCCGTACACGAACCATGCAACGTCCCGGGCCACCACATTCGAGGAAACGCCCGGCTCATTGGTGAAAGAGACTCCCTGCGGATAGTGCGCGAGCACGCGGAGCATGTTGACCTTGGCCCAGCACACGCCCTCGTTGATCACCGGGTCAGGCGTCATTACCCGGCATCGGGATAGCTTCTCGGCCAGCAAGTCGCGCGTTCCCTCCAGCACGGCCTCGAAGTCCCTGAGCTGCGCAGCCTCTCTTTCCGCATCCTGCCGCCCCTCAGGTGTGAAGCCGAGCAAAAAGGCGAACCGTTCCGTCTCGCCCGGCCGCAGATTGAGGTGGGTCTCCAGGTAACCCAGCACGTCACCCGTCGCGCCCGTCTCGTCGCGCAGAGCGGGAATCGTGTCCGTGTCGTAGAAGCCGCCGAAGTCCGAGGTCACCCCGTGCGCCGCCACCTCCCGTGTGACGGTCATCCACCTCACCCATTCCGGCTGCCCCTCCTCGGCGGCAAAGATCGTGGCGGACCCGGGATCGTAGTCGGCTACGATGACCGGCGTGCGTCGATTGCCCGCGAAACGGGTAAAGGCATACGCGCTCAGGCTTTGAGCAACTTCAGCCCGGTTGGTGACTTCCACGACGTAGTAAGCAACGCTGGTGTCAGCAGGGTCACCCTCAGGGGCATGCGGCACAAAGACGGTCTCTTGCACGTGCAGCGCGCCGGGGAGTTCGAAGATGTGGCTCTGGTATGCCGGATGGATTTGGAATCTGCCCGCTCCCACTGGGGCCAGCGGTACATCCGCCCGTTGCCCGCAACGGCTCTCCGCGGCGGCGGTTATTCGAACATCACTTGTCGCGTACCGAACCATCAGCGGGCCCGCGATCTCCTGCCCCACATCCGTGGAGAAGAAAGTGAGAATCCGCCCGTCGGTGCCCGTGTTGACCCAACAGTGCCCGTTGCCCAGGCTGGCGCCCGGCCCGAGTTCGGTGTCGGAAACCTCGTAGTACGGCATACCCGCGTCGTCGCTTGCCGCACTGACTATCTGGTGCGAAACCATACTGTCCCCCCCGGTGCGTATCCCAATCGGACCAACGCTTGCTTGTCAAGCCCGGTAGAAGGCCGACGGTCCCCCGAACACCTCCCATTCTCCCTCGCTCAGCACCGCCCGGCACTGCGCGACCGTCATGCCCCGGCCCTCCTCGGTCTTCTCGTGTGTGTCCCGCGGGTTGGCACCCATTTCGGCCCACAGCAGGTTCGCGCCCGCCGCGGCACCCAGGGCGTTCGGCTCATGGGTGCAGTTGCCCGGGATGCTCAGAGGCAGCACCACGCGCACGACGGCCAGGATGTGCGCCATGCGCGCCTCGCTGACAGCGCCAAGCTCACCAAGCGGCGTGCCGGAGATGGGCACGCGGCGGGCGGAGCCGCTGTAAGCCGGCTGAGCATCGCGTGTTATCACCAGTTTCTCCACCAGTTCCTCAGTGGTGTGCTCAGGCCCCACCGGTTCCAGGCAGGTGCCCAGGGCCAGCCCGGCTTCCCGGCATGCGCGGAACGTGGCAAGACGCCGTTCTATCGGTATGTCCGTCGTCTGCCCTTCCCCCAGGCGCACGGCGTGATAGACCCCCTCAAAACCGACGCGCCTCAGCTCCCTGGCGTCGTCCACGCCGAAGTCCCCGCAATTGGCGATCATCACCGTCTGCGCCTTCAACTGCTCGCGAACGGTGGCTGCCCGCTCGATGAAACGACGGAAGGGGTAGATGCCGGTCGCCATCAAGTAGATGGCGTTTGCCCCGGCTGCCTCGAACTGACGGCACTGCCGGATCACGCCCTCGAGGGGCAACTCCTTCTGCTCGCTGAAGACACCGTTGCATTCGGCAAACGAGCAGAACATGCAGTTGCGAACACACGGGCCGACGTTGAGCGACGTCTGCGCGTGGACCTCCGCCAGGCCCTCGCATGCCTGCTCCGACAGCCGCCTGGCCGCCCCAATGAGCATGGAGGACTCGTCGGAGAAGAGAGGCAGTTCGAGAAGTTCCCCGATCAGTTCAGGGTCTGACAGGGGTCGCTCCTCAAATGCCCCGTCTATGGCGGCTCGTGCACGCGCAGAGTCCCTCCTGTCCGTAGCCGATGCCCCCATCTTCGGCCCCCTCGTGAAAGCCGGTTGCATCGCACGTTCATCCCGCTGAGGCCGGCCGTGCCGGGGCTTGCAGCGAACCGCGAACGACCAGGCCGCCCTGCGAGTTACACGCTCAGGCCGCGGGCGCAAGCCTCACTCGCTGTCCGAACCGCCGGCCTGCCGCTTGCCCAGCAGCGAGTCCATCATGAACAGGCCCTGCGGGGCGTCGCCGACCATCTGGAGCTTGCTGACGATCTCCTCGGCCGTCGCCTCTTCCTCGACCTGCTCCGTCACAAACCACTGCAGAAACGCCCCGGTCGCGTGGTCCTTCTCCTCGGCCGCCTTGTCCACCAGGTCGTTGATCAGGCCGGTCACCTTCTGCTCGTGCTCAAGGACGTTCTTGAAGGCGTCCAGGGGCGAGTCCCATTCGGCGGGCGGGGCATCAATGGCCGCCATGACGGCCCGGCCCCCGGCTTCGTTGATGTAGCCGTAGAACTTCATGCCGTGCATCATCTCTTCCTGCGCCTGCATCTTCATCCAGGTGGCGAACCCGCCCAGGTTCTCCGCGTCGAAGTGGGCCGCCATCGAAAGGTAGAGATACGCCGAATACATCTCCGCTTTCATCTGTTCGTTCAGTGCGGCCTCCATAGCATCGCTCAACATGACAGACTCCCTCCATGCAAGTAAGAAAAAAATTATACGCCCCCGTCAACGTCGCCCAGCCGAACCCCCGGCCGGTAACGTCCTCATTGCTCGTCGGCTTCCCGGCACCGAGGACACAGCCCCAGGAACTCCACGTGATAGCTGACCACGTCGTAACCGGCGGTATCGCACAGGAACCGCTGTAGCCCGGAGTCACGGTCCATCTCGACATCGTCCACCCGGTTGCACTCGGTGCATCGCACGTGGTGGTGCTTCGAGGTCTCGCCGTCGAAGCGCTTCTGGCTGCCTCCTACCTCGAGTTTGCGAATGAGCCCCCGCTCCGCCATCGTATCCAGGTTGCGGTAAACGGTCCCGAGGCTGATGCGGGGCAGCTTCTTGCGCACCCCGGCGTAGACCTCCTGCGCCGTCGGATGCGAACTGGAGCTTCGCAACTCGTCCAGAATCGCCCGCCTCTGGCGAGTCATCCTCCACTCGGACTCATTTTGCATCATTCAGCCCCGCATATGGGAACTGTTCCCACTTATAAGGGCGAACGGGCGCCATGTCAAGCGTCCGTTACCTCCCACTTGACCCCGTACTGCGTAGAAGATAACGGTCCGGTGATTACAAGGCAAGCGCAGGTCGGCAAGACAGCCGGCGGGGCTTCCGTGCGTGGCAACGTGCACTGCTCCGAGCCCCCCACGTCTTTTGCATTATGGCGAGCCACGAAGTATAATCAGGCATGGACGCCTATTGCCGGTAGGCTTGTTCGCTGTGGAGCGAACGCGCACAGTCTTCAATGTTTGCGGAGCATGCCATGATAGCGTTCGTTGGTTTGCCCGGCGGCGTCGAGTGGCTGGTCATTCTCATAATCGCGCTGCTCATCTTCGGGTCGCGCCTGCCATCGGTCATGCGCTCCTTGGGCAAGAGCATCAACGAGTTCAAACGAGGCATGGACGAACTCGAAGACGAGGGCGACGACGCCGGTGAGCCGGTCACTGAGAAGAAGGAAAAAGAGCATTCTGACCTGCCCGGCTAATTCGCCCCACTCCTTCCCGACGCCTGCGTAGGTGAGGTCCATGCCATGATGTTGCCCATCTGGCGGTCAGACGAAGCCGACTTCCGCCGCCGCCTGGCCGCCCTGAAGCGTAAGCTGAGCCTTGACGAAGGGCTGACGGCCCCCGCTGACGCCTCGGAAGCGCCCCGGCAGGTCGTCCTGCGCATCATCCGTGACATCCGCCGGGACGGGGACAGCGCCCTGCTGGACTACACACGGAAGCTGGACGGATGCGAGCTGGAAGCGTCCGACCTGCGGGTTCCCCAGGGCGACGTTGAAGCCGCCCTGGAACGCTGCCCGCCCGAGTTCCTTGCCGCCCTGCGCAAAGCCGCCGACCGCATCCGGCGCTTCCAGCAGAGCACCATCGTGACCGAGCCCGCCCCTCTGCGCGAGGGCGGCCGCACCCTCCGGCTGCGCTACCGGCCCGTGGACTCGGCGGGCATATGCGTGCCCGGCGGGGTGGCGTCGCTGGCCAGCAGCGTGCTGATGTGCGCCGTGCCGGCCAGGGTCGCGGGCGTGAAGCGGATTGCGATGGTGACCCCGCCTCGACCGGACGGCACGGTGACGGATGACCGCCTGGCGGCCGCCCACGTGGCCGGCGTTGACGAGATATACCGCGTCGGGGGCGCCCAGGCCGTCGCCGCCCTGGCCTGGGGCACCCAGACGATCAAGCCCGTGGACTTTATCGCCGGACCGGGCAATATTTACACCACCCTGGCCAAGAAGGAAGCATTCGGACAGGTGGGCATCGAGTCCCTGCCCGGCCCCAGCGAGGTGGTGATCATCGCCGACGAGACGGCCGAACCGGGCTGGGTGGCGGCGGACCTCCTCGCCCAGGCCGAGCACAACCCCGGCTCCGCCGTGCTGCTGACCGACAGCGAACCGCTGGCTCGCAACGTCGCCCGGGCCGTGCAAAGCGCCCTCGGCGATCTGCCGCGTCCCCACGAGACCCGCGCCTGCCTGGCCGGCTACAGCGCGCTGATCGTCGCCCGCTCGATGGAAGAGTGCATCACGCTGACCAACGAACTGGCCCCGGAACACCTCCAGATAATGACGGCGGATCCGGACGGCGCCGCCGAGCAGGTCCGTCACGCCGGGGCCATCTTCCTGGGGCCGTGGGCTCCGGTCCCCATAGGAGACTACATAGCCGGCCCCTCGCACGTGCTGCCCACGGCGATGACAGCCCGCTTCTCGAGCGGCCTCAGCGCCAGCGACTTCCTCAAGCGCTCCAGCCTCATAAGCTATGATCGTGAGGCGCTGCTGGAGGATGCAGAGGACGTGGCCCGCATGGCGCGCGCCGAAGGGCTGGAAGCCCACGCCCGGTCGGTGCTGCGCCGCCGCGCTCCCGACGCGGATTGAACGGTCAGTCTTCGTCCTCCAGGGGCGGGTAGCCCTCCGGAGGCTCCTCTTCCAGGGGACGGAACTCAACCGATTGATAGGTCACCCACTCCCCCGATTCCATCTTACGGCGTATCCATGCCTTCACCGCGCGCCGGATGGGCGCCCGGGTGAAAGGGACGAGCAGCAGGAACCCGACCGCGTCCGTGATAAGCCCGGGGGTCAGCAGGAGCGCGGCGGCCACCAGCACCATGATCCCGTCCATCAGGCTGTCGGCCGGCAGTTCGCCTCGTTCGAGTTTCTCCTGCATGCTATGGATGACGCGCAGCCCCTCCAGCCGCGCCAGGGCCGCCCCCAGGATGCCCGTGCCGATGATCAGCCCCAGCGTGAGCGCTATGCTCCCCCATAGCTGCGTGAGCTTCAGGAGCAGATACAGCTCCACTATCGGCACAACGGTCAGCAGCAGGACGAGTTTGACGAACATGCGCACTCTCCGGGACCGGTTGACACGGCCCGCCCCTCAGAACTACACTCAGACGAACACCGGTCATTGTACCCGACGGCCTTGCTCGTGTCATTGGCGGGATATCGCGGCCCATGAGCTGGCTCTTCTATGCGTTCGGCGCGTTGCTGGCAGGCACTCTGGCCCTGCTCTACTGGATGACGCGGGTTGAGCCTCGCCGGTTCCGCGTCCGGGACGTGCGGATGCCGGCGCGCGACGACGCCCTGCCCCCCTTGCGCGTGCTCCACATAACGGACACCCACTTTCACGGACGGGACGGCCCGATGCTGGCGTTCCTCAACGCGCTGGCCCGCCAGCAGGATTACGATCTGGTCTTCTACACGGGCGACCTCATCCACTGCGCCGACGGCATTCCGGCCCTGGTGGAGGCGGTATCGTTGTTCGAGCCGCGGCTCGGCAGTTACGCCGTGCTGGGCGGCCATGACTACATACACGTGACCGCATCCTCCACTTACTGGCAAATGCTCACGCTCAAGCGCCTGAGCTGGGCCTGCCGCCCCAACCCCGTCGAGCGCCTCACGCAAGAACTGCGGCGGTGCGGGGTGACCGTGCTCTCGGACGAAAACGTCCGTGTGCAGTGCCCCGATGGTCGTCGCCTGACCCTGGTCGGGCTGCGCGATGCTTTCCAGTTTGAGCCCGACTTTGAGACGGCGTGGTATGGTGTAGGAGCGGAGGAACCTGCGGTTGTTCTGGCCCACAGCCCGGACGTTCTGCCCGAGGTGGTCCGACGCGGGGCTGTGGCCGTCTTTTGCGGCCACACGCATGGCGGCCAGATCCGCTTGCCCGCGCTCGGCGCCCTCGTGACGCGCAGCCGGTTGCCGCGCAAGAGTGCATGGGGCGCATTCCGTTGCCGGGACACATCTTGCGTGGTTAGCTGTGGCCTCGGCGTTTCGCCATCCTCGCCGTACCGGCTGCTCTGTCCGCCCGAGGTTGTCGTGGCGCAACTGGGTGACGACGGGCCGGCCAATCTGCCGCGCCTGAACATTGGGAAGGATTGACGGCGGCCGGTGGCCGCGCCTCTGGGGCGCCGCGAGGAGCCCGGGCATGGACCGGAAGGAGCGGCTGGGGAAGCTTGATGAGAAAAATTCGTATTTTCGTTTCTTTCGCTTGTTTCCGGTTTGACAGGGGGGCGCAGGCCGCTTAGGATAGCGGCCTGTGATGGGCAGCAAGGCGTGTTCACACCGTTGAATCAGGGGCACGGGTAACCGTGGGTGCGATAAAGAGGCGGCATGCAGGAAATGGGGGAATGTCCGGGGGATGCGTGGGTCTCCTCGTGTCCGCTGACACCGGGACCAGGGCGCTGGTGAGCCGCGCCCTCGCCCCTGCGGACGCGGACATCCTGTGCGTCACAGGCAGCACAGAGGCCCTGCAGCGAGCCGAACAGGACGACGTCGGGGTCGTGGTGGTCAATGTCTCCGACCCCCGGGTAAAGGGCCTGCAGCTTCTGCGTGCC
>PUMJ01000194.1 GCA_003551305.1 Candidatus Brocadiaceae bacterium
CCGTTGTGCTTCTCTTTGCTGTCCTTCGTGTTCTTCGTGTGCTTCGTGGTAGAAGCCGTTGCCGTTCTTCCCTTCCCCGCCGTTCCTCGGCGTTCTTCGCGCTCTCTGGGGCGTATTTTTCGTCCTTGCCGCCTGGCCCGGCACGTGTTACAATAAGCGTGTGGCCGCCGAACGTTTTCGGGAACCCACATGGAACGAACCCCTGCCATCGCACGGGCCGGAAAACCCGCCGGGCGCCGGATTGCCCGAGCGGACCCGGGCCGCACGCCCACCTGCTTCACGCTCGCCGCCAGCAAGAACACCACCAACGCGCGGACGCAGTCCTGCACGCAGCACTTCGGCTGGCTCTGGTGGCTTTGCGTGCTGGCACTTGTGTTGCTGGGCTCGCACCGGGAGGGGCCGGGCGATGCCATGGCCGCACGTTCAGACGTGCAGCCGGGACAGTCGGTGGTCGAGTGGTTTGGCGAGAATTTCGGGCCCGATGATATGCGATGGGTCCAGCTCCGGTCAGAAGCCAAGCCTTACTCCAACTACGTCCTCTCCCTCGCCGCGGGGAACGACGTCGTGTGGGCGGGCACGACCAATGGTTTCCTGCGATTGGACAGAACGACCGGTGATCTGACCAAGGTCTTCTACGAGGAGAGGCTATCGGCCGCCAATCTGGAGCGGTATCTTCTCGATGCCGCACGGGAGCCGGCGGGCGAGGCATGGGAATGGCCCGCCACTGGCCCCATGCATCTGCGCAACCGGGTGGTGGAGTTGCTGAAGGACCGGGATGGTCGCCTGTGGGCAAAGGGAGAGACGGGTCTGCGGATCCTGGACGCAGACGGCCAAGCGCTCGCCGAGTACATGACGGATTTCGAGGCCGTTGAGGCGCTGAGCTCATCACGGGTGTTCGGCGACTCCGGCGATGGTCCTGTGTCGCGCCTGTACGCGCACGACCAGGAGGGGAGGTTCTACCTCCACTGGCCCGGCTGCCCGAAAGCAGCCGTCTATACTCCGGATGAGGGGTGGGCGCTCTGGGAGTTCCCCGCCACGGTGCTTTCCCCCGGCGGCCTGACGGTGACGCGTCTGAGCCACACCCATAGCAGCCGGCACGTGCTGGTTCATGGGGAGGGCTATCTGTTCGATGCAGGTAGCCGGCTGGTGGCGGGCGATTTCCCCACCGTAGACGCCAGGGCCGTTGGCGAGAGCAGCGTGTGTTTGGCCGGAGGCGCCGTCATCCTTCGGGGGATCACGCCGGAAGCGCTCACGGACCTGCGGCTGCCGCTGGCTCTGTGGTCGTGGGATGCTGGTCTGCGTCAGCAGCTTGTCTCCCTTCCTTTCTCCGAGCGCACGTGGCGTCTGCTTGTGGCAGAGCGCGATGGGGACCTCTATGCCTGTGGAGGCGATGACCGCGGAGCCACCGGGGAGATGTGCGTTATCCGTGATATCAACCGGGTGCATGGCTCGACCTCCGCCCGGCTGCTGGAGATCGGAGAACTGCCTTTAGGCCCCGCTGGAGAGGGATACATCACCGCCCTTTTCGCATCCTCGGACGGCGTGCTTTGGCTCGGGACAACGCACGGCGCCAGGGCCATGAGAGAGGGTGAGGAAATCGTGACGCTTCACATGAGCCCGAGCGATAGTCCTGCCCCGCCTGACCCGTCCGTCACGCGCGAAACCGGAGTGCAGGTAACGGCTATGGACGAGAGTCCGGATGGCGTGCTCTGGTTCGGGACACACCGCGGAATCGCCTCCTACGATGGAGAGCGAGTCCAGTGGTATGCGACCGGCGAGCAGCCGCACCCTTCACGAAGGAGAGATGCCGAAGTGGCAGAAACCCCGCCTGCAGAAGCACTGGCGACCGAGTTCACCTATGAGTGGGACACGTTCGACTGGCCGCCCGAGCTCGAAGCGAAGGGTGTGCGGGACCTCTACATGGAGGGAGTGGGACTCCTGTCAGACCCGGATGCGCGCTCACGTCTCCCCTGGGCGATGGAGGAGGGAATGGAGGCCCTGGATCAAGTGATCGCGGCCTGGCCGCAGTTTGCGGCCGCGTACCTGAACCGGGGCCTGGCGCGGGCAGTGCAAGACGACCTGGAGGGCGCCCTCCAGGACCTGGACCGGGCAATAGAGCTGCGAGAGGGCTACGGTCTCGCCTACTGCAACCGCGGAATCGTGCGAGCGAAGATGGGGAGGCTGCCGGAAGCCTTGCGTGACTTCGACCGGGCGGTGGAACTCAGCCCCCGGTACCCTCCCATCTACACCAATCGTGCCCATGCCCTAAGAATGAAAGGTGATACGCGAGCTGCTGAGCGAGACCTCCAAAAGGCGGCCGAACTGTCGCGTCCATAGCAGGGACCCGCAATCGCTCATCATGAATCCCGCATGCGAGGCTGTGGCGTTAGCGACGCCGCCGGGCGGCTCAGCGAGCTGCTGAACTGCCTGCCGGACGGCTGGCCTTACTTCGCATACGACGCGAACGGTAACACCGTCAAAGAGCAGACGCCGTCCTACACCCGGTATTACGCCGGGGCCGGACTTCCGGCCCCGCTCGGGACAGGGCGGGACATGCTGGTTGGCGTGCGGTCCACAGAGCCGGGCTGGACCGAGAACGTCATCCGGTATAGTGGAGAGGCGAGCCGGGTGTCGCTCTCCGACAGCACCGGGGCGACCTACTACACCTGGGACGGCATCCGGGTGCTGAGGACCGAGGACCAGGAGGGCTCTATGAGGCAGCGGCAGGTGCACGGCCAGGGCCCTGCGGGCATCCCGAGCGTGGGGGACATAGCGCTGATCGAGCCGGCCGGGGCGTCCCCCTGCGTGCCGGCCGCCGACCAGGTCGGCACGGTCTGGGCCCTGCTGGACGGGAGCGGCCA
>PUMJ01000212.1 GCA_003551305.1 Candidatus Brocadiaceae bacterium
GGACGGGGAGACGACGATGAAGTTAGGACGGCTGGTGTTGGTGCTCATCCTTGTGGTGGTGGCCGGGGTGGTGGTGTGGCGTTTCGCGCCCGGGCTGCGCCACAGGGCCATTGACGCCTACCGGCGGCACGGCGGCTGGACCGAAGGGGCCCGCCGGGCCGACCCGGTCGGTTTCATCGAATACGCCGAAGGCGAGCTACGCAGCAACCTGGATCAACTCGAGGCCACCCGCCGGCGCCTGCCGGAGGCGCGCGAGACCATCGCCGCCGAACTCGAGCGTACGCGCGGCCTGCTGGCGGCCGCCGAGGAGCTGGCCGCCGAGTTCCGCACCGCCTACCGCCGCGCCGAGGACGAGGACGGCTACCCCGTCGAGGTGCGGCTGCGCGAATACCCCCGACCCGAGCTTACGGCGCAGGTGCGCGTCATACTGCGCCAGCGCGCCTCCTACCGCGACATCATCGCGGGGTTCGAGCGCGCCGCCGAGGACGTGCGGGAGACCGAGGAGACGCTGGTGACCCGCCTGGCCGAGACGCGCGCGGCGCTGGCCACCCTGCCGTCCCGGCGCGAGATAGCCCGCATCGGCGAGCTGACCGGCCGCACCGAGGAATTGCTCGGCCAGGTCAACGAGCTGATCGACCGGAACCGGCAGGTGCTGTCCGAGTCGCCGGTGCGGACGGTCGAGGAGCTGGTCCAGGCCCGTGAACGGGCCACGGATCGCCCCCACGAGGCCGAGGTTGACGTCGAGGCGTTCCTGGAGGGCGCGCCCTTGCCGGAGGGCGCGCCATGAGCACGTTCTCCTGGGTCCTGGTCGTGGTGGGCGGATTCCTGGTGCTCTATGCGGCGCTGGTGCTGCTGCGGGGCATCGGCCGGGCGGACCGGCGGGGGCAGCACTCGCTGGGCTGCGGCTTCGTGCTGCTGGCGGGGGTGGTGTGGGGTTTCGCCCTGGCGCAGTACGTGGGCGCGTGGTGGACGGGCATGCGGCTCGGCATCGGGCTGGCGCTGGTGCTGCCCGCCCTGACGGCGCTTGCGCGGCCGGCGCGGGGCGGGGTGCTCTTCTCGGTGGTTCTGCTGGCCACGGCCGTGGCGCTGGCGGCCCCCGCGATGCCGCGCCTGTGGGAGCGGGCGCGCCCCGGGCGCACGGCCGCCATGGTGCGCGAGCTGGAGCAGGCGGCCGACAGCCTGCTGGCCCGCATCGAGAACACCGAGGCATACATCAGCCAGATGCGGCAGGAGCGACGGGGGCTGAGCGAGCGCATACGTCGGGCCGGCTACGGGGAGTTCGCCGAGATCGCCGGCGACCCCGAAGGCTATGCGCTGCTGGTGGAGCTGGCTGAGGTTGACCGGCTGATCGAGCAGTCGGAGGCGTGGCTGCGGCGGGCCCAGGACACGATGGCCCGGACGCGGGCGGCCGCCCGGCGGTTGAGCCGGCTGGCCGGCGCGGAAGACGCCACGGGGGTTGAGGTTGCCGAGGAGGAGATACGCGAGATACTGGCCGAGATCGAAGCGACCCCGGCCGCGCCCGGGCCGGCCACGGTGGAGGAGCACGTCGAGCGCGAACGGCTGCGGGAGCTGTTCGAGGCGGAGTTCTGAGAGGAGGGTGAGTATGACAATCTGGCGGGGAGTGCTCTGCGTGCTGCTGCCGCCGCTGGCGGTGTGGGACAAGGGCTGCGGGACGGTGCTCATAGTGCTGGTGCTGACGCTGCTGGGATGGGTGCCGGGCATCATCGGCGCCCTGGTCGTCCTGACGCGCTCGCCGGGTCCGAATTGACAGTGCCCACCGGGCGGCTATAATCGCGGACGAACGGGCGAGCATGAACTGTCACGGACGACCGCACTCGGGGGGCCGCTCATGGGCGACTACCTGCTGGGCATAGACTACGGCACGGGCGGCGCCAAGACGACCATCATAGACGCCGAAGGGCAGGTGCTCGGCTACGCGTTCTAGGAATACCCCATCCTCACCCCGCGGCCGGGCTGGTCCGAGCATGACCCCCACCTCTACTGGGACATCGCCTGCCGCATCATCCGCCGGGCGCTGGAGGAAGCCGGCGTCGAGCCGGCCGACATCCGGGGCATCGCCGCCTCCTCGGCGCTGCCCTCCCTCGTGATGGTGGACCGCGACGGCGAGCCCGTCCACAACGCCTACAACCTGATGGACAAGCGGGCCACGGCCGAGGTCCGGTGGCTGAAGGAGAACATCGGCGAGGACCGCATCTTCGAGGTCTCGAAGAACCGCCTGGACGACCATCCGGCCATCGTCAACCTGATGTGGGAGAAGAAGAATCGCCCGGCCGAGTTCCGGCGCGTCCATAAGGCGCTGACCATAGACGGCTTTATCGTCCTGAAGCTGACCGGGCGGTTCACGGGCCACTACTCGGGGGCCGCCTTCTACGGCGTGGCCTACGACCTGCTGGAGGGCGACTTCGACGACGAGATCCTGGAGGCGATCGGCATCGAGCGGGACCTCTTCCCCGACCTCTACCGGTGCGAGGCCGTCGTCGGGGAAGTGACCCCGCAGGCCGCCGGGCAGACGGGCCTGGCCGCCGGCACCCCGGTGGCCGCCGGGCAGGTGGACTGCAACGCGAGCTGGGTCGGCGCGGGCGCCATCGAAGAGGGCGACATCCAGATGAACCTGGGCACCTGCGGCAACTTCGGCGTCATCCACAAGGACACCGGCTTCCTGCGCTCGATGATCGCGTTCGCCTACACCACCGACTCGGAGAACACCTACATCACGGTGCCCACCACGACCACCGGCGGCCAGCTTATCCGCTACATGCGCGACAACTTCTACCGGGCCGAGATGGCGCGGCAGGACGAGACCGGCCGGGACACCTACGAGCTGATCAACCGGGAGGCCGAGCAGGCGCCTCTCGGGGCCGAGGGGCTGGTGGTGCTGCCCTACCTGATGGGGGAGCGCACGCCCATCTGGGACGTGCACGCGCGGGGGGTCGTCTTCGGCCTGTCGCTCAACCACACGCGCGGCCACGTGGTGCGCGCCATGATGGAGTCGGTCGCCTACGCGCTCTACGACTCGTTCCGTCTTGTCATCGAGACCGGGCGCCGCGTCAACCCGCCGATCGTGCTGAACGAGGGCGGGGCGAAGAGCGTTCTGTGGCGCCGCATCATCACCGACGTGCTCAACGTGCCCACGGTGCTGGTCGAGCGCCGCACCGGCGCCCCCTACGGGGACGCCATCCTGGCGGGCGTGGCGGCCAGCGTCTTTGACGACTTCAGCGTCGCCCGCGAGTGGACGCGTTTCGTCGAGCCGATGGAACCCCGCCCGCAGCACCACGAGCGCTACATGGAATACTTCGACCTCTACAAGTCCCTCTACGAGCACGTCAGGGAGGACTACCGGACGCTGGCCGACCTGCGTGCCCGCCCGCCCGTCCCGACCGACATCTGAGGAGTAAGCCGTGGAGCTTGTGCGGAAGCTGAAGCAGCGGGCCGCCGCCGGCAACCCCGTCGCCGTCGGCATCGTCGGGTGCGGCATGATGGGCTCGGGCCTGGCCCACGCCATTAACAACATCGAGGGCATGGCCGTGCGCGCCATCGCGGATATCGCCCCCGAGCGCGGCATCGAGACCTTCCTGGAGATGGGGCGAGAGCGGGACGACATCGTCGTGACCGAGGCGCTCGGGGCCGCCCACGACGCGCTGGCCGCCGGCCGCGCGGTCGTGACGCCCGACGCCATGCTGATGCCCCGCCTGGAGGCCGTCGAGGCAGGCGTCGAGGCCACCGGCGTGCCGGAGGTCGGCGCCTCGGTCGCCTACGAGTGCATCATGAACCGCAAGCCCATCGTGATGCTGAACGTGGAGACGGACGTGACCGTGGGCGCCTACCTGAGCCGCATGGCGCGGCGGATGGGCACTGTTTACACCGTGGCCTCGGGCGACGAGCCGGGGGTCTGCAAGATGCTCTTCGAGCAGGCGCGGCTGATGGGCTTCGAGGTCGTCTGCCTGGGCAAGGGCAAGAACAACCCCATAGACCACGAGGTCACGCCCAATAGCTGCGCAGAGGAGGCCCGGCGGCGCGGGCTGAGCCCGAAGATACTGGCCTCCTTCGTGGACGGCACCAAGACGATGGTCGAGATGGCGGCGGTCTCCAACGCCACCGGCCTGTTGCCCGACGTGCCCGGCATGCACGGGGCGAAGGTGGAACTGGACGAGCTGCTCGACAGGTTCATCCCGAGACGGGACGGCGGCATCTTCGAGCGGCGCGGGGTGGTGGACTACTCGACCGGCGCCATAGCGCCCGGCGTGTTCGCCATCGTCTATTCGGACGATGCGCGCATCCGGCAGGACATGAAGTTCATCACCGGCGCCGACGGGCCGTATTACCTGCACTTCCGCCCGTATCACCTCTGCGACCTGGAGACGCCGCAGTCCCTGGCCGAGGCCGTGCTGCTGGGGGAGGTGACCGTCGCGCCGGAGGCCATGCACGCGGAGGTGGTGGCCGTGGCCAAACACGACCTCGAACCCGGCCAGGCGGTGGGCACCATCGGCGGTGCGGAGACATACGGCCGCATCTACACCTACCGGGAGGCGCGCAGCCGGCACGCCATCCCGATCGGAGTCGCCGAGCACGGGACGGTCACCGCGCCCGTGTCGAAAGGTGAAATGCTGACCGAGGAGAACTTCGCCCCGGATGACTCGACATTCATCTACCGCCTGCGCCGCATGCAGGACAGCATCCTTGAGCGCGAGAGCTGAGGTGGCCGCATGAAGGCCGTCATCGTCAGGGCGCCCGGGGACTTCGCCGTTGAGGAAGTCCCCCGGCCGGAGTGCCCGGACGCCGGGCTGCTGGTGCGCGTGGAAGCGTGCGGGCTCTGCGGCTCGGACCTGCGCACCCTGCAGCACGGCCATCGCAGGGTGAGCTTCCCCTGGACCATCGGGCACGAGATATGCGGCACCGTCGCCGCCGCGGGCGATGCCTGTCAAGGTTCCTGGAAGGTGGGAGAGCGCCTCTCGGTGGGCCCGGTGGTCTATTGCGGGGCGTGTGACTTCTGCGCTGACGGCCGCTTCGAACTCTGCGAGGGCTACCGCGAGATAGCCCAGCACTGGCCGGGCGGCTTCGCCGAATACCTGGCCGTTCCGCCCGAGGCCGTCCGACGAGGCACCGTCGAGACCGTGCCGGAGGGTCTCGACCCCGCCGTAGCCGCCGTCGCTGAGCCGGTCTCCTCCTGCGTCCATGCCCAGGAAGCGGGCGGCGTGGGGCTGGGCGACGCCGTGGTGGTCATCGGCGCCGGCCCGGTCGGCTGCACGCACGCCGCCCTGGCGCGTGTCCGGGGCGCCGAGCGCGTCATCCTGGCCGACATTAACGCCGACAGGCTCGGGCAGGCCGAAGCGTTCGGGCCGGACGAACTGGTGAACGCCGCCGAGACGGACCTGGTCCAGGCCGTGCGGGAGATGACCGCCAAACGCGGCGCTCATGTCGTCATCACCGCCAACTCCGCCCCCATCGCCCAGGTGCAGGCGGTGCGGATGGCGCGCAAGGGCGGTCGCGTGCTGTTGTTCGGCGGCCTGCCGAAGGGGCGTTCCTGCCCGGACGTTGACATGAATACAGTCCACTACAACGCCCTGCGGCTGATCGGCACCACCATTTACGCCCCGCGCCACCAGCGCACCGCTATCCGGCTGCTCGCCGACGGACGCATTCCCGGCGACAGGCTTGTAACGCACCGCCTGGCGCTGGACCGCTTCGCCGAGGGGGTCGGACTCGCGCTCGCCGGCGAGGCGCTCAAGACCGTCTTCCTGCCGTAAAGGAGAAGACCGCCATGCCGCAACCGGACACCGACGTCCCGTTCCCCCTGGAGGGCATCGCCCAGATATGCATCATCGTGCCCGACCTGGAGAAGGCCGTCCGCGACTACTGGCATATCTTCGGCATCGGGCCGTGGCACATCTATACCTACGAGAAGCCGTTCGTGCGGGAGATGACCCGCGACGGGGAGCCGGCTGACTACAGCATGCGCGTCGCCCTGTCTTACATCGGCGACATGCGCATCGAGCTTGTCGAGCCGCTCGAAGGCGACACCGTCTACCAGGAGTTCGTGGACGAGCACGGCTACGGCGTGCACCACGTGGGCGTGCTGACCGACGACATGCAGGAGTCGCTGCGTAAGGCCGGCGAGGCCGGCTTCCGCATGACGCAGGACGGCTCCGGGTTCGGCCCCGACGGCGACGGGCACTACGCCTACCTGGACACCGAGGACGTGCTCGGGACGACCATCGAGCTGATAGAGCGCCCGAAGAGGCGCAAACCGCCGGAGAGCATCTACCCGCCTCCGGACACAGAGGATGACACGGCAGACGACACAAACGAGAGGGAGAGTTGAGATGGGCAAGGACCTGACGTTCGGAGTCATCGTGGCGACGCGCGGTTTCTTCCCCGCCTGGCTGGCGACGGAAGGGCGGCAGCAGGTGCTGGGGAAACTGGACGAGATGGGCTATGACTACGTCATCCCCCCCGCCGACGCCACACCCAACGGCGCCATCGAGACCTACGAGGACGCCCGCAAGTGCGCGCGCCTGTTCCGCGAGAGGAAGGACGACATAGACGGCATCATCGTCGTGCTGCCGAACTTCGGCGACGAGCAGGGCGTGGCCGACACCATCGCCATGGCCGACCTCGGCGTGCCGGTGCTGGTGCAGGCGTGCGACGACGACCTGGACAAGCTGGACCTGGACCACCGGCGCGACGCTTTCTGCGGCAAGCTGAGCGTCTGCAATAACTTCCACCAGCGCGGCATCAAGTTCACCAACACCACGCTCCACACCTGCCCCATCGAGAGCGAGGAGTTCGCGGCGGACGTAGATTTCTTCGGGCGGGTTTGCCGCGTGGTCAGGGGCGTCTCCACGGCGCGCCTCGGCGCCGTCGGCCAGCGGCCGGACCCCTTCCACACCGTCCGCTTCAGCGAGAAGCTCCTCCAGGCGGCCGGCATCAGCGTCAGCGTGGTGGACCTTTCCGAGATCATCTTCGCCGCCCGGGACATGGAGGACAGTGAGGATGTCGAGCGCCGCATCGCGGATATCCATGACTACGGCCGCGTGCCCGACGAGATACCGGAGTTTAGCGTGCGCAAGGCCGCGAAACTCTACCTGGCCATCGAGGCGTGGGTCGAAGAGCACGACCTGGACGCGACGGCCATCCAGTGCTGGAGTTCGGTGCAGGAGAACTACGGCTGCGGCACCTGCTTCGCCATGAGCATGATGGGCGAGAAGGGCAAGCCGAGCGCCTGCGAGACCGACGTGATGGGCGCGCTGACCATGTACGCCCTGCACCTGGCCACCGGCGAGCCGTCCGGCTACCTGGACTGGAACAACAACTACGCCGACGAGCGCGGCAAGTGCATCTGCATCCACTGCTCCAACTACCCGAAGGGGTTCTTCGGCGCTGAGCCGGAGATATCGAACCTGGACATCCTGGGTGCGAGCCTGGGCGCGGAGCGCTGCTTCGGCGCTGTCAAGGGCAGGGTCGCCCCGGGCCCCATGACCTACGCCAAGATATCCACCGACGACGCCAACGGGCGCATCCGGTTCTACGTCGGCGAGGGCGAGTTCACCGACGACCCCGCCGAGACGCTCGGGGGCGTGGCCGTCTGCCGGGTGCCGGAGCTGCAGGGGCTGATGGACTTCATCTGCCGCGAGGGCTACGAGCACCACGTGGCGATGAACCGCGGCCACAGCGCGCGCGTCCTGACCGAAGCCCTGGGCAAGTACCTCGGCTGGGAAGCCCATCACCACGCGCCGGGCGGCGCCTGAGCCCGCTGCAGGGAGGCCGCGTCCGTGCCCGTCCGTGTTGACCTTGCGCCAGGTGCCGCACAGCCATGCCCGAAAACCCCGTCCGCCACTGCTGGGACACAGTCGAGATAAGCCTCCGTTCGTCGCACACCTACGCCAACCCCTACACCGACGTTACGGTCTGGGTGGAGCTGGAGGGGCCGGGCTTCTGCGGGCGCTGCTACGGCTTCTGGGACGGCGGCCGCACGTTCCGCGTGCGGGTGACCGCCACGGCGCCGGGGGAGTGGCGGTGGCAGAGCGGCTCCCGCCCCGCTGACGCGGGACTGCGCGGCAAGCGGGGCGGCTTCACGGCCTTGGACTGGACCGAGGAGGAGAAGCGGGAAAACCGCTGCCGCCGGGGCTTCGTCCGCCCGACCGAGAACGGCCACGCCTTCCAGCACGCCGACGGCACGCCGTTCTTCCTGCTGGGCGACACCTGGTGGCCGGCCGGCACCTTCCGCTACCCTTTGGCCAAGCCCGACGATCCGCACCCCCCCGGTCCGCAGATGACCCTCCGGGACGCGCTCCGCTACCGCGCACGCCAGGGTTACAACAGCATCGCCGTCATTGCCGCCTTCCCCGCCTGGGCCAACGACGGCCGGCCGGCTAAGCTCATCTCCGAGGACGGCACCTGCATCCGCGCCGCCTGGGAGCAGGCCGGCACGGGCAGCGCCAAGGACATGCACGACGAGGACGGCAACTGCCCCTTCCGCTTCCCGGGGCGCGTGCCCGGCTACGAGGACGTCTTCCCCGACGTCGAGCAGCCCAACCCCGCCTACTGGCGCAGCCTCGACGCCACCGTCCGCTGCATGAACGAGTTCGGTTTCATCCCTTTCGTGGAGGTTGCCCGGCGGGACGTGGGCCAGGCGTGGAAAAAATACCACGACTGGCCCGACAGCTACGTTCGCTACGTGCAGTACGTCTGGAGCCGTCTGCAGGCCGCCAACTGCCTGCTGAGCCCCATCCACTTCGACTGGAACGACTCCACCATCCCGCCGGAAGACTGGAACCGGGCGGCCAACCTCGTCATTGAGCGCTGCGGGCCGCCGCCTTTCGGCCAGCCGGTGGGCTGCAACTCGGACGGCTCCTCCCTGCGTCTTTTCGGCCACGTGGAGGAGGCCCGCTGGCTGACCTTTCACCAGATCGGGAACAACCCTCGCACTCACGACGCTTTCGAGATGCTGACCGAGCAGTTCCACCGCGATCCGCCCGCCCCCGCGTTGAACGGCGAGCCCTACTACGACGGCTGGCCTTACGATTTCGAGCCGGAGGCCGGTTCTGATGAGGCCGCCCGTCTCTGCCGGGGCGCCATCTACGGCAGCATACTGTCCGGCGGGCTGGCCGGCCACATCTACGGCGCGCAGGGTCTGTGGCCGGGCAACGTGGAGGACGCCGCCGAGCACCGCTGGTGGGAGGCGCTCCAGTGGCCGGCCGGCGCCCAGATGCCCCACGCGATGCGCTTTATCACTTCCGAAGGTGAGCGCTACCGGGACCTCGTCCCCGACGCCGCCAGGGTGGTGCCGTCGCGCACCGGCGCGCCGGAAAGCTACACCGGATGGGCCTATTGCGCGAGGACCGGGGAGCGGGACCTGCTGCTGCTCTATTTCGAGCGGGGCTGCCCCCGGGCCATCGTCGAGGGGTTGCCTCCCGGCGCACAGTACGAGGCCCGGTGGTTCGACCCGCGCCAGGGCCGCTGGCTGGAAGAAGGGCCCGGCCGCCCGGCTGCGGACGGGGCCGGAGCGCTCGCCCTGCCCCCGTTCCCCGACGGAGGGGAGACCTCCACCACCGACTGGGCCCTCAAACTCACCGCCCGCCGCTGAACCTGCCGCGGTCTCTGGCCAGCGTTCTCCGGCGAAAGGCGATATGCTCTCGCCCGGCTACGGGAGAAGCTCGGACCTATGGAGACCTGCAAAAGCAATGTTCAGCCAGGAAGAACGTTGTCATTCTGAGGAGCGGCGGAGCCCTGACGAAGAATCTCTACGCCGGAGTCCATTGCGTCCCTGAGCGGCGATATTCTTCGTTGCGCCGGGCGGCGCCTGAGCCCGCTGCAGGGGGGCCGCGTCCGTGCCCGTCCGTGTTCGTCCGTGTTGACTGCGCACGGACCGGGGAGCCGGACCTGCTGCTGCTCTACTTCGAGCGGGACGGCCGCCCGGGCCAGGCCCCCCCCGTCAGTACTCGCGGCGCTGGCGGGAGGAGGGGATGCCGAGGATCTTGCGGTATTTCGAGACGGTGCGACGGGCTATGTCGATGCCCTGTTTCTGCAATTGCGCCGCCAGTTGCTCGTCGCTGAAGGGGTCGGACTTGTCCTCGTTGTCAATGACGTGCTGCAGTTTCTGGCGCACGACCTCCCAGGACTCCACCTCCCCGTCGTCCCTCTCGACCCCCCCGGTGAAGAAGTGCTTCAGCGAGAAGATGCCCTGGGGGGTCTGGATGTACTTGCCGGAGATGGCGCGGCTGACGGTGGAGACGTGCACCCCGACCTCGTCGGCGACCTCCTGCATCTTCAGCGGCTTCAGGTGCATCGGCCCCCGCTCGAAGAAGTCCTTCTGTTCGTCAACGATGGCCGAGGCGATGTTGTAGATGGTGCTGCGCCGCTGCTGGATGGCGTCCAGCAGCCATTTGGCGCTCTGGAACTTGTCCCTCAGGTATTCCTTCGTCTTCGGGTCGAGGTCTTCCTGCTGCAGGCGGCGGGCGTAGTAGCTGCAGATGCGCAGGGGCGGCAGCGTTGCGTCCTCGAGCACGACCCGGAACTCCCCTTCCACCAGTTCGACGCGCAGGTCGGGTATGACGTGGGGGGTTTCGGCCTCCTCGAACATGGCGCCGGGGATGGGGTTGAGCCGGGCGACCTTCTCTACCAGGTCTTTGAGCCGTTCGATGCTGCAGCCCATCGCCTTGGCCACCTTGGGGTAGCGGTTCTTGGCGATGTCCTCGAAGTATTCGCCGATCAGAGTGCGGAGGTCCTCGTAGTCCTCGTCATCTTCGTCGAGCTGAATAAGCAGGCATTCGTTGACGTCGCGGGCGCCCACTCCGGGCGGCTCAAACTGCTGGACTATGCGCAGGGCCTCTTCGGCCTTCTCGGGCGGGACCTCCTGGTCCATCGCCTCGACGATCTCTTCCAGCGGGTATTCCAGGTAGCCCCGCCAGTCGAGGTTGGCGATGATGTTCTCGCAGACCTCGCGCACGAGGTCGTCCATCTCGAGAAAGGAGAGCTGCTCGCTCAGGTGCTCCTCGAGGGTCACGTCGGGGGCGGGGGAGTTCTCCAGGGCGCCCAGCTTGGGGTCTTTCTCCCCGGAGGCCGCCGAGCTGCGGGAAGGGCTGTAGGTGTCGTATTCGGCGGGCTGGATGAAGTCCTCTATGGCGTCGTAATCCTCGGCCTCCAGGGGGTCTTCTTCCGTCTCGGGCTCTTCCTCGGGGACCTCGACCGGGCCGTCATCCTCGGGGGCGACCTCTTCGGCGGCCTCTTCGTTGTCTTCCTCCTGCTCGGTTTCGATTTCGAGCATGGGGTTTTCCAGCAACTCATGGTCTATGCGCTCGCGCAGCTCCATGAGGGGGAGTTGCAGTATTTCTATGGACTGTATAATCTGCGGGGCCAGCTTCAGACGCATCTCCTGGCGGGCCTGCAGACTGGCTTCGAGCCTCATCTGTCCCTCACCTGCCTGTTCTGTTCGGTCTCGGGTTCGCGATTCATCGTTCGGCGGCCTTCCAGCGCCTCGGTCACGACGGCGGCGTTGGCATACTCGAGCTGGCTGCCGGAGGGGATGCCGCGCGCCAGCCGACTCACCTTGAGCGGCAGGCCTTTGAGGGCCTCGTGCACGTAGAGTGCCGTCGCCTCGCCCTCCATGTCGGCGTTACAGGCCAGGATGACCTCCCTGACCTGCCCGTCACCGACGCGCTCGACCAGGCGGCTCACCGTCAGGTCCTCCGGCTCCATCCCGTCCAGCGGCGCCAGGCGGCCGCAGAGCACGTGGTAGAGGCCGTCGTAGTTGCTCTGCTCCATCGTCACCACGTCCCGCGACTGCTCGACCACGCAGATCGTCGAGCGGTCGCGGCGCGGGTCGGAGCAGATGGCGCAGGGGTCGCTCTCGGAGAAGTGGAAGCAGCTCGAGCACTGCTTCACCCGCTCCTTGACCTCCCGGATGGCGTCGGCCAGTTCGGCGGCCTCCTGCGCTGAGAGCCGCAGGACGTGGTAAGCGAGCCTTTCGGCCGTCTTCTCGCCGACCCCCGGCATCCGGGACAGCAGCTCCATCAGCCGCTCAAGGGAAGCTGTATAACCCTTGCCCACGTCCCCCCTCCTGCTCCGGTGTGCCCGGCGGTATTTTACCGAAGTGCCGGGCCGATATCAACAGGTCAGAACAGCCCTTCCATTCCCGGCAGGTTCAGCCCCCCGGTCACCTTGGCCCGTTCGGCCTCCTCAAGCTCCTGGGACTTCTTCAGGCCCTGGCGAACGGCGGCCAGGATGAGTTCCTGCAGGAACTCGGGGTCTTCTTCTTCGAGTATCTGCGGGTCTATCTGCACGTCCAGGGGCTCCTGGAGGCCGTTGAACATGACCTTGACCATGCCGCCGCCGGCGCTGCCCTCGACGGCCCGGTCCCGCAGGTCATCCTCCACCTCGGCCATGCGGCGTTGCATGTCCTTCATCTGCTTCTGGGCCTGCTTCATCAGCCCGCCCAGGTCCCCAAGGTCTCCCATACCACGCATGACGTTTCACTCCTCTTCGGGCAACTGTGCTTCCTCTTGTTCGGGTTCGTCGCCGGGGGCGGATTCCCGCTGCTCCAGGCGCTCCGGGTGCAGCCCGAGGGCGGCGTCGGCTTTCAGGAACGCCTCCATCAGGGGCTTGTCCTGCAGGGCCTGACGCACAAGCTCCGGTCCGTCGGCGCAGGCGGCCAGGCGCCGGTATTTCGCCCCGTCCAGCCCCTCCGGCAGCGCGACTTCCGCAGCGGGGGGGGCCTGGACGGCGGCCCCCGACTC
The DNA here is from genome assembly GCA_003551305.1 of Candidatus Brocadiaceae bacterium. Classification (GTDB taxonomy): domain Bacteria; phylum Planctomycetota; class Brocadiia; order SM23-32; family SM23-32; genus B1Sed10-231. Next base: position 12,753 of record PUMJ01000212.1, read on the forward strand.
CGGCCTGCGTTGCGCCGCCGCCTGCGGCGCCGGGGCGGGCGCCGAAGCCGCGCCGGTGCTGTTGTTCAGTTTCCGGCGCATCCGGCGGAACCTCCCGCCGTCTTCGCTGTCCGGCGTCTCAGCGCCGGGCTGGGCGTCACCGCTCGGCCGGCTCGCGCCGGACTCAGCGCGGGCCGGCGCCGGTTCCCCCGGCGGGGCTTCTCCCGAGCGCAGTTGTTCGAGGGCTTCCTGGACGGGCACAAGGTGCGAGAGGCGGCTCATTTTGATGA
>PUMJ01000086.1 GCA_003551305.1 Candidatus Brocadiaceae bacterium
GCATGGCCCACTCGACGAACTCGTCGGTGACGTCCGCGCGGTTCTCCGCTATCCAGTCCGCCGGGAAGCTGCGCTCGGCGTTGGCGACCACCTCGAGCGGCACCTCTCCGTACTCGACCCGGTAGTCCCCGCCCGGGATGCGCACGATGGTGGACATGAGGCCGCTGTTGCCGGCCAGCGCTATCTCCGCCGCGTGGGCGCCGACGCCGTATGCCTCCTCGAGGTCAACGGACGAAGCGCGCAGGATGTCCCGCCGCTGCATGGTGCCGGGCACGTCCACGCGCGCGATGCCGGGCACGCAGAGCCGGCTCTGCGCCCTGCCCCGCTCGTCGGCGCGGTCAACGCCGTTCAGGTGGTTCATTATCAGGTGGGCCGCCGTGGTGCGGCAGGCGCTGAACTGCGCGTGCCCGAACGCGTCCCGCAGCACGCCGACGTCGCCGACGTTCGCGCCCTCGGTGACCACGATCATGCAGCGCCCCGCGTCCTCGAGCACGCGGTTGACGTTCCCGGTGATGAACTCGAGGTTGCCCGCGGGGTCGTCCGTGCTGAGCGCCTCCGGCATCAGGATGAGCAGCGGCATGCGCCTTTCCGGGTCGGCCAGGCGCGCCGAGGCGGTGATGAAGCCGATCTTGCGCCCCATCGCCTGCATGATGAGCACGGGGTCGCTGGTGTGGCTGGCCTTGTTCTCCTCGTTGGCCTCCTTCACGTTCAGCGCCCAGTAGCGGGCGACGCTGCCGTAGCCGGGGTTGTGGTCGCAGACGCCGAAGGTGCCGTCTTCCTGCAGGTCGCCGCCGACGTCGTTGTCCACCGTCTTGGCCACGCCGATGCCCTTCAGGTCGAGCCCCTCGCCCCGGGCGACCCGGGCGACGCGGTTGGCGGTGTCCATCGAGTCGTTGCCGCCGATGTAGAAGAACATGCCCACGTTGTGCGCCTTGAAGACCTCGACGATGCGGGCGTAGTCCTCCTCGTAGGTCCCGCCGCTATCCTTATCGGCCAGCTTGTAGCGGCAGCTTCCGATGGCGCCGGCGGAGGGCGTGGAGCCGAGCAGGCGGACCTGCTCGGGGTCCTGGGCCGTCAGGTCGATCAGCTCGTTGCACAGGACGCCCAGGATGCCCTGGCGGGCGCCGTAAACGGTGTCCACCCGGCCGGAGTCCCGGAGCGTCTCGACCACGCCGCGCACGGAGCTGTTGATGACGGCGGTCGGGCCGCCGGACTGCGCCACAACTGCGTTGGTTCCCATCGTTGACCTCCCGTCAGTCCTCAAGCACGAACAGCTTGCCGTTCGGATGGAGCATCTCGTAAGTCTCGACGCGTTTCCGCTGGAGCTTCCTGTACTCCTCGCGCGCGTCGTAGCCGGGCTGCTCCCAGGGCGCTTCGGCCAGAAGCGCGTTGTGGAACTGGGTCACGAGCGTGTCCTCCAGCTCGCCCCGATAGTTGCCGGCGAAGAACTCCTCGAAGGCGTCCCGCATCTGCTCCCACGCCTCCTGCTCGCGCCCGGCGCAGACGGGGTAGAAGAGCGCGTCGTTGGCGTGGGCGGCCTTCAGGTCGCCGCCGCCGTCGCCGATCATCATCACCTCGTCCGGCTCGTATCCGCCCGCCGCCATCAGTTCGCGGATGTGCTCACTCTTCTTGCCCATCTCCTTGCCGCAGATGGACTGCACGAACCGGTCCAGCCCCGTGTTGCCCCACCAGGCGACCAGGTCGCTGTAGGGGGTGCTGGAGACGACCAGCAGGTCCGCCCGCTCGCTGAGCCACTCGAGGGTCTCCTCGACGCCGTCGAACGGCGGCATGCTCAGCGTCACGAACTCGAAGGTGCGGTTGACCGCCTCGCTCCAGCCCAGCAGGCGCGTGGTGTTGAAGTCCAGCCCGTGCTGCCTGTGGTAGCGGGTCAGCGTCGGGACGCCGAAGCCCAGCTCATCGTCGGAGTGGACGTAGTCCACGTAGCCGTTGACGCTGTCCAGCAGGTCCTGCACGTGGTCCGCGGGCAGGACGCCCTGCGCGTCGGGGTCTTCCAGCAGGGACTGCAGGGTGTACTGGACCGCCAGGTAGCGGTCGCACCCGCGCGTGGTGCCCCACAGGTTGTGGTGCTCGGCGTGGATGCGGAAGAACATCTCGATGTCGCGCAGGCTGTTCATGTCCATGTAGTGGGGGTGGAACACAACCACCTGCTTGGCCCACATGTTGTCCAGCACTGCGCCGTCGGTGTCAATGCAGACGGCGAAGTCATGCTCGCGGTCCCAGTCGCGCAACTGCCGGCGCGGGTCGTCCGCGATCTGCTCGGGGGTCATTGCTCCTTTGAACGTCATCTGCGTCCTCCATCACCGAAGCAAGCAAGTTAGTGAACCACTAAGAACGCGAAGGTCACGAAATCCGCCTGGCTTCGGCGGGAACAGCAACGACATCACGGGCAGAAACGCAGAACTGCATTGCCGCAAGCGGACACGGTGCACGAAATCACACCTCGCCGTTAAGTCGTGCCCGTAGTGTCTTTTTGGTCAGCAATGCCGTTCTTCGTGCTCTTCGTGCCCTTCGTGGTAGAAGGTTGTCAATCCGCCGGGGTGAGGTGGAAGCCCTTGCCCTCTTTGTCCACGCGCTCGAAGCCGTGCTCGCCGAAGCGGTCGCGCTGGGCCTGGATCATGTTGGCCGGCAGCCGCCCCGTCCGGTAGGTGTCGAAGTAGTTCAGCGAGGCGCCGATGGCGTCAGCCGGCAGCCCGTTCTCCACCATCGTGCGCACCCACCAGCGCCAGTTCTTCTGGAAGCCGGCGTCGTTGATCACTTCGCTGAAGTGCGGCGCCAGCATGATGTTGTGTAGATCGGGCTCCTGCTGAAATGCCTCGCGGATCGGGTCGAGCATCTTCGCGCGGATGATGCAGCCGCCTTTCCAGATGCGCGCTATCTCGTCCAGCTCCAGCGTGAAGTCATAGTCGCCGCCGTTCTCAGCCGGCTCGGCGTCCATGGCCTCGCTCATCAGCCAGAAGCCCTGCGCGTAGGCCGCGACCATCGCACCGTAAAGCGCATCGCCCGCCGCCTCGATCAGGCGGTCCTTGGCGTCCGCGCTGAAGCCGTCCAGCGCCACGCCCTGGAGCTTCTCAGAGGCCGCCACGCGCGCGGGTTTGAACGAACTCATGATGCGCGCTTGCAGCGCCGCCGCGATGGTCGGCACCGGCACGCCCAGGTCGAACGCGATCTGCGAGGTCCACTTGCCGGTGCCCTTCTGGCCGGCACGGTCCAGTATCACGTCCAGCATCGGCTTGCCGGTCTCGGCGTCCGTCATGCCGCATATCTCGGTGGATATTTCCATGAGGTATCCGCCGTGCCGGCCCGCGTTCCACTCCGCGAATATGGGGTGTATCTGCTCGGGCGCGTAGTCCAGCAGCGCCGCCAGGGCGTGGTAGGTTTCGCTGATGGCGGCCATGATGCCGTATTCGATGCCGTTGTGGACGTTCTTGACGAAGTGGCCGGCCTCGTTGTCCCCGATGTAGGTGCAGCAGGGTCCGTCCACCTGGGCGGCGGCGGCCTCCAGCATCTCACCGACCGCATCGTATGCCTCGGACGTTCCGCCGGGCATGATGCACGGGCCCTTGAGGGCGCCCTCAGAGCCGCCGCTCACGCCCGTGCCGATGAACAGCATGCCGCGCTCGGCGAACTCCCCACACCGCTTCTTCGTGCTGCGGGGGTGGCTGTTGGCCGCGTCAATGATGACCGTGCCTTCCGGCACAAGCTCGACCAGCGCCGGCACGTCCCGCACGTCGGTGTCGGAATACTTGGCCTGGGAGCCGGAGAAGAAGAGCTGGTCGTTAGGGCCCCACGGCTCGTTGACGGGGTCATTGGCCTTCACCATGGCCAGCACGGCCCCGCCGGGGCTCTTCAGGTGCTTGCAGGCTTCCACCAGCGTCTCGGCCGTTCCCACCCGGTCGGCTATCGGCTCCTCGGCTACCTCCTGGGCGAACCGCTCGGTCACCGAGACGGTTCGGTTCACGCCGATGACGCGGTATCCGTTGCGGGCGAAATTGCGGATAAAATTCTCACCCATGACCCCGAGCCCGTATAGGATCAGGTCGTACTCGCCGTCCAGGTTAGTCACCGCCATCGTCCGTTCTCCTTCTGCACAAAGATGCTATCAGTTGGTCACCTTCTTCGGGGATGTTCGCCGTCAACTCGTGCTCGCGCTCCAGTTCGCCGGGCGGTGCCGCAGAGCGGCACTGTCTTGCAGGCGGGGCTACAAGCTCCGGCCGACGCGTTGCGCACCCGTTCAGGAACGCCACCAGATCGTGGGCCTGGCCGGCTACATGTCGTCGAAAACCCGCAGGGCCTCCATCAGCTTCTCGGCGATTTGCTGAGCGGGGAAGCAAAAACGACATCCCACGGTACCTCTTCGGCCGTCAGGATGCTCCGCACCGCCAGGACATCATTGTCTGCTTTGCGGACCCACCCTCGCCAGTGGGCTTCAGGACGCCTCATACACCGTATCCCGCCGTTGTTTGAGCTCTTCCGGAGTATAGACGACGATGTCCATTGGCCAATCCCGCAGGCCGAACAGCCAGTCAACTGCCAGCCGCCTCAAGTCCTTATCCATTTCGATTATCAGGTCCAGGTCGCTTTCAGCACCTGTCTCCCCGCGCGCCCGGCTACCGAACATAACTATCCGACGCGGGTGAAAGGCGTTCACGGTCCTTTCCATGGTCTCTTTGATCGGTGGTTCTCACATCGCCGCCATCCTGTGTGCGTACTCGCTAAGTCTCCCGTCGAGCGCTGCTTACCTGCAACGCACCGCTGATCACCGAGCGGGCTGCTTTTGGTGCGACTCAGAAAACACAATCGCACTTCGGGTGCCCCCGCGCCCGCTATTCTGTCACACCCCCCCTACCCTGTCAACCGTGCCCCGTGCCCCCCGCCGAAGCCAGCAGTCATGTGCGAGAGCGATTTGAATCGGCGTGAGACGTGTCTCGTAGTGCCTTGCCGCCCTCCGGTTGCGGGATAACGACGAGTACGGCGAGAGGCGGGAGGAAAACGACGCCGCACGGGCGTTTCCCCCCGGGGGGGACTTGACGCGCCGGGCGGTTGCGGTGAAAATGGTACTGACTGGTCAGTTCTGCCCTTGAGGAGGGCTCTGCCGTGCGATTCCATGGACACCGCCGCTTCCGCGGCCCGCAGGGCCGCCCCACCAAGAGCCATTGGGAGATGGTGCGCTCCTCTGCCCGGCTGCTGCGCTACCTGAAGCCGCATGCCCTGCGCGTGACGCTGCTGCTGACGCTGACCATCTGGATCACCGGCATGGGGCTGGTGTTCCCCTGGCTGGTGAAGCTGCTGATTGACCGCGTGATCCCGGAGGGGGACGAGCGGCTGTTGGTCGTCATCAGCCTGGTGGCGCTGGGGGTGATCGTGGGGGCGGCCCTGCTACAGTTCGCCCACACCTACCTGGGCACTGAACTGGGCCAGCGCATCATCCGCATCATGCGCAACGACCTTTACGAGCACCTGCAGACGCTCTCGATGCGGTTCTTCGAGGACCAGCCGACGGGCGAGGTGATGTCGCGCGTAGTGAACGATTCGGAGGCGGTCGAGCACATGATCGTCAGTTCGGCCGAGACGCTGGTGACCAGCGTACTCACGCTGCTGGCCGTGGCAGGGCTGCTGTTTTACATGAACGCCCGCCTGGCGGCGCTCACGCTGATACCCATCCCCCTGCTGGCGCTGACGATCTACTACTTCAGCCGCAAGTTCAAGGAACTGTTCGGGACGTTCCGCCAGCGAGTGGCGGACCTGAATACGTTCCTGCAGGACCGAGTCACGGGCATCCGCGTGGTGAAGGCGTTCGCGCGGGAGGAGGAGGAGCAGGAGCGGTTCGAGCAGAAAACGCACGAGTACTACGGCGCGTTCATGAAAGCGGCGCTCGGCTTCTCCATATTCGGGCCGCTGATGGGCGTGTTCAGCCAGAGCGGAACGCTGATCGTCATCTTCTTCGGGGGGATGATAGCGGTGCGGTCCGGCACGCTGAGCGCGGGCGAGGTGGTGGCATTCGTGATGTACCTGAGCTCGTTCTACCGGCCGGTGCAGCAGTTGGGGCGGCTCATCGGGCATTCGCTGCCGCGGTGCCTGGCAGCGGCGGACCGGATATTCGAGTTCCTGGACGAGACGGAGCAGCTCGAGGTGCCGGCCGGGGCGCGGCAGCCCGAGCACCTGACGGGGGAGATAGAGGTAAGGAACCTGTCCTTCAGCTACGAGAAGGAGCAGGTGCTGCGGGAGGTGTCGCTACGCATAGAGCCGAACGAGACGATAGCGCTGGTGGGGCCGAGCGGCGTGGGCAAGACGACGCTGGTGGACCTGGTATGCCGCCTGTACGACCCTCAGCAAGGAGCGGTGCTGATAGACGGAGCGGACGTGCGGGAGTATGAGCCGCGGGCGCTGCGGCGGCACATCGGCGTGGTACTGCAAGAACCGTTCCTCTTCAACGCAACGGTGCGGGAGAACATAGCCTACGGCGACCCGGAGGCGTCCGAGGAGCATATCCGTTGGGCGGGGCGCCAGGCGGGGGCGGACGGGTTCATCCGGGAACTGCCGCAGGGGTATGACACGGTGGTGGGCGAGCGCGGAGTGAAGCTGTCGGTCGGGCAGAAGCAGCGTGTCTCGATAGCGCGGGCGTTGCTGAAGAACCCGGCGATCCTGATACTGGACGAGGCGACTTCGTCGGTGGACAGCATCACGGAGCGGATCATCCAGGAGGCGCTGGCAAACGCGGCGCGCGACCGGACGACTATCCTGATAGCGCACCGGCTCGCCACCACGGACATTGCGGACCGGATAGTGGTGCTGGAGGAGGGTCGGCTCGTCGAGGTGGGGACGCAGGAGGAGCTTCTGGCCTCCGGCGGGCGGTTCGCGGAACTGTACAGGCTGCAGAGCCTGGGACCGGCGATGGCGACCGGGGAATGACATGATCGGCGGAATTCTCGGGGAAGAAAACGGGACCAGCCGGGAACTATAAGTATGAGGAACCGGCCGAATCAGTTGCGCGGGCGGCAAGGACACCGGCCCCCCTGCCCTGTTGACCGAAGTCGGCCTCACAGAGCTGGCAGCGTGTAAAGACGGGTCGGGGCGCAGCCAGCTTAGGCCGGTCCGGGGGGCGCGATGGGCCTGTTTGGCTCCGGGTGCGTGGCGCATCAGGTGTTGGCGGGTGCTTCCCTTTGACAGCGGCTGAGGGATGGTGGACAATGAATACTGACTGGTCAGTTCTATCCCGTTCTCGAGGTGCCGGCGTGGGCTGCAAGCGCAAGGCGAAGAGGATCCTGCAGACGGCGGAACGGTTGTTCGCCTCGGGCCGCTTCCACGAGGTGACGCTGGACCAGATATGCCAGGAAGCCGGCGTGGGCAAGGGTACGATCTACCGGTATTTCGATGATAAAGAGGACCTTTACTTCCAGGTGATACTGACGGGCCTGGATGAGCTTGTGGAGTCCATGCGCCAGGTGCGCGAGCAGGTTGACGACCCTGGCGAGGGTCTGCGGAAAGCGGCGTGCCGCGTGGTGGAGTTCTACAGGAAGCGGCACGCCCTGTTCCGGCTGATGCACACCGAGCAGATACGCGGTTCGGACCGCAAGGGCCAGATGTGGCAGAAGTGGCACACGCGGCACCAGGCGATGCTGGACGTGTTCGCCGATTTCGTCCGGATGGGAATCGAGAGCGAAAGGTATACAGCGAGGCTGAGTCCTGAGGCGATAGCCCGGCTGATCGGCGGGATGCTGCGCAGCGGGCTCCGCAACGAGGACGAGATGCCGGGCGGCGATGAGTGGCCTGCGGTGGTGGTGGAATTACTGGAGAGCGGACTGCTTCCGAGAGAAAATGGAGAGACGAGCTGAGATGCTGAGGCGCTTGAGAGAAGGCGGTGTGTTGCTGGGTTGCGTCGGTCTGCTGGTATTGGCCGGTTGTGCCCCCGAACGTTACCGCCAGTCGGCGGACAGGGAGGTCTACGGGATCATCGAGCAGAAGACCCCGGAGGTCCCGGACATGCCCGAGGAGTTTACCATCGAGCGGCCGGCGATAGACCTGCTGGAGGACTGCCCTGAGGTGGACCTTGCCGAGATGGAAGGGCTCGGCTTCGGCATAGCAGAGGGCGAAGAGGAGGCGCCGGAGACAGCGGCGCTTCTGAGCCTGGAGAAGGCTCTGGAGATAGCGGCGCTCAACAGCCGTGAGTATCAGAACCAGCGGGAGTCCCTCTACTTGAACGCGCTGTCGCTGACGATGGAGCGTTACCGGTTCGCGCCGCGGTGGTTCGGTGTTATCTCGGGTGAGTACGATAGCTTCGGGCTGGGCGATGAGGAGCGGGTCGGGGCGGACGCGCGGTTCGGGTTCAACTGGTTGTTCCGCACCGGCACTCGCGTGACAGCGAACCTGACGACCGCGGCGAGCCGCTTTCTGACAGGCGACCGGGACCGGTCGAGTTTCAGCGTGCTGAGCCTGGCCGTGACGCAGCCACTCCTGGAGGGGGCCGGCATATCGGTGACGGAACCACTGACGCAGGCGGAGCGGGACGTCATATATCAGATGCGGGATTTCGTGCGGTTTCGGCGCCGGTTTTTCGTCAGCGTGCTCAACGACTATTACGACGTTTTGCGCGAGCGACAGGTGGTGGAGAACCAGTGGCTCAACTACCAGAGTCTGATTCGGTCCCGCGAGCGCGCCGAATGGCTGGGCCGGGCGGGGCTGATAGCGGAATTTGAGGTCGACCGGTTCCGGCAGGACGAACTGCGCGCCGAGGACCGGCTGGAGACGGCACGCCAGCGCTACCGCACCCGGCTTGACGCGTTCAAGATCACACTCGGGCTGCCCACCGAGGCCATCATCCTGCTGGACCCGGACGAGCTGGACAGGCTGATCGAAGATGTCGAAGTGGAGTTCGACGTAGAGGTCGAGCGCGCCGTACAGGTGGCGCTGCAGCGACGTCTGGACCTGGTGACGGCCAGGCAGCGTGTCGAAGACGCCGAGCGCAAGGTCGAGGTCGCGGCCAACAGCCTGCTGCCGGGGCTTGACCTGAGTGCGTCACTGAGGTCGGAGACCGAGGGAGACAGCAATCCGACCCGTTTCCGCACGGGGGGGACGGATTTCTCGGCAGGCTTCGACCTGGACCTGCCGCTGGACAAACAGGCGGAAAGGAACGAGTTCCGCCGCCGGCTCATAGCGCTGGAACGGCAGCGGCGGGACACGAGCGAGCTTCGGGACCGGGTGGTGCGGGAGGTGCGCGATGCGTGGCGGCAGTTCACTCGGGCCCAGCGCAGCTATGCTATCCAGGCCGACAGCGTAGAGCTGGCCGAGCGCCGGGTGGAGAGCGTCGGACTGCTGCTGGAGGCGGGACGGGCCGAGGCGATCGACCTGCTGGATGCGCAGGAACGCCTGGTGCAAGCCCAGAACGACGTCGCCCGGGCGCTGGTGGACTACACGGTTGCACGGCTGACATTGGCGCGCGACATGGAGATACTGGGAGTGGGTTTAACCGGACAACTGCAGGAGAATTTCGATGAGTACCGATGAGCTTCGGACAGAGGGAAGCCGGCAGGAGGAAGACCGGCCGGCCGCAGGTGTGACGGACCCGCGGATCGAACGTTCCGCCGGCCGAAAGCAGCCGCGCTCAGGCCGGACTCTGAGCACAGTGGTGGTGATTGTCGGAGCGCTGCTGATCGTGGCGGCCTCCTTCCGGTTGCTGGCCGCCGGAGGCGAAGGCCGTACCGGCGACGGGACGCCCACGGCCAGCGTTAGACGCGGGCGTCTTACCGTGTCCGTCACGGAAGGGGGTACGTTGCGCGCCATGCGGTCGCTCGAGATCAAGAGCGAGGTCGAGGGCAACAACCAGATACTCGAAATAGTGGAAGAAGGCACTGTCATCACCCGCGAGGACGTGGAGGCCGGCAAGGTCCTCATGCGTCTTGACGACTCTTCCCTGCGGGACAGGGAGGCCGACCGGGAGACCAGTTACCTGAACGCCGAGGCCAGCTACGTGCAGGCCAAAGAGAACTACGACATACAGGTGAAGCAGAACACCAGCAATATCAACGCGGCCCGCCTGCGGGTGAGGTTTGCGCGGATGGAACTGGAGCGTTACCTGGGCAGCGCGCTGGCCGCGCGCCTGTTGGAAGAAGAGGAGTTCGACTTTGCGCTCTTGCAAGGCATCGCCCAGGGCGTCGTCGAGGAGATACTGGGTTCGGAATCAACCACGGAAGCGTTGCGGGATGTCTATGATGCGGACCTGCCGGCCGGCCGCCTGCCGCTGGGGGGGCAGGCCCAGCAGAGGCTGCGTGACCTGAGCGCGGATGTTCAACTGGCCGATCAGGAGCTTGAACGGGCGCAGGACACCTTGAAGTGGAGTGAACTGTTGGCCGAGCGGGAATACGTCAGCGCCAACCAGTTGACGGCGGACCAACTGAGTTACAACCGCGCCACCGTGCGGGTGCAGTCGGCCCAGGAAGAGCTTCGCCTTTTCATCCGTTACACTCTGCCCCGGGAGGCCGAGTCTCGCTGGAGCGACTACGAGGAGGCTCTGCTGGATCTGGACCGAGTCGAGGCGCGCGCCCGCAGCGAAATGGCGCAGGCGTCGGCCACCCGCCAGTCGCGGGAACGCAACTACCATCTGGAGAAGGAACGGCTGGAGAGGACGCGACAGATGATCGAGAAGTCCACCATCCGCGCCACCACGCCGGGCGTGGTCGTATATGCCTCCACCGTGGACCCGAGGCGATACCGCAACAACCCCATCCAGGAAGGCTCAAGCGTGCGGGAGAACGAAACGATCATCACCATCCCGGACGTGAGCACGATGGCGGTGCGCGTCAACATCCAGGAGACCGACATCGCGCGGGTGCGGCCGGGCCAGCCGTCTCGCATCACCGTCGAGGCTCTTGAAGGTAGTTCCTTCCCCGGGACGGTGACCCGAATCAGCCCGATGGCGAGTTCGGAACACCGCTGGCTCAACCCGGATATCATGGTGTACGAGACGGACATCAGGATGGAGGAAGTGCCGGACAACGACGTGACACCCGGCATGTCCGCCACGGCCGAGATCATCATCGCAGAGCTGGAAGACGTCCTCTACGTTCCGCTACAGGCCGTCAGCACTTACCGCGGGCGGCGAGTCTGCTGGGTCAGGACGCCGGACGGGCCGCAACGTCGCACCGTGGAGACCGGCTACTTCACCGACAGGTTCGTGGAGATACGGGACGGCCTGCACGAAGGCGAGCAGGTTTATCTGGCCCCGCCCGAGGGCGTTGACGAGGAGGATTTGGAGGGGATTGCCCCGGAGGATCTCCTGGACGAGGAGCCCGACGCTGAGGCCCCCGAGCCGGACGAGGAGGCGGGGGAGCTGCAGGAGCTCCAGCAGAGGATGCAGCAGATGTCCCCTGAGGAGCGGCAGGAGTTTATCCAGAACCTTCCCGAAGAGCAGCGCAACCGCCTGATGCAGCAGTTCCAGCGTTCCAGTCCCGGGGATGTTCCCGGCCAGGGTGGAGACGGCCCCGGGCGCGGGGCTGGAGCTGGCCCGGGCCGGGGCGGTGGCTCCGGTGGCGGGGCCGGCCGTCCGGGCGCTCAATGAGAAGGAGTACGCGAACGTGGCGATTGCTGAACTGAAGAACGTCTGGAAGACTTATCGCATGGGGCAAAACCTGCTCCATGCGCTCGAGGACGTCAGTTTTTCGCTCGAGCAAGGCGAAATGATCTCCATCATGGGCCCGTCCGGTTCTGGCAAGTCCACGCTCCTGAATTTGCTCGGCTGCCTGGACCGCCCGTCGCGGGGAGAATATTTGCTGGGGGGGCGCGACGTTTCCACGCTGGACGACGATGAACTCAGCGAGATACGGGCCGGGCAGATCGGTTTCATCTTCCAATCGTACAACCTGATCGCGCAGCTCAACGTGGTTGAGAACATCGAAATCCCCCTTTACTACAAGGGGGTGTCCGAGCGAGAGAGCCACGCGCGCGCGGTCGAACTGGCCGAGCGGGTGGGACTGGGCCACCGTCTCGGCCACGTCCCCACCGAGCTGAGCGGCGGCGAGCGCCAGCGCGTGGGCGTCGCGCGGGCTCTGGCCAGCTCTCCCCTCATTGTCCTGGCTGACGAGCCCACCGGAAACCTCGACACCAAGACCGGCAAACAGATCCTGGACCTGTTGCACGAACTGAACCGCGAGGGGGTGACGCTGATAGTCGTCACCCACGACCCGAACGTCGCGGCCAGCACCCAGAGGACGTATCACCTGGTGGACGGGCGGCTGACGAACGGGGCAGCGGGAGGATAGGAAACGCGATGATCGTATTTCAGATAAAGCGGATGCTTAGGATGGGGCTCAAGAGCCTGTGGCTCCACAGGCTCCGCAGCAGCCTCACGGTGCTGGGCATCATGTTCGGTGTCTGCTCGGTAGTGGCGATGCTGGCCATCGGTACCGGCGCTGGGGAGGAAGCCCAGGAACAGATCCGCCGCCTGGGCAGCCACAACATCATCATTCAGAGCGTCAAACCGCCGGATGCTCACGAGCAGACCGAGGGCATGATGGTGCGCTACGGCCTGACCTGGGCCGATGCCGACCTGATCACCACCACGGTGCCGGGCATCAGCAGGGCCGTCACCGCCCGTCGGGTGCGTGGCACCGTCATCAGGGGCAACCGCCGGATGGACGCTGACCTTGTGGGCACCAGCCCCGACTATCTGGCGGTCAACAACATGACTGTGGTGCAGGGGCGATTCCTGACCGACGAAGACATGGCGGGCAAGAGCGATGCCTGCGTGCTGGGCCGGCGGGTGGCCGAAAGGCTCTTTCCCCTGGGCGATGCTGTCGGCTCGGTGATTCGCCGGGGAAATCTCCGCTTCCGTGTCGTGGGGGTTGTCACTTCCATGCCTCGCGGGGAGGCCGGCGCCGAACTCGAGGGCGACCCCAGCTCAGAGGTTTACATCCCGATGAGCACCATGCAGTCCCGTTTCGGGGCCAACATCATCCACCGAACGGCAGGGA
>PUMJ01000174.1 GCA_003551305.1 Candidatus Brocadiaceae bacterium
AGACTGCCCGGCATGCCGCCGGACCTGTCCGAGGTGCCTCTCGGAGACGAACTGCCATGACCGCCCCCCGAGCACAGGCTGAGCCGAAACCGCGCTCCCTGACGGAGGTGCTGAGCCGCCGGGGTGTGGTGACGCCGCAGGACGCATCCCGCCTGGCACGACTCATGGCGCGGGACTGGCGCCCTCCCCTGCAGTACCTGCGCGAGCAGAAAGGCCTGAACGAACAGGACCTGCTGCCCGCCGTAGCGGAGTACCTGGGCATGGAGTGCGTCGAGAGCCTCGCCGAAGTGACGGCGCCGGAGGAATTCTTCGACCGCGTGCCCCCCGAATACGCCCGCGCCGAGGGATTCGTGGCCACGGCCCTGGCCGACGGACGGCTGGAGGTGGCCGTGGCTGCCGGGCCGGACATCGCCCACCTGGCCGCCGAACTGGCCCGGACGTTCAACTGCCCCGTGCACTGCACGCTGGCGCCCCTGGCGCAGGTCCAGGACGCCGTGGACCGCTCCGTGCGCCAGCGGCCCCAGTACCTGCAGGACGCCGCCCGCGAGCTGGACGGCGGCGAACTGGCCGAGGACATGGCCCGCCTCGAACGCGTGACCGACGTCGGCGAACTCATGCGCAAGACGCCCGTGGTCAAGCTGGTCTCCCTGCTCATCGCCCAGGCCGTGCGCACCGGCTCCACCGACATCCACATCCAGCCCATGCCGGACCACCTGCGCGTGCGCTTCCGCACCGACGGCGTGCTGCACGACATCCTGCGCCTGCCCCGCTCCTCGCAGGACGCCATCATCTCGCGCGTGAAGGTGCTGGGCAACATGGATATCGCCGAGAGGCGCGCGCCCCAGGACGGGCGGGCCTCCTTCCGCTATGCCGACCGCGAGATAGACGTCCGCATCTCCGTGGTGCCCACCAACGAGGGCGAACGGGCCGTCATGCGACTGCTCGACAAGCAGGAAAGGCTGCTGACCCTGGATGAACTCGGCCTCAACGAGGAGGGCGTCCGCAGGCTCGACCAACTCATCCGCTATCCTCACGGCATGATCCTGGTGACCGGGCCGACCGGCAGCGGCAAGACGACCACGCTCTACGCCGCGCTCACCCGCCTGAACTCCGCCGAACTCAACATCGTCACCATCGAGGACCCCATCGAGTACCGCCTGCCGGGCGTGAGCCAGATACAGGTGCTCGCCCAGAAGGACGTCACCTTCGGCTCGATGCTGCGCTCGATCGTGCGGCAGGACCCCGACGTCATCATGCTGGGCGAGGTGCGGGACGCGGAGGCCGCCGAGGCGGCCGTCCAGTCGGCCCTGACCGGCCACATGATGTTCAGCACCCTGCACACCAACGACGCGGCGGGCGCCTTCCCCCGCCTGACGAACCTCGGCGTCGAGCCGTTCCTGATCTCTTCGGCCGTCCTCGCCGTCATGGCGCAGCGCCTCGTCCGGCGCGTCTGCCCCCACTGCACGGAGCCGGACGAAGTGCCCCCGGCGGAACTGGCGCGCCTCGGCGTCAGCGCCCAGCAGGCCCGGCAGGCGGCCTTCCGCCGCGGCGCCGGCTGCGACCGATGCCTCGGCACCGGCTACAGCGGCCGCATCGGCATCTTCGAACTGCTGACGATGGATGACGATATCGGCGCCCTGGTCAACGCGCGCAGCTCGTCCTCCCGCATACGGGACGAGGCGCTCAAGAAAGGGATGAGACCCCTGCGGCTGGACGGCGCGCAGAAGGCCATCGAGGGCATCACCACTGTCGAGGAAGTGCTGCGGGTCACCCAGAGGAGCCCCGTCTGACGATGCCGAGCTTCCGTTACAAGGCCGTTGACCACTCCGGGCAGGTCGTCGAGGGCGTCCTGGTGGCCGACACGCACCTGGACGCCCGGGCGCAGCTGCGCCACAAGAATCTCTACCCGGAGAGCGTGCGGCGGGCCGAGGGGCGCGGTTTTCGCCTCTCGGACCTGTTGCCCGGCTCCCAGCAGCGCGCCCGCCGAGAGGTCGCCCTCTTCACCCGCGAGTGCGCCATACTGCTGGCCAGCGGCGTCAGCATAGTGGAAGCCCTGGAGGTGATGGCCCGGCAGGCCCATGACCGACACCTCTCACGGGCACTCTCCGAGGTCCACGAGGCCGTCAGCGCCGGGCAATCCCTGGCCGACGCCCTCTCTTCACATCCCCGCCTCTTCGACCGCTCCTACGTGCAGACCATCGCCTCAGGCGAGGAGAGCGGGATGCTGAACGTCGTCCTGAAGCGCCTGGCCGACTTCCTGGAGCGCCGTCAGCAGATGGCCTCACAGCTCACCGCCTCCCTCGTCTACCCCTGCCTGCTGGTCTGTGTCACCGTCGGGCTGCTGGCCTTTCTGGCCGGCTACGTGGTGCCGATGATGGAGCCGCTGCTCCGGCAGCACCGCGGCGCCCTGCCCGTCAGCACCCGCGCCCTGTTCCGGGTCAGCGGCGCCGTGCGCGCCAACCTCTGGATGGCGCTGCCGGCGATGGCCCTCCTCGGGGCAGCGGCCGCGTGGACGCGCCTCACGCAGCGCGGCAGACGTCTGCTGGACGCCCTCCTGCTGCGGCTGCCCCTCGTGGGAGGCCTGGTGCGAAGAAGCCTCGTCTCGCGCTTCAGCATGTCCTTCGCCACGCTGCTGCACACCGGCGTGCCCGCCGACCGCGCCCTGCAGACGCTTGCGAAGCTGATGCCGAACGCCGTCTTCGCCGATGAGATTGCGCGCATCCGGGAGCGGGTCGTCGAGGGCGGCGACATCTCCGACGGCGTCGAGAGTTGCTCCATCTTCCCCCCCCTTGCCGGCTACATGGTGGAGGTCGGGGAGCGCAGCGGCGCCCTGGTGGAGGTGCTGGAGAACATCTCCGCCGCCTGCGACCACGAAGTCCGCGTCGGCAGCCGGCGCCTGCTCGCCCTGCTCGAACCGGTCCTCATCCTTGTGCTCGCCTCCGTGGTCGGCTTCATCGCCATGTCCCTGATGGTCACTATCCTCCAGTTGAGTGCACTTTAACACGATCACCTCCAACCGGAGTTATGCGGAGTATCATCATGAACACCAATTCGGAAAAAAACGGCAGACGCCGCCGTGACCCACGGCGGGGCCTCACGCTGCTGGAGGTCATGGTCGTGGTCATTATCCTCGGCATGGTGGCCGGCATCGTCTCGACTGTGGTGGTGGACCGGGTCGAGCAGGCCCGCGTCGAGACGGCGAAGATACAGATCCGTCAGTTCAAGGACGCGCTGGAGTTCTTCTACCAGGATCACCACTTCTACCCGACGAGCGAACAGGGGCTGGAAGCGCTGGTGGAGCCCCCTGACGATGAACGCATCCGTGACTGGCCGGAGAACGGCTACCTGCCCGCCGTGCCGCTCGACCCCTGGGGCAATCCGTACCGCTACGTCAGCCCCGGGGCGCAGGCGCGCTACGAGATAATCTCCTTCGGCCGCAACGGCGAACCCGGCGGCGAGGGGTTCGACGCCGACATCAGAAGCTGGGAAATCACCGGTGGCCAATGATGTCCCTCCACAAAGGCGGCCCCCCAGGGGCCGGCGGGCCGGCATGACGCTGATGGAGCTGATGGTGGTGCTGGCCATCGCGGGGCTGCTGATATCCCTGGTGCCCGTCGCCGGCAGGGCCTTCAGCCCGCGCCTTCGCCTCGAAGGTGCCGCCCGACGCGTGGACGGGACTGTCCAGTGGGCGCGCAACGCCGCCGCCCTCGACAACACACCGGCCCAGGTCTGCTACGACCTGACCGAACAGGCATGCTGGGTCGAGGTCGGCGGCGAGGTGTACGCCTTCTACCCCCTGCCGGGGGGCATCACCTTCGAGCGGGTGGAGGTCGGCGACACGGAGGTTCGCCGGGAGGTCGCCCGAGTGACAGTCTATCCCGACGGCACGGTCGAGCCGCACCGCGTCATGCTCGGCACCGCCGGCGCCCCGAGCCGGCTCATAGCCTACGACCGCCTGACCGGACTGCCCACCCATGAAATCAACGCGACCGAACAGCCGTAGCGGACCGCGCGCCTTCACGCTGGTGGAGGTGGTGGCGGCGCTCGCCCTGCTGGGCGCCGTCTCGGCCACCCTGCTGGTGGCGGTCGCCCACGCCACCCACGCCGGCGGGCAGGCGGTCCGCACACTGCGCACCACGACCCTGTGCGCCTCGGAGGTGGCCGCCCTCCGCGCGGGGCTCACCTCCGAGGGTGAAGCCCCCTGCGAGGAGGCGCCGGGATACCACCGGGAGATCGCCGAGCTGGCGCCCGACGGGCAAGCCCCTCAAGCGCTGCGCGCCTACCTGATCACCGTCACCTCGCCCACCGGCGACCCTGCCGAGACCACCGAGGTGACCGTCTGGCTCCCGCCACTCGCCGAGGACGCCGGGGGTGACGCCGAGTGAAGGGACTCACCCTCGTGGAACAGGTCTGCGCGCTCGCCATCAGCGCCCTCGTCCTGGCAACCGTGCTGGCGGTGATGCACACAACCGTCTCGGGCATGGCCGGCGGACGGGACAGGGAACGGCATGCCCGCATCGCGTACGGCGTCTTTCGCATGGTGCGCGCCGACCTGCGCGGGGCCGTCGGCTCGGGCGAGGGCCACGCACCACCCGTCATTGCCGGCGAGACGACAGAACAGGACGACCGCATCCTGCTGAGTTTGACGACCACGCACTCGCCGGGCCACCGCACGGCGAGGCCGCTGGCGGGCCTCTACACGGTCACCTACCTGCTGCGCCCCGCCGAGACAGGGCTGCATGATCTGTTGCGGCGCGAGGAGCCCTACGAACCCCGGTGGGACGACGAGCAGGCCGCCGATGCCGCCAGGGAGGAAGCCCTGGCGCGGGGCGTGGCCAAGGTAGAATGCCGGTTGTATGACGGGGAGGGCTGGAGCGATGAATGGTCCTCCGAGCACCTGCCGCTCGCCGTCGAACTGCGCCTGGCGCTGCCGGGGCCGCCCGAAGGGCAGGAGCACACTCACCGTGCCGTCATGCGGCCGCTGGCCGAGCCGACCTCGCACCCCTTCCCCGCGGACCGCACGTCCGAAGAAGAGTGAACGGTCCCCGCAGACAGGAGGCGTGCCGACACGCCCGGGCCAGGGCGGGCGCCTCTCACCGGGCGTAGTAGAGCACTTCCCGCACCTGACCGTCGCGGCGGAGCCGCACCTGGACCTGGTCCGAGAGGCGGTAGCGATTGTACAGCGACATGGCGGTGCGGGGCGAGTCGATAGGCTGGCCGTTGACGGCAAGTATCAGGTCCCCCGGCGCCAGCCCGTAACGGGAGGCCAGCGAACCCGGCTCGACATCTTCAACCCGGAAGCCCCTCACATTGCCCTCGGCATCGGTTTCCGCCCTGTAACGCACGCCGTATTCCAGACTCTCGGGGTCCCTGCGCACCGTCTCGACAAGACTCCGGGACACGACTACTCGCGCGTCGGCGCCGTGCAAAGGCGGCAGCGCAGAAGCGCGGGCTTGCTGCGCATCCGCATCCGGCGTCCGCCCCCCGCCGCGGGTGGCCCCGCCGGCGGATGCAGTTACGCGCTCGGGACGGCTGCGGGGGGATGGGGCCGCCGAACGCTCAGCCGACTCCCGGTCCCGTTCCTGCCCGGCGGCCAGGCGTCGGGCCGTCTGGCCGCCGTCGAAACCGCGCGGCGCAAGCGCCAACTTCTGCTCCTCCTCGCCCCTGCTCACGGCTATTGCGTCGCGGGAGATGGAGACGACCGTCCAGCCAGCCACGGTCTCGCCCTCGAGCCGCAGCACAATCCGGTCATCAAACTCCAGGAAGGCGATCGAGTTGCCGGCCGATGAGTGCACGATGCCGCGGAGCTTGAACGGAATGCCGGGCCCCTCCTGGTCCGGCTCCTCCGTACCCGCCGGGACCGTCTCCTCGTCATCCTCCTCCCGGGGGCCGGGCTCCGGAGGCGGGTCGAACCGCTCCCACGTCACGGCCAGGTCGTCCGGGGACAGGCGCGGCTCATCGGCAGCCTGCCGTTCGGGCTGCGGAGGCCCCGACTCGTCCGGGGCCTCCACGGGCGGCACAGTCAGGACCAGGTATCCCACGTATGCCAGCAAGCCGACGGCAACGAGAGCCAGCCCCGCTGCCGCTTTGTTCAGCAGAGAGCGATACCGGCTCCGCATCGGTCACTCCTCCTCCGGCTCCGCCAGTGATTCGGCCGAGAGGCGGGCCAGCGGGTCGAGCAGCGCCCGCCGCACGGCGGCCTTGGCCGGCTCGCGGTGACGCACGGCCTCGGCGGCGTACGGCCCCAGAGCGTAGTACCAGGCGGTGAAGACCCGGCCCGGCCTCGCCCGCAGCAGCAGGCCGTCACGCAACGCGCGCACCATGTCCAGCTCCCGTGCGCGCTCGGCCGGCAGGGCATAGGTTCCCGTCAGGTTACTGACCAGCACATCGCCTCCCGAACCACCCAGCACCTCGTGGGCGGCGGTGGCCAGGAAGCAGCCCCCGCCGTTCCCGGGAGCGCTGGTGCGCATCCCCTCCCTCTCGGTGGTGAAGGTCCACTCGGGGCCGCGCATAACGACATCGTGGTCATGGTACA
The DNA here is from genome assembly GCA_003551305.1 of Candidatus Brocadiaceae bacterium. Lineage (GTDB taxonomy): Bacteria > Planctomycetota > Brocadiia > SM23-32 > SM23-32 > B1Sed10-231. The sequence goes on from PUMJ01000174.1 coordinate 6,536, forward strand.
CGCTGTCCACGCGCCACCTGTAAGTGGTATCGTAATCCAGCCGGCGGATCCGGTGACTGGTGGCCGTGGTCGTTGCCACGGGCTCCCTCATGTCCTCGAAGAAGACCCTGTACTCATCGGCCGTGCCGCTCCAGCGAAGCCGCAGGTCCTCTCGAGCAACGTGCACAGCGCCGTCGGGCGGGGTCGGGCCTACCGCGGTTGCAAACAGCAGGGACCGCAGCGCCCTGTACATCACGTTGACACGGCCCGATGAGTCGGGCCTCGTCGTGCCGGCGTGGTCTATGGCTTCAAACGGCCACAGGAAGTGAACCGTCCGGGCGCCAGTGGCCGGGATGGTGTTCTCGACAGCGGCTATCGGTTCGCCCGTCTCGGGGATGCCCGGGCCGGCCGCCGTGTCCCAGATGAACACGGTCTCAGCCTCCAGCCCCACCAGGTCCACCTCGCCGCGACGCAGGGAGTTGTTGGCCCCATCGCCGTCGGCGATCTGCACGTCGTGGATGCTCTCGCTCATCGTGCCGGCGAATTCGCCCAGCAGGTTCACGTAATCGGTGTTGCCGAACACGTACATCGCTCCGAGATATTGCTCCTGGAACTCCCCGATGTACGAGATGAAGTTCTCGATCGGCTCCTCCTCATCCTCGTCGGGCGGGTCTTCGTCATTTTCCACCACGAACCCGGCTTCGTCGGAGAAGTTCTGATTCGTGTGGAAGAGCATCCCACCCCGATCCAGGTAGCCGCGCAGGTACTGCACATCCTGCCAGCTCAGGGACTTGTAGGGGAAGAGAAAGCGGCGTGGCCCGTCAACCACCGCACCGCACGGCAGGGTCGTCGCGTCGCCGGCGAACACAACAACGAAGTGACCCGGCTCGGTGAACGGCTGGAGCCCGGAAGGAACAAGATCGCCATACCATTGCTGCAGGTCGGGGTCCCTGGCGCCAACATACCAGGGCTGAGAATCCCAGTAATGGTAGGGGAACTGGTTCTGGGGGTCCGCCTCGGCGTTGATGATCGGCAAGGCCGGCCTATCCGGCAGTTCCCGCGGGTTCTGCCCGTAATCGTAGCCCCGGCCGTCCATCTCGGGGTTCACGTAGTAGTTCTCCCAATCCCAGTACTGGGGCCAGTGCCCGTTCAGGTGGTAACGGTCGTGCTGGTCAACATCTATCACGAGAGTGTTGTTGTCCGGCTGTTTCACAAACTCATTGACCACCTGGACATACACCCACCTTTCCCGCAGCCACTTGTATTCCTCGGCGTCTCCCGGCCCCCAGCGGGGATTCCGCGCCTGCACGACGATCTTGTAGATCGAGGGCCGCATGGCTGTGAAGTTGTAGGTAAACGTCCCGCCGTCAGGGGAGAAGACCTCCTGGCTCTCCCCCCCCGGGTCGGTCCGGACCCAGTGGTCGCCCGAGGTGTCGTGCCACGCCCCGGCGGCCTCATTCTGTACAAAGGGCGTCATGACCCGCACGCGGACCTCGGGCGCACCGGTCTGGATACGCAGGCTGACCTCGGCGCCCGGATTGTTGGGCGGCGTATAGTGCGGGATGACGTGGACCGGCATGTCCAGCGAATTGTAGGATGTAAGTTCCTCGTAAGGGTATCCCTCGTCGTCCGGCTCTCGCGGGTTGGTGACGGTCAGATCCAGGTGATAATCTTCGGGTTCACGCTCCCTCTGGGGCAGCCGCAGGGAAGCATGGCCCAGCATGGTCGCGCCGAAGACGGTGGTTGCTACGCGCTGGTGATGGTCATGTCCGGGGTCATTGAGCGCATCTCCGTACCTGGTCACGTACTCATCGAGCGCGCGGTTGAACAGGTGCCCCAGCGCCGGGTCGGTGCTGCTCTGGTATGCCTGGGCGATCAACTTGACGATCTCCGCCTTGCCCTGCACAGGCTCCTCGCCGGCGGCTTCGCCCGTCCGCTGCAGGCTCAACACGCCCTGGTTGATGGCAGGGAAGGTATGCCCTTCACGGTTGTCGGTCCCGGTTCCGGGAATATCTCGCCAGCCCATCAGATCGCTGGTTCCGTCGGGGTATTCCGGCTCATACCACTCGGTGACCTGGTACTCCGCGCTGCTGAAACCGAGCACGCCGAGCGGACCTCCCGGCGCCAGCATGGCGGCCTCGCCGATGGAGCGTTGCTCCCGACCCCAGATGCTGTTATCGGAGCGAGAGAGCAATCCGCCGACCGACACAAGCACCGGGCGGCGCTCATGGTCCACACCCGTTTCCGGATCGAATTCCAGATCGAAGTGATCTGAGACAAGACTGCCCGGCGGGCCCAACGGCGACACGCCGCCGGCAAGCTGGGAGTCCAGATTCCAGGGGTCCTCGTTGAAACCCCTGCTGAGCAGGTACACGAACCCCGGGGCGTAGTCCGCCTCCGGGTCGCTCATGTGCCGCAGCACGTTGTCGAGCGTGAACTCTTCCGGTGTGTCCTCCTGGCCGAAGAGGCTGTACATGCGCGTCTTGAGACCGCTGAAGACGTTTACCATCCGTCCGGCAAGGAAAACCTCATCGCCCAGCATGTGGCGGCCCAGACCAACGAACCACTGGTACCAGTACTGGGCGGGCTCGGTGCCTGCAACAATCACGGCCCGTCCGAACCAGTCCCGGTATGCAGCTTCTCTTGCGAACTCGTCGTCTGTCGCCTGGGCAAAGGCCTCGAGCTTCGCCAGCCAGCCCTCCGCCTCGCCTATGTGGCGCATCGGGATGCGGCTTATCTGGTAGTGCGGGCTGGTGCTCACGGCGGGGGTGCCGTCCTGGCTCGCGTAGAAGAAATCGGTGCTCAGCCACCGGTGGTCCGGCGGCCCGACACGCTCGAGCTGGTAGTAGTAGATGAAGCTCGGCGCGACAAGCTCCGCGTCACCCACCAGGGTCACCCACTCCAGGTTGCGCGCGTCGGCAAAGCCGTTCTCCAGAACCCTGTCGGCGCAGTCCAGCAGGAAGGTGCGGATGGTCCGGGCGACGTACTCCCGGTAGCGCTCCTGCTGGGCGTAGGTGAACTCGAGGTCCTCGTGCATCGTGTCGGACAGCTCGGGGTGTGCCGCCCCGGCGACCTGGTACCAGCCTTCGAACTCGGTTATCTCCGGCACCAGGTCCGGCTGGGGCAGACAGTCAGCCCGCAGATCGTGCGTGTTACGAAGCCCGCCGTAGGTTGCGGCAATCTGCTCCGTGCCGAACACGCGCGTATCAACATGCGGGAAGTGCACGTTCCGGTTGATATCCTCCAGGTCGTCCGCCGCGTCCTCGAATGTCCATGTTCCCTGCTGCCAGGCATCCCGGGACGGGTTGCCGTAGGGGTTCTGGTAGTAGATCACCACGGAGCGATAATCGCCCACCGCTTCTATGGCATGCACCTGGTCAACGGTCCAGAAATGCCAGCCGAACTGGTCCCAGTTATCAGGGGTTCCGTCCGGGTCGTCGTCCTCCCATCTGAGGAACTCCCCGTCCTCGTCGAGCCAGGCGATGCGGAACCTGTAGAGCCGGTTGGGGATGAGCCGCTCCCAGTCATCGTGGTCGGGCCCGAACTCGCGAAGTGACTCCGGCTCACCCTCTTCGGCCTCCGGGTCGAACTGGTGGACTATAAGCTCATCGTTCAGGCCGTCAAACTCATCATCGTCGTCGTACACCACCCAACCCAGGTCGTACTCCGGGTCCTCAATGGCAAGGGCGTTCTCGTTGCGCACGTCGGCCAGCAGAAGCACCTCGTAGTGAGCGTCCGGCGGCCCGGCGTCCCAGCGGATCGTGACCCACGTGCTGACGTTGACCGCGCCGGGGACCGGGTCGGTCATGGGCTGCGCGTTCAGCGGCGACAGGCCCAGCACCAGCAGAAACACCAGACCGACGAGAAGCCCTGTCTCGAATCTTCGATCACCCTTCGAACTGAGTCTCATGCTGCCACCTTTCGTTCCGCTCGCACACCGCTAAAGCAACCGGGGACCGCCCGGGCCCCTGGTTCACCGTTTCTGAACTCGTATTCCCGTTCCCAGAACCTCCCGGTTTCGCGCTCGCAGTATAAGCAAGCCGTTCAGGAGTGTCAAGCTATTTGTCCACGCGCCGCGCCATCCGCCGCGCGGCGAACGGCTGAGCCCTCCACACGCCCGGCGGGCAGGGGTCGCGGGCACCTGAATTTTTCCGCTCACCATCCCGGCGACACCGGCGAAGGACCGGCCGGCTCGGTCGGCAGCGCGCTCCCCGGCCCTTCGCGCCTGACAGCTTATCCGGCACCGGGGCCGGGCTGCAACCGCGCCCGGCGGTTTGACACCTTTTGTGCGGGCGGGTACACTCGCGGGTCGGTCCATCGTGTCGCGCGCGCTTCCGCGCGCGTCGTCCTGCGGAACATAACGGAGGTTCCCTCATGGCCTTGCGTCACGAAAAGGTGACCAGCGGCATCGAACGCATGCCGAACCGGTCCCTGCTGTATGCGACGGGCATCACCCCCGAACAGATGAACAAGCCTTTCATCGGGGTCTGCTCCAGTTTCACGGACCTTGTGCCCGGCCACATCGGCATGCGCAGCCTGGAGCGCAAGATAGAGTGGGGCGTCAACGCCGGGGGCGGCGTGCCGTTCCTCTTCTCGGTGCCCGGCATCTGCGACGGCATCGCCATGGGGCACGAGGGCATGCACTACTCCCTGCCCTCGCGCGAGCTGATTGCGGACATGATCGAGTCCATCGTCCAGGCGCACCAGCTGGACGGACTGGTGATGCTGACCAACTGCGACAAGATAACGCCCGGGATGCTCATGGCCGCCGGGCGGCTTGACCTGCCGACCATCGTCGTGACGGCCGGGCCGATGTTGAGCGGCCACCACGGGGGGCGGCGGCTTTCGCTGGTGCGGGACACGTTCGAGGCCGTCGGCCTGTGCAAGGCCGGACGCCTGAGCGAACAGGAGGCGGGCGAGCTGGAGATGCAGGCATGCCCCGGACAGGGCTCCTGCCAGGGCCTCTACACCGCCAACACCATGGCCTGCCTGACCGAGGCAATGGGCATGAGCCTGCCCACCACGGCCACCGCCGTGGCCGGCTCGGCCGACAAGGAGCGGATAGCCGAACGCGCCGGGGAGCGGGTGGTCGAACTGGTGCACCAGGGCGTGAGCGCCCGCCAGATAATCACCCGGGAATCGCTCGAGAACGCCATCCGGGTGGATATGGCCCTGGGCGGCTCAACCAACACGACGCTGCACATCCCGGCCGTCGCGCACGCGGCGCAGGTGGATGTGTCGCTCGAGGACTTCGACCGCCTCAGCCGCAGCACCCCGCAGTTGACCTCTCTGCGGCCGGGGGGCGACCTGATGATGGAAGACCTCGACCGGGCGGGCGGCATCCCGGCGGTCATCAAGAACATGCTGCCCATCCTGAACGGGCAGTGCATGAACGTGGTGGGCCTGAGCGTGGCCCAGATCGCCGAACAGGCGCCGCAAGGCGACCCCACCGTGATCCATACGCTGCAGGAGCCGGTCTCGCGCGAAGGCGGCATCGCCGTGCTGAAAGGCAGCCTCGCCCCCGAAGGCGCGGTGGTGAAGCAGGGAGCCGTCCCGCGGGAGATGATGCAGTTCACCGGCACGGCCCGGGTTTTCGACAGCGAAGATGCCGCAATGGAGTACCTGCTGGCCGGCAAGGTGGTGCCGAAAGACGTCCTCATCGTCCGCTACGAGGGACCGAAGGGCGGGCCCGGCATGCGGGAATCACTGGCCCTGACGGCGGGCGTGGCCGGCTGCGGCCTGGGGGACAAGATAGCGATCGTCACCGACGGGCGCTTCTCCGGCGGCACACGCAACCTGAGCATCGGGCACGTCTCCCCGGAGGCCGCCGATGGGGGGCCGGTCGCCCTGGCGCGGGACGGGGACCAGGTGCAGGTGGACCTGCCGGCGCGCACCGTGGACCTGCTGGTGGAGCAGGAGGAGCTGGAGCGGCGGCTGGCCGAGTGGCAGCGCCCCGAACCCACCTTCAGCCATGGCTGGCTGAGCCGTTACGAACGACTCGTCCAGAGCGCCGCACGGGGCGCCGTGCTGGAGCCCCCGCCTCGGGTGCCGAGCTCGAACGCGCGTTGAACAGCCTGCCCGGCCCGCTGTACAATGGGGATTGTGCTCTCGCGTGGTCTTTCCTGACAGGCGTGCTCATGCAGGAAACGGGGCTGACTTTCCGGCCATACTTCGATGTGTGGCTGCTGCTGGCGGTGGCGCTCTTTCTGGTGGGGGTGGCCGTGCTGGCCTATCGGCGCACGGGCCGGCCCGTTGCCCGCCGCTGGCGGGTGCTGCTGGCGGCTCTGCGCTGCCTGGCCGTCTTGCTGCTGCTTCTGCTTCTGCTGCGGCCGGGCCTGGCCACCGTGCAGTACGAAGCCGTCAGGCGCCCCCTGGTGTTCCTGCTGGACGGCAGCAACTCGATGACCGACATCAGTGACACCGCCACCGGCGTGAGCC
>PUMJ01000098.1 GCA_003551305.1 Candidatus Brocadiaceae bacterium
CATCGGCCGTGCCGTCCACCTGCCCGTTCAGGTAGATCGTCAGCCGGCCGGTCTCGCGGTCGGCCTCGGCCAGCACGTGGTGCCACTCACCGTCGTTGACCGCCGTCTGCCCGGTGACCGAGACGTCCCGGCCGCCGGCCCTCGTCGTCAGGGTGACGGCACCGTCCACACTGAGTTCGTAGCCGGCGCGGGGCCCCATCTTGCGCATCAGCACGGCCCTGTCCGCGCCGGGCTCCGTCCAGAAGTACATCTCCAGGATGAAGCTGGTCTGGTCCACGTCCACCGTCTGCAGCTCGTCCACGGAGACGCCGTCGGGCGTTGCGGTGAGGACATCCCGCGGGATGTAGGCGTACTGGTCGCGTCCGTTGAGCCTGAGGGCGCCGCGCGTCCAGTCCTGCAAAACGCCGTCCACGTAGCTTTCGGCGGTGGCGTTCACGACCGTCAGCGGATACTGGGGCATGTTGCGGTACTGCCCGCGGTCGCGGTAGTAGTCCCGCATGTACCAGTGCTCGTCGGGGATCTGGGTATGGTCGCCGCCGACGTGGTAGAAATGCCACTCGCCGACCATGCGGGCCAGCCCCCAGGGCACGAAGAACCTGACGCCCTGGTCAATGGCGGCCGAGCCCTCGGCAAGGCGCACGTCCCGGTTGGCCGGGTCAAGCAGGGGCTGCTGCTCGGCCGTGACGCCGAGGTCGGCCTCAAGGGACTGCCGCTGCCTGAGCGCCTGCCGGAAGGACTGGAAGTCCTCGTAACCCCGCCCACCCGCCTCGAAGACGCCGAACATGTCCCTCACGGCGTAGAAGACGTTATCCGCGTAGGCGACCAGGTGATACGGCCACTCCTCCTCGACGATGTCGTCGGGGTCTTCCTTCAGTCGGCCGTGATTGAAGACGATGTTGCTGATGTCGCTGTAAACGTTGCCGAGGAAGCGGTGATGCCCGCCCGCCGGGGACCAGTTGGAGGCATTGGCGAACCGGTAAGCGGTGTTGTTGAAAAAGGCGTTATGGATGGTGGGCACGGCCTGCTGGAAAGCCGCCCGGTTGCACAGCTTGCTGTCGGGGTCGTTGTTCAGGCCCCAGGCGATGTTGTTGAAGACGTAGTTCTTGAACCCGCCGTCCAGGTAGTAGGCGAACCCGAGGCGGGCGTTGAATGGCTGGCCGCGCCAGGACCAGTTCCAGTAGCCGTTGGGGTTGGCCGAGAGGTTGTTGTAGACGTAGAAAGGGCCGCCCTGCCAGGTCTCGATGCCGCCCCAGTCGTTGGTGGCCAGCAGCGTCTGCTCGGCCCGGTTGTGGTGGACCAGGTAGCGGGCCAGGGGCACGTCGCCGCCCCGGCCGCTGCCCTTGCCGCCGAACACGAACACGCCGGCGCCCCAGGTACGGTTCAGGATGTTGCCCGCCACCTCCATGGTCACCGGGTAGCGGACGTCCAGGGCGTGGGCGTCCGACTGCCGGTACGGACGGTGGCCGATCTCGTAGAGGTTGTTGCGCAGCACGTGCACGTCCTCCAGGTGACCGTCCCCGTGGCTGATGGTTATCGCCGCGTCGTCGGTGTAGCGGATGTCGTTGTCCTCGACGACGACCGTGCCTATCTCGGTGTGGACGTTCACGGCGCTTATCAGAACACCTTTGCTCAGGTGCTCGAAGTGGCAGTTGGCGATGCGCACGTCGTCGCTCGAACCCCACAGCCGGATGGCGGCGTTGTCCACCTCCTTGTGCATCCAGTTCGGCTCATGGTAATCCCACCAGGCGTTGGTGAAGCGGAAGGTGAGGCCGCTGATGACGGCGTGGCGCAGCCCCGCCGTTTCCACGGCCGCGCGCGCTTCCTCACCGATGACGTCCATGCGCACCGGCCGCTCGGCCGATGCCCGGTCCTGGATGAGGTTGTAGCGCTTCGCCGCCTCGACGGTCACGGTGTTCGGGTCGCGGTCTTCGGGCAGGCGGATGTAGAGGCGCCCGCCGTCCCCGTCCCGGTCGAACCAGAACTCCCCGGCCGAGTCCAGGTAGTGGGGCTTGTTCTCCAGGAAGTAGCGGTTGCCGGCGTGGATGGACCCGCTATCGCGCCACCAGCGCCCCTCGAAAGCGATGGCGTTCTTCTCCGGGAAGAACGCCTCAACGGGCGTGGGGAAGGGCGTGCCCATCACGATGGCCCATTCGCTCCAGACGATGGCGTCCTCGTAGTAGTCGGGCTCGCGCGTCAGGTTCTGGGTGTCTATGCCCAGGTGCATCTGGCGGTCGTTCACGGTGGTGGTGCGGTTCTCCTCGACCCACCACTCGGGGTTTTCCCACTCGGGCCACTCGCTCAGGACCTCCTCCGGGTCGCTGACCTCCCAGTTGGGGGTGCGGGCCAGCGGGATGCGCGTTATCTGCCCGTCGTCCTCGACCATCCAGACGCGCCGGGGCAGGTAGTCGAGGTCGGCGTGCCAGACTCTCTCGGCCTCGGGGATGTCCGGGTGGTCGGCGCCCTGACTCCAGTTGGCGACGATCTCCGAGCCGCTGATGACGGCCTCGCCCTCGCCCCAGTCGGGGTCGCTGGTCAGGCGGATGGGGCGGTCCGGGCGGCCGGATTCCTGCACGACCATGCCGCCCCGGTAGGTGACGCCGCCCTTGAAGACGTAGGTGTCCACGCCTTCGGCTTCGGCGGCGCGGCCCTCGGCGTTCGCGTCCCAGGGGTGGTGCTTCCAGGGGCGCTCCCGGGTGCCGGGGTTGTTGTCGTCGCCGCCCTCGTAGTCTATGTAGCGGACCTCCTGGCCGACCTCGAACTCGAAGGGGCGGGGCGCCCATTCCAGGTCGCCGTGGGGCAGCACGCGGGCGTGCTGCTCCTGCCAGG
>PUMJ01000081.1 GCA_003551305.1 Candidatus Brocadiaceae bacterium
CAAGGAGGCCTACCTGCTCACCGGCTACCTCAACGTGCCGAAGCTGCTCGAGCGTCTGGAAAAACTCGGGCTTCTCGCCGATGTTGCGCACCGTCACGTCCAGCACCAGGAACTGCCGGCCGGCCTCCGCCGCCACGCCGGCGAACGAGGGGGCGGCGCGCCGGTCCGTGATGGCCACTTCGAGTGTGTCGTCCCTGACGCTCCAGAGCCCCTCCCGCTCGGGCAGCTCAGCGGGCTCGCCTCGCAGGGCCATGCGGATCGGACGGGGTCGGATCACCGTTCCGTCCGGCATGCGCGCGTTGGGAAAGTCGCCGCGCAGGGCCAGCGACTCGAACTCGGCCGGCACCGGGAACACAACCCGGCCCCCGGTCATCAGGTCCGGCAGGAAGCGCGGTTCGGCCGGCAGGGTCGTCGCGTCCGGGTCGGGCGCGTAGGCATACTCGCCGTCCACGACCGCGTGCAGGTACTTGTGGCCCTCCAGCCAGTCGGCGACGGTGCCGATGGACATCTTCTGCCCCGCCTCGGCTTGCGGGTCGAAGGCGGTGGCATCCGCCTCGAAACTGAACATGCTGCGCGCCCGCAAATCCACCGTCAGAAAGGCCATCCCCTCCGGCGCCCGGCGCCCTTCCAGGGTCTCGGTGACCTGCACGTCGTAAACGGCCGCCTCGACGATCTCATTGACCTCGACCGGCAGCACCGGCTCGTCGGGCTGCCACTCCTCCGGGACGGGTATGAGCGGGAACTGCGCGTGCCCGTGGGCGAAGTCGTAGAAACGTAGCTCCAGCGAGCGGACCTCCTCGGCGGGCAGGTCGAAGATAACGTGCCCCTCCCGGCGGGAGCCGATGTGCTCAAGCGCCAGGGGCCGGACCGGCACGTGACCCGGCAGCCTGTCTGCATCCGGCCGCAGGCGCCCCACCATCCGTCCATCAGCGAGCGCGTATAGATGGTCTCCCAGGTTCCCGACGCGGTACTCCGTGCCCAGCGCCTGCTGATCAACTATCTGGAGGGGTATGATGTTCTCCCACCGGGTGCGCACGACCAGGAGGCTCCGCCCTGGTTCGGCCGCGACATCCCCGAACCGGTGAAACAGGCCGGCGCCCAGCACTTGCACGCGCGCCCCGCGGTTGCTCCATCTGCCATGAAGCCTGTACAGGCGGTCCGGCTCCGGCCTGTCGGGCAGGGCCAGCCGTGCGGCCTCCCGGGCCTGCGCCAGCAGTTCCGCGGACAGGTCAACAGGCGGAACCCGGTAGGGAGCAAGTTGACGCGCCACGTCAGGGGCGTCCTGGTGGTCCGGCCCCAGAAGCAGTGGCTCCATCACACGGGCGGGCGCATCGCTTGTCAGCGCTACCCGACCCAAAGCCTGACCATATGGAAACACAGTGACCACGGGAGGCCCCTCGTCCCGTTCCGGCCACTGGTCGGCGCGCAGGCCGGCCGCGACGACCGCGTCTATCCATCGGCCGTGCCGCTCGATGATCGGAACCAGCCCCCTGCTGGAGCCCGCATAGAGCAGCACCACCCTGTCGGCACGGTCACGCACCGCCGGCAGGTGAGCGGCGAGCGCATCCACGGGAGGGCGCACCTCGATGTCTTCGCTCTGCTGACGCAGGTGCGGCAGGAACTCCAACGCGCCGGGAGCCTCGGCCACGCCCAGCACCGCGATGCGCAGACCACCCACTTCGCGCACCGCGTACGGTTGCAGGAGCAGGTCGCCCGTGGTCCGATCGGCCAGGTTCGCCGATACCCCGCTCAGCCCGGCCGCTTCCAGCAGACCCAGCGCATGCTCAGCGCCGAGCCTGAGGTCATGGTAGGAGACGTTCACCACGTCATAGCCCATCGTACCGTAAGCTCGGGCCACGGACTCGCCCTCGTCCCGGGCGTCCGGGCTGCCGAACAGCATGTTCCCGGCGTCCAGCAAAAGCACGTGGGCATGGTCTCGACGGTGGTCGCTCACGGCGGTTGCGCGGCGGGCCAGCCCGCCCAGGGCCACGGCCTCCCCGCATGTCCGGCAGGGTTCCAGGTGCCCGCGAGTGTCCGCCGTAATCAGCAGGGACACTTCATCAGCGCGGGCGACCCCCCCCGGCCCCAACAGCGCGGAAAGCAAGAGCGCCAGCAGCACCCTCCACACCCGACTACCCTGTGGCCCGGCCTCCATCGTCACCGCCCCTGTTCAGAACACTAACCGCCTGCGAAAGACGCGACCATAGCGCCGCAGGTCTGCCCCGCGGCCTCACCCCCGATAGTACCGATGACGACACCCGCCACGTCCGTGAAGGGCACGAACGCACCGATGGCAGTTGCGAACAGCCCGCAGACCAGGCCCCCCACGCACTCGGCGGTGGTCGGTCCATCTCGTGCCATGCAGACACTCCACTGGATAAGGGATGACAAGGTCCCGGTCAGAACCGATACCACCTGGGAGACCAAAAGATAGTCCGTAGTCGCCTGACCACCGCCCTCCATCATGCCCAGGCTCGTTCCGTCGGCCAGAGACACCCGGTACCATGCGGTCGGCTCGGGCGCGTCGGCGGCGGTCACGTACACACTGGCGATATCGTCGGCGGTCTCCACGCGGGGGCCGACGCCGCGCGCCAAAGATCGCTCAAGGGCAAGGCTGGCGTTTGAGCGACGAGCATCCCCCTGCGGTTCGGGCAGGCAGACCAGTTCGAGGGCGGTGTCCAGCACACCGGCGGCGAACGGCAGATGCTCCGACCACCGCGCGGCGGGCGGGCCCTGCACGACAAGGCCGTTGTGGAGGATGTCCAGTCCGGCCTGCATGCCGACAGCCCCGTCTTCACCCACGTCTGTGAGCCGCGCAACGTAGGAAACCACATTGGGCCGGTCACGCCAGAAGACCGCCTCCGGAGCTACCGCGTCACGGAGCCGGTACAGCTCCCGGCGCCTGGCCAGCCCGAAGGCGTACAGCTCGGGTGTGAGGAGCGGCATGTCGCCCAGCGCCTCCATCAGCGCGCCCGCGTGCATCTCTCTGAGGAACTCAGCCCGGGCGAAGAAGTCCTGCGCGAACTCGGCCCATTGAGCGGTGTAACGCAAGAACCGGCGGCCCATCCAGTCCTCGCTCAGTTCATCCGGCATAACCAGCAATTCCCGCGTGGCCAGCACGTCGAACACGGCCTGGCGCCCCTCCGGGCTGCGCAGGATGTCCCGACGCACTGTGATCGGCTCGACGGCTCGGCCTCCGGCCTCTGGCCCTTCCAGGCTCAGTTCCATCCAGTAACCGGCCAGCCACGTCGGGGGCGGTTCCTCGCGGCGGGGTCCGAAAAGCCCCGTGATCCCGACACCGATGTCCCTGACCGCTTCGACTCGGCCGCGCCTTACCTCCAATTTATTGCCGGAAAGGTCGAAAGGATGTCCCGGCAGCATGCCCTGCGGAGTCCGCAGTTGCGGCTGAAACTGCGTGGCGCGCGCCAAGGATTCAAGCAGATCCCCCGGCGCGGACTCGGCCAGCGCGGACAACTCCTCGGCCACGTCCAGAGGCACACTGCTGAGCGCCACTTCTTCGCCGAACAGATCAGGCGTCCGGAACGTGACCTCCAGCACGTCTTCCGGCTCGGCCAGTTCGGGCGCCGCGCGGTCCCCCTCGCCGCGCTGTATCAACAGCCGAACGGTCAGCAGATGAAACACATCATCCGGCAGTTCCGAGATAGCGAAAGCATCCGCGGCACGGCCTCTCACGTTGCCCAGCACAGGGTCAAAGTCGCCCTCTGGCGTGCGCACCCACCAGTGTTCCACGGATTCACCAGCCGGCACGGGCCGTCCCCCCCGTGGCACAGGCACCCCCGCCGCATCGAGGGCCGCGGCGGTCACTTCCAGGTCATAAAGCGTGCGAGACCAGAGATCTTCGAGAAAGCGCTCCCGGGCGATACGCGCCGACCTGAGCCGGCCGGCCAGAGCCTCGGGGGTTACACCCGTCCGCGCGGCAATCTCTGCCAGCGTCGCCGCGTCCGGCTCCACGGGTTCCTCTTCCCACGCACCGAGCGAAGGGGCCGGCAGGGCATCGGCATCCACCTCGCCGCGGACAAGCTCCGCCGCAGTGCCGGCATGCTCCAGCAGCGTCGCCAGCAACAGGGCCTGGTCTGCGGCGTTGGCCCGTCGCGCGACCAGGGCACCCCGGGCGCCTTTCATGATGCCGCCGTACGGCTCAAAGCCTACATTCCCGTGCACCCAGTCGGCGAGAAGCTCGGCCTCCAGGCCAACCTTCTCGAGCACGGCTTCGAGCTCCGTGGGGCCGCCCTCCAACATGTCTTCGAGTGAGAGTGCGTACTGCCCAATCGCGGACAGCATCGCACGAGGGTCGTCAACCCCTTCGCCGGAACCGCCCGCCGCGGGCACCACGAGTGCGGCCAGACACACTCCCAGAGCAACCACGAAAGACAACCAGATCCGACACACTGTCCTTGCTGCCATGGTTTCCACCCCCCGGCTGTCGGCTCATCAGGGCCGCCTTCTCAGCACTATTGGACCGCCGCGCCACACGAGCCGCAGAAGGCGGCGCCTTCCGCGAGCCGGTGGCCGCACTGCCCGCAGAAAGCCGCCGCGGCCGGTGCCGGCTGAGCGGGGGCCGCCGGGGCGGCCTGGGCGTCCGGACCGGCTGCCTGCAACCGCTGGTCAATCTCCGGCAGCATCTTTCGCAGCGTGTCATCAAACGCCATCCGCATGAGCCGGCCGGCGTCGTCCTCGGCGATCTGCACGTCCGCCGCGCCGCGACCACCCACGCCGGCCACATCAATGCCGAGGCTTCGGGCGGTGTCTTGCTGACGGAACTGGCTGAAATGGGCCGACTTCATCTCGCCGGTGCTCGGGTCCACCAGGCGCAGGTCAACGCCCATCTCCGTGGTGATGACAACCTCTCGTTCCTCGTAGCCGCCGGTTATGCCGCCCAACTGGTCGGCCAGCCAGCCTCGGCTCACGCCGATCTGCCGCTCCGTCTCCTCGGCGGTGACGCGGAAGCCGGTGATCTTGCCCAGCACCAGGTAGTCCACGCCGCGCACCTGCGCGGGCCGGGCCAGCTCCCCGGCCACCACGATGCCCTCGAGATCCTGCTCGGCAAGCAACTGCCCGAGCTGCGCCCGCTCGATCACGTCGAACCGACCCGTCAGGTGCATAAGCGTGGTGAGCTGGTCAGCCGCCATACCGTCCAGACGGTCAGTGCTGAAGGCGAAGCGGCCGCGGGGCCTCTCCACCTGGAAAGGCGGCACGCCTACTCGCACCCTCTGCGCCCCCGGAGGGGGCGGACTGTACTGACCGACGTGCGCAGTCAACTCGTCACGACCGGACTGTTCCCCGACCGTCGCACACCCGGCCACAAGCGAAAGCCCACCTGCCAAAAACGCCACAAACACAATCAAGGACCACCCTCTCGTGCTCATCATCCCACCTCCCGGCTAACGACCTGGGACAATCCTGCTGCCCAATTGCCTTTTTCTCGTTCCGTACAGTATAGCCTGCCCATCCGCCGAAAACTACCCCCATTTTGCCTCAGAATCCGGGGTTCGGCAGGGGGGCCGGTTCGGCCTTCTCGACTTCCGCTTCCTCCCCTGATTCTTCGCGTGCCTTGCCCACCAGTTTCTTGAACGAGTCCGAGACGGACTGGATGCGCTGGTCCCACTCCGGGTCCGGCACGGTACCGGCGATCGAGTAGTAATACGTCACCAGCACGTAGGCCAGCGCGAACGGCTCGAAGACGACCTGCTCCAGCGCGTAGGCCGCCGACAGGGCGACACCCACCACGATCGCCTGGGCGATTATGTGGTTTATGCCCAGCGCCAGCAGCAGGCCGATACCCACCGCCATGAACACGATAAAGGCCAGGAACAGAAAGAGCTTCCCCAGCGCCCAGCTCAGAGCGGCCGTCTTCAGAATCGGCTTGTAGGACTGGGCGTAAAGGATCACGCCGTGCCGTGCGCTGGTCCAAACGCCTTTCTCACCGCGGTAGATGGCGTAGGAGAGAATGGCCTCGTCCACGTAAATCAGCGACCGCTTCAGTATCTCCGTGATGAGCTTGGCCACCTTGCGGAAGCCGCCCGGCAGGGGCAGCAGGGAACTGGCCCTGATGATGCGATTCTGGATGGCGTTGAGGGTCCCCTTTATAAGCTGGTCAAGCCCGAAAAGGATGCTCATGTCCACGAAAAGCTCTTTGACCCGCTCGCGGCCGAAAGCGATCTGGGATTTGCCCTCGGGCAGCGACCCGTTCTTCAGCAGTTCCGTCATTACGGCGATGTGGCCGCCCGTCACCAGGTACAGCAGGTAGCGGCGCGCAAAGGCGACGATTCCGCCGCCCACCCCGAGACCGATGACGATGGCCACCAGCGCGAGGAAGGGCATCTCCAGCCGCGCCATCAGGAAAGCCAACCCGCCCCAGATGGCGAACCACAGCAGCGACAGGAGGAAAAACGCAGCGTAAACGCCGGCCGTCAGGCCGAGGAAAGATGGGGTCTTTGTCACCAACTTCACCGCAGTCCGCCAGTAGAAGACCTTCTCTTCCGGCACCACGGGACCCGGTTCGACCGCAGCGTCTTCCAGCGCCGCCTCCGCGTCGGCGGCATCGTCGCCGGGGCCGCCCTGGGAGTCCTCCGGGCCTGGCCGGCCAGCCTCGCTCTCAACGTCCCCACCAGCTTCTTCGTCTTTCACATCATCCCGGTCATCCAAGGACTCCCCTCCTCTTGCAGAAACACCGGCGGGACCGCCATCCGTACTGCGCAGAGTCTACTCCGTTGTGGAGGCCGTCGTCAAGTGGTCCGGGCGTTGCGGCGACCCTGGCCATGCGTGCGCCACGCGTGAGCACTTACGCCCCGGCGCGGCGGGCGTAGCAGAGGCGTTTGCACTGGCATCATTGACCACATGTGGATATGTTGGGGAAGGGCATCCGCCGACACAAGCCAGGAGATGACGGCATATGTGGGTCAAACTCAACGGGGAGTTCGATAGGGCTCTCTACGTCAATTCTCAGCAGGTGAGCGCCGTGCGCCAGCCCTCCCAGGGTTCAACCGGGGCCCGCCTCGCCTACATGAACGGTTCGGTCGTGGCGGTAAGGCAATCGTTCGAGAAGATCACGGGGATGCTGAAGCAGGGCAGCCGGCGGGGCGCCGGCCTCTGGATATTTCTGACGAACGAAAACGGCAAACCCGTGGCCGTCAACTTCGACGGGGTGCGCGCGGTGCGCCCCGGCCCCGGCAAAGCGGGGGGGGAGCACACTGGTCTTCCTGCCGGACTTCACACTGTACGTGGAGGAGTCGCCCGAGGAGATAGAAGACCTCATCGGGCACAGTACCGACGGGAGCGGGAAGGACAGCTGGATCCGATTGGCCGTTGAGCAGGAGAAGCGCGTCCTCGTCAACGCGGCCCGCATTGCGGTTGTCAGGGCGGGCCCTCGGGGCGGGGTAGGTTCCTTCCTCACGTTCCGGGCCGGCGGGCAGTTGATGGTGTCCGAGTCGCCCGAGGAGGTTCTTCGCGTCATCGGGGTGCAGCGGCTCCACAACACTAAAGGTTGAGCGGCACCGGGGGAACTGAACAGAACCCACCCGGCCCGCGCGGCCGGCCGCCAGTCTTTTGTTTCCACAGGGTTGACATGTTCCAAGAGGGCATCCGTGAGTTTCTTTCGCAGGTTGCTGGAGACGCGTGAGCACCTGAGCGAACACGACCTGCGGCGCGGCAAACGCCTGCTCATAGCCGACGGTGCCTGCTCCATGGGCATGGTCACCCTCCAGGGCGGACCGTTCCTGCCGGCTTTCGCCATAGCTCTGGGGGCTACCAACTACGAGGTCGGGCTGCTGGTGACGATCGCCTTCGCCAGCCAGTTCATGCAACTCGCCGGGCTCTACCTGGTGCGGCGGTTCCCCTACCGGCGGGGGCTTGTGGTGGCGGCGGCCGGCGTGGCACGGCTTCTGTGGCTGCCCATCATCCTCATCCCCGTCATCTTCGCCGCGCGGGGCGTCACCTTCCTTATGCAATGGCTGGTGCTTGCCACCCTGGTCGGGGCGATGGCCGGCCCGGCCTGGAACTCGCTGTTGCGCGACCTGGTGCCCCCTGACGAAATGGGCCGCGTGTTCTCGACTCGGCTGATGCTCGGCACCCTTCTGGCGCTCGGGTTGACCCTGATGGGCGGATACTTCGTGGACTTCTGGGGCTCCCGCTTTCCGGAGGCATCACTGTACGCCTATTCGATCCTGTTTGCCGCCGGGCTCGTGTTCGGCCTTGTCGGAGTGCTCAGCATCTACGCACTGCCGGAACCGACGATGCCGCCGGTCAGCGGCGAGCCGCTGGGCAGAGTGCTGAGAAGCCCCCTGCGCGACAGCAACTTCCGGCGCCTGCTTTCGTTTATCGCCACGTGGAATTTCGCCGTCAATATGGCCGGTCCGTTTTTCATCGTTTACATGCTCGTGCGAATCGGACTCTCGCTCAGCACCGTGACGGCGCTCGCGGTCACCAGCCAAGCGACCAACATCCTGTTCCTGCGCATCTGGGGCCGGCTGGCAGACCGCTACAGCAACAAGTCGGTGCTTGCGGTCAGCGGCCCCCTTTTCCTGATCGCCGTGCTCGCCTGGACGTTCACCACCATGCCGGAAAGGCACATGCTCACCATGCCCCTGCTGTTCGGCATCCACGTGCTGATAGGCATGTCCTCGGCCGGCACCGGCGTGGCCGCAGGCAACATCGGGCTCAAGCTCTCCCCCCAGGGAGAGGCCCCCGCCTACATGACCCTCTACGGACTGGCCGGCGCCGTGACGGGGGCCATGGGACCTATGGTAGGCGGCGTGCTGGCCGACTTCTTCGCGGCGCGGCAACTGGCCGTGCAAGTCGCCTGGTCGGAGCCGGCGGAGGTCTTCCAGGTCCATGCGCTGAACCTGAGGTCCCTGGACTTCCTGTTCCTGGCGGCATTCCTCGTCGGCCTGTATGCCCTGCGCCGGCTGGCGCGGGTCACTGAGGCCGGCGAGGTGGACGATGAGACCATCCGGCGGGAATTGCTCCTGGAGGTCTTTGCGACGGTGCGGTCCGTGTCCGCCTCGACGAACGTGCGCCTGTTGGTGGCAGGCCCCCTCGCAGCGCTCTCCAGGTATACCACAAGCAGCCGGGCCTGAGCGCAGCCCTTGCCCCGTCCACCCTGCCCCGTTACCATCGGAGTTGCGAGCACACCAGGGAGGTCGCATGGAATACAGCCACCACATGATCGTGCGGCAGGAGCACCTGAACCAGTACGGCAACCTGTTCGGCGGGCGGGTGCTGGCCGTCATAGACGAACTGGCGTTCATCGCGTGCGCGCGCACCTGGCCGGGCAGAAACTTCGTCACCCGGGCCGTCCAGGACGCGGAGTTCACCGCTCCCGCGCACCTGGGCGACGTGCTGGAGTTTCGGTTCGGGGTGCAGACGGTGGGCAACACCTCCGTCACAGTGCGCGTCAAGATGCTTATATGCGACAGCCACACGGGCGCGGCCTCGCGGTCGTTCGACGGAGCCGTGGTCATGGTGTGCGTGGACGACGAGGGCCGGCCTATGTCCATCCAGCAGTAGCGCCGACGGAAGGCTCGGCGCCGGCAGGGAGGCCACATGCAATTCAGGGGCATCCTGAGGGACAGCACGGGGCGTCTGCGCACGGTCTGGCGGTTGCTCATCTACGGGCTTGCACTCGTGGGGGTTTACCTTCTCACGGCTGTGGTTGTGGGCACGGCGCTGGCCATCTTCATCCCCGTGGAACGCCTCGAGGAACCCGCCGCTATTCTGCTCATTACCGGCGTCGGAATACCCTTTCACTTCACGGGCGTGTTCTTAGTAACCTGGCTATGCCGGCAGGCGCTGGACAGGCGGGGCTTGCGTTCACTGGGCATACGCAAACCCGGCAAGACGGCGGAGCGGTCCCCTGCCGTGGGGTTTCTGGTAGGGGCCGGGGCGGCGCTGATTCCGTTGCTGGTGCTTGTCGCTGTCGGGGCGCTCCGCCCGGGCCCGGGCCGGCAGTTCCTGTGGCCGCTCATCCTGGTTCTGCTGTTTCTGGTGATGGCGTTCGTAGAGGAACTCGTCTTCCGCGGCTATGTGCTGAGCAATTTTCTTGATATCGGCCGGCCGGCGGCGGGCATTGTGATCAGCAGCACCTTGTTCACGGTGGTCCACGCACCAAACCCCCATTTCTGGCAGTCCCCCGTGAACGGTCTCACCATCGGGATGGCCGGCCTTTTGCTGGCGTTGGCGCGGCTGTTAAGTGAGGGCCTCTGGTTCCCGACGGCACTGCATCTTGGCTGGAACGTGGTGCAGGGCCCCCTGTTCGGGCTGCCTGTCAGCGGCATCCCCGTCCCGGGCATCCTGCCGCTGGCCCCGCAGGAGGGCGTCTGGGGAGCGGCCGAGCTGGAGGGTTTCGGGCTGGAGGGTTCCCCCCTGGCGGTTATGGCTTTGGCGCTCACTACCCTGCTGCTCTTGGCGTGGATGCGCCGGCGGGCAGCCGCCAGCGACGGCAAAGCCGGCGAATAGCGGGAAATCCAGGAAAAAACGATTTGGGGGTTGAAGAACCCCCCTGCGCTGCCATATGCTAAAGTGTTGAATATGAACTGCATGGCACCGGCGGCTGATCTTGCCTGTCGTCGGGCCGTTGCCTCTGAAAAGAACCGAACTCAGAGGACGTCAGAACAAGGAGAATAGCGTAGCAACCCGGCGGGGCCGGGACGACGCGGTCGTAACGCGGGTTGTCAACCTGTGGACTTTTCCATGATCCCACCAAGCACCGCAACGAGCGGTAGTCTCTCAAGGGGGCGAGAGCCGAGCGTTGCGACACACCATCAAGCGGAGGCATCAAGTGTAATCCATTGACCCCAGTGGATTGCCTTCGCCCGGCGGCCTGAGCGGGCGCGGGGCGGGCGCATGCTTTTCTGCCCCGGCGCGAGGACGCTCGGCCGGAAGGGAACGGGGCTCGCCGTTCCTGATTCTCACTGCCCGTCGAAAGCCCTGTGCGTGCGGCGTAAGCATGCGCGGACAGCCCGGGGGCAGAACCGGACGCACCATTCCCCCCTCTTGTCATCAGATAAAGGAGTCGAACGAGCCATGCCGCAGTTGAAAGCAGACGAGTACATCGAGCCGGAAAAGCTGGAAGTCATCCTGGACAACTCCAACAACCTGTGCGTGCGCATCGAAGGACGCGGTGAATGGTCCAAGGTCTCGGTGCGCCAGGCGTTCCCCTACTCGGACCCCGGCAGGTTTCTGGTTCTTTCCCAGGACGAGGACGAGATAGGTATAGTGCGCGACCTCGACGAACTGGGCGAGGGGTCCCGCAAACTGCTGACCGAAGCGCTGGGCAAGCGTTACCACGTGCCGGTGATCGAGAGCATCGAGTCGGTCGAAGACGCGCACAACGCCACGCGCTGGACGGTGCAGACCGACCGGGGGCCGCGCCAGTTCCTGGTGCGAGACCGGCACAACTTCCGCCGCGTCAAGCAGCGCGGACTCATCATCGTGGACGTGGACGGGGGGCGCTACCTGATCCCCCGGGACGCCCGACTGGACAAACAGAGCCTCAAGCTGCTGGAGATGCATCGCTGACCACCCCTCGGGGTGAGCGTCGTGCCACAGGCGCGTCGTCAGAACGCCACATCGGAGACATCCGACATGACGGACGACAAGCCCATCGTATGGACCCTGGACTCCACGCATGACTGGGTCATCGAGACCCTTGACAGCCTCTTCGACAACGGGGAGGGGGTGCGCCTCTGCTTCGAGAGCGACATGGACCTGACCGGGCATTACCGACCCGAGGCGGTCGTCGTGACGGAAAACCGCGTGCTCGGCGTGTCCCCGGACGCTGAAAAGCCGCTGCGCGAGGTGCCGCTGGGGGAAGTCGCCCTCGTGAAGGTCAAGTGGCACATGGGCAACGGCTTCCTGCTGCTGACCACCTGGGACGAGAACGTGGAGATGCTCCGCTTCTCCCCCAGTCTCTCGGAGCAGGTCGAGGAGTTCCGCGACGAGTTCCAGGATTACCTGATGTCCAAACTCGCGTGGGAAGAGCCCGACCAGCACGAAGAGGAGGTCGAGCACCGGGACGAGGAGGAGGACACGGCCGACACTAACGAGGGCGCCCGGCGCTGCCCGCAGTGCCGCCAGTTGCTGCCGCGCGACCGCGAAATCTGCGGCGCATGCATCAACAAGAAGCGCATCCTGACGCGCATACTGTCCTACGTGGTCCCCTATAAGAAGTTCATCGCCGCGAGTCTGGTCATGACGTTCGGGGCGGCCATCATCCAGGCAGCCGTCCCGCGCCTGAGCCGGACGCTGGTGGACGATGCTATCGCCGTGGGCAACCTGGCGCTTCTGCGGACACTGGTCATCGTCCTGGCCGTGTTGCTCATATCGCGGGCCGGCCTGGCCGCGGCGAAGCGTCTCGTGGTGGTGCGCATCGCCGAGGGCCTGGTCTACGATCTGCGTCAGGATGTCTACTCGCACCTCCAGAAGCTGTCCATGGACTATCACGACCGCCAGAGCACGGGACGGCTCATAGCCCGCGTGCTCAGCGATACGGCCCGGCTCAAACGTTTCGCCGTGGACCGGGCCCAGCAGTTCGTCGTGGACGTGGTCATGCTGGGCATCGTGCTGGTCTGGATGCTCAGCCACTCGGTGTTCCTGACCCTCCTGCTCTGGTTCCCGCTGCCGGTGTTCTACTTCCTGATCCGCTGGTACCGCAACAACGTGCACAAAGTGCTGCGCAAGGCGTGGCGCCTGCGCGCCGCCATGAGCGGGCACCTGGCCGACACCATCCCCGGCATCGAGATGGTCAAGGCGTTCTCGCAGGAGAGACGCGCCATCCGGGGCTTCAACTACCTGAGCAACGGGTATCGTGACGAACGAGTCAGCGCGACGGGTCTTTCGGCCCAGTTCGTGGCCGGCTTTATGGTCCTGACGCAAATAGGCACCGTGCTGGTTTACTGGTTCGGCGGGCGCGCCACGATGGCCGGTGGCG
>PUMJ01000051.1 GCA_003551305.1 Candidatus Brocadiaceae bacterium
CAGTGTCAAGTTCATCTTCCAGCCGGCCGAGGAGAACCTGGGCGGCGGAGCCCTCATGGTGAAGGAGGGCTGCCTGGAGGAGCCGCGTCCCGACGCCATCTTCGCCCTCCATTGCTCGCCGGGCCTGAAGGTGGGGCAGATAGCGCTCCACCCGCTGCCGAACGTCGGCATGGCGAACTTCCGGATCGACATCCACGGCAAAGGCGGACACGCCTCCTCACCCCACTCGACCGTTGACCCCATCGTGATAGGCAGCCACATCGTCACGGCCGCCCAGACCATCGTGAGCCGCAAGACGCGCCCGGACCGCCCCGTCGTCATCAGTTTCTGCACCTTCCGGGCAGGCTCCGCCTCCAACATCATCCCGGAGACGGCCGCGCTCCTGGGCACCCTGCGCGCCACGGACATGGAGACGCTGAAGGGCCTGAGCGAGATGCTGCAGAAGCTGTCATCGGAACTCGCCGCGGCCATGGACGGAGAGGTCGAGTTCACCGAAGGTGAGACCTACCCCCCGCTGCACAACGACCCGGACCTGCTCGGGCTCATCCGGCGCGTGGGCGAAGAGGTGCTCGGGAGCGACAACGTGCGGGACCGCGAGCGACAGGTGATGGGCTCGGAGGATTTCGCGTTCTACCTCGAAAGCCAGGGCGGCGTGCCGGGTGTCAAGTTCTCGCTGGGTGTGGACAGCCCCGCCAGCCTGCACGGCCCGCATTTCGACTTCGGGCACGAGGCGCTCGAGCCCGGCATTCTCATGATGTGCAACACAGCGGTCCAGTTCCTGGAGCGCGGCGCAAGCGAACGTTGCTGAGTGCTCAGACCGCCCGCCGGCGCTCCTGGATGACACGCACAAGGCCCCTTCAGCACCCCGCCAGGCGCAGCAGGTCGGGCACGTCGAACTCGCCCCGGAGTTCCGGCGCGATAAGGGGCTCGGAGAGGCGCTCAGGCTCGGGGGGCTGAGGTCGGAACGCCTCGGCCCACGTCTCCGGCAGGCCGGTGAAAGAGCACGAGGCCAGGCCTCCATCCACGGCTGCCGCGAGCAGGCCCCAGACGGCGGGCGCCCCGTGGGCGATCAGATGGACGGCCCGGGCCTCGGATCCGCTTTGCCGCCTCAGATACTCCAGCGCTCTCAGCACATCGTAGGCCCTTCGTGCAGCGATGCTTGTGCCCAGCTGGAAGTGGTCGTTCGCCACGCGGAACTCCGTGCTGCGGAATGCCAGCCCCTCGCCGGTGTTGCGACGGCGCATGCGCACCGCGCCGGTGCCGCGGGTATCGAACACCATCACCACCTTCCCCTGCGCCACGAGGGCGCCGATCCGATCGGCGTGGGGCGCCTGCCCTTCGCTGCCGTCGGGGATCAGCAGCAGCACCGCTGCGGTGGGCGGACCCTTCGGGCGGTAGAGGACGGCGGTGACCAAGATGTCCGGCTCGCTGAAGAAGAACACCCGCTCGGTCACGCGCGTTTCGGACTCCTGCCGCCAGGTGCGGCGGACGCATAGAGGCTCCTCTGCGTCGGGCAGGTTCAGGCGCTGGCGCAGCTTCTGCCGCGTCAAGGCGCCCTGCCGCTTCGCCCGGCGGCGCGTCTCATTCCAGGCCTCGAAGTTCAGGTCCACGATCGAGCGGGCCCCCGCAAGCTCCGTCATCACCTGGCCGCTCCCGGTGCACTGCAGCGATTCGGGGCTCTCCGGTGCGGGGTCCTCCTCCTGCGGGTCCGGGCAGCCTCCGAGGTGCTCGATGAACCACTCCACACACGCCCGTTGCAGTGGCGGCGAGTAGCCGTGGGACCTGTCTTCGGCCACGACGAGGTCAATGCTGTCCTCGGCGCCGCAGACGGTGTAGAGCCGCCTGGCCCGCCGGACCGCCCGCATGACGCCCTCGATGCAAAAGTAATCGTACTCCGCCGCCCCCACGCGCAGCGGCCGCGGCGCGAAGCAGGCCAGGAAATCTTCGTAGTCGAGCCCCTCCGTTATGGCCCCGAAGAGGTTCTGTTCTCCGTCATAGGCGCGGATTCCGGTATCCAGGTAGCTCTCGCGGGTGGTGACGGAGCAGCAGGGCATGGCGGCTTTCAGGCGTCCGTCGGTCATCATCACGCACTGCGTCAGCCACCCGCCGCCGGAGTTCCCGGTCATGCCGATGCGGTCCTCGTCAACCTCCGCCAGGTCGCAGAGCAGTTCCAGGGCGCGGACCGCGTTCCAGACGAAGTATCGAGCGATGTTGTGAGCCACGATGGAGGCGGAAAGCTGCAGGTGGCTGTGCTCGCGCGTGTTCCAACCCGCCAGCGCCCGGCCGGTGTCCGCCTCGACGCACTGGAGCATCTCGCCGTGGGAGGGGGAGTCAATGATCAACACCACAAATCCGGCGCGCACCAGCCTGATGCAGACCTGCTGGTAGAGGGGCGCGGCTTTGCCTTCCCCGGCGTGCCCACACCCCACCAGCACTCCGGGGGCAGGAGCGGGGGCTTGCTCGGGGACGTAAAGGTTCGCCGCCACGTAGAAGCCGGGCAGGGTCCTGTAGAGGAGTTTGCGGACGGTGTAGCCGTTGCGGCGCAGCGTCCCGCATCCGCGCACTTTCAGCGGGCAGCGCTCCTGCGGCAATCCCCCCAGGGAGGCCAGGAAGACGCCCCGTTTCTCGGCACGGTAGGCCTCAAATGCCGCCCGGTCGCTGATGGTCGCCTTGCGCGCGGCTTCCTGCCGGAAGCACTCCTGCGCCTGGCGCATCACCCAGCCGTGCACCTGGTTGCCTGTTTCGTAGAAGCCGTCGGTAAAGGGTCCGAACGTCACCGGCTTGCTGTCCACACTGCGGCTCATCGAGCTCTCCCTCGGTCCTGTAAGGCTGCTGATGCGCCTCCACGGATGCTGCCGGGCTGCCGGCACATTGCGGCGCGGAGTCTCGGATGCCGCACACCAATCGGCCCCGGGCCGGCCGGCCAGCCCTGCGCCTTCACGGCGGCCGCCACGGGGAATCAGAGCAGTTCGTCGTCGGGGATGGGCTCGCCCAGCACGGGCCGGGCCGGGCAGCCCTTGCAGCGCGGCCTGGAGCGGCAGTGGCGCTTGCCCAGTTCGACAAGCTGGGCATGGTAGTCCCGGTAGAGGTCCAGGTCGGGCGGCAGGACCGACTCGAACAGGTCCTTCATCTCGTAGTAGCCGCAGCGGGGCTCAAGGAGCCCGTGTCGCACGAGGATGCGGTTGGTGTAGGTGTCCACGACGAACGTCGCCCTCTCCAGCGCGTAGAGCAGAATGCTGTCGGCAGTCTCCGGGCCGATGCCCCGCAGGGCCAGCAGTTCCTCCCTCAGTTCGTCGGTTGGCACGTCCTCCAGCCGGGCTGGCTCGCCGTCGGCACGCTCCATAACCCAGCGGGCCAGCCGCCGCACGCGGGCGGCTTTCTGCCGGTAGTAGCCGGCCGGACGGATGAGTTCCTGCAGCCTCTCCGGTTCCATGGCGGCCAGAGGCCGCGGGGAGAGCGCGCCGGCCTCCTTGAGCCGCTCGATGGCCTTGCTGACGTTGTTCCAGTTGGTGCGCTGGGTCAGGACGGCGCCGACCATGACCTCGAACGGCCCGTCCCCCGGCCACCAGTCCCGGTGGCCGTAAGCCCGGCGCAGGGCCTCGTAGAGTTCGGTTAGGCGGGTGTGCAGGTCCATGCTCTCCGCTCCCGGCTCAGGGCACGCGCTCCAGGGAGTAGATCTGGCAGGGCTTGCCCTTCCAGTCCACGGTCAGTTTCTCGACGAGCCTGTTGAAACCGACGAGGCTGACGGCGTGTTCGAAGACGCGGGCGTCGCGCACCAGCCAGACGGAGACGCCGCCGAACTCGAGCACGCGGAACGGGTCGGCCAGCAGGGCGGCGAGCGCTTGCGGCTCCCAGCGCGTGCCGTCCGAGGGGTCACCCTGGGGCGGCGCCGTCACAATGCGAGTGAAGGCGCGGTCGGGGAAGGGCAGTCGGTGCGTATCGGCCCGAACCAGGTGGACGGGCGCTCCGGCGGCCTGGACGTTGGCGCGCGCCCAGTCCAACCGCCGCGGGTTCACGTCAGAGGCCACCACGCGGTCGGCCAGCCCCAGAAGCGCCCGCTCAAGGGCGATGGTGGCGGTGCCGGCGAAGGGGTCCAGGAAGCGGCCCCGCGCGGTCGGCTGGCTGATGCGCACCATGGCCGCGGCGAGGGCGGGGTCGGTCTCGCACCGCGCCCGGCGCACCCTGTAGGCCCGCCGCGACAATGGCGTCGGCGTCAGCCGCCCCCGCAGGTGGCAGGTCTCCTGGCGGATGAGAATGCGCAGTTCCAGGGGACGGGGGTCCAGAACCGTCCGCCGACCGCTGACCTCCCGGATGACATCGCACGCCAGCTCTTCCACGTCCTTATAGGTATAGCTGTGCTCCCCGGAGCGGTCCACGCTGACGGACAGCTCCGGCGAGTCCAACGCCTGCCCGGCCACCGCAACGGCGTGCTCATGCCACTGCTGGACGGGCAGCCTCGACAGCCTGGCCTCCAGGACACGAAGGTCCTCGTGGGCGGGACCGATGGGAAACCTCTCGAACTCCTCGAAAGCATTGCCGGCCAGTCGCAGTTCGCGCAGGCGCGCCGGCTCGCCCGCGAACGAGAAGCCGACCTCGCTCCAGCCGTGGAACGGCTCGACCTTGAGGCGTTCGGCCACCTCGTCGCACAGCTCTTCTTCCAGCCCGTAGAGGCACGTCAGCACATATGTGGTCTGTTCGGACACGTTGGTCACCGCCAATCCGGGTTTGACTTCTGTCAGGGCAGCCAGCCGAGCGGGTCACGCACCCACCCCTGCAGGAGCACGTCGGAGCCGAGCCGCCGCACCTGCGGGTCCAGCAGCCGGGGGGCCTCATCCACGCGCGCGACGCCGCGACCGACGACGGCCGTGACGGCATCGCGCCCCCCTACCACCGTCGGCGCAATGAACGCCAGGGCGCGGTCCACCTGCCCGGCGTCGAAGAAGCCGCCCAGCGTCTCGGCCCCACCCTCCAACAGGACGTTGGACATCCCGCGCCGGCCCAGTTCCTCCAGCAGCGCCCCGGGGTCCAGCCGGTCCGGCGTCGCGGCGCACAGCCGGACGGGCAGGGCCTCCGCCCCGCTTTCCACGGCGACCTCCAGTCCCTTTGGTTGCCTATCCTCCGCATGGGCGAGCATCAGGGGCGCCTCCTGCAGCGTGGCGAACAAGCGAGATTCGGCTGGTGGGACTCGCGAGCCGCACAGCACCAGCCGCGCGGCGGTGCGGCGCTTCTCCGCATCGCGGCACGTCAGCCGGGGGTCGTCCTTCAAGGCCGTTCCGGCCCCCACCATGATGCAGTCCACCATGCCCCGCAAGCGGTGCGCGAGCCGGCGGGACTCCGCCCCGCTTATCCAGCGCGAATCTCCGGTGCGCGTGGCAATCTTGCCGTCGGCCGTCATCGCCCACTTGACGATGAGCAACGGCTTGCCCGTGGCGGCCGCCTTGAAGAAGGCGGCGTTCTGCCGGACGGCCTCGTCGCGACACAGGCCGGTCTCGGTGCGGATGCCGGCCTGCCGGAGCAGGCTCAGGCCCTTGCCGCGAGTCTTCGGCGTGGGGTCAAGCACGGCGACGACGACGCGAGCCAGCCCGGCCCGCACAAGCTGAGGGGCACAGGGCGGCGTCTTGCCCTGGTGGGCGCACGGTTCCAGCGTAACGTACATGGTGGCGCCCCGGGCGGCGCCGCCGGCCTCCTGCAGGGCGACGACTTCCGCGTGGGCCCCGCCGAAGGGCCTCGTCCAACCCTCCCCCACAACGCGCCCTTCGGAGACGATGATGGCGCCCACCATGGGGTTCGGCTCGGCCCGCCCGCGAGCGTTTTCCGCCAGGCGAACGGCCCTGCGCATGTACTTGAGGTCGTGCTCCGCGCCGGCCAAATGTGGAATCTCCCGGGTCGTGATGGAGGGCGCTGCCGCTCTGAGAGGGGCCGTGTGAGGATTATACCTTGCCGGCGCGCTTGATTCAAAAAGGAGCGTATCATACAATTTGAACTCTACGAGGATTCAGCTCAGCCGGGGCTTGCTCGATGGCCGCCGAAACCAACCAGAGTGATTTCGCTTACAAGTTCGAGGCGCCGATCCTCGAAGTTGAGAAGCGGATCAAGCATCTGAGCGAACGGGCTACCTCGCGGCATGAGGACCTGAGCGCCGAGATCGAGAAGCTGGAGCGCGAACGGGACCGGCTGCTGGAAGAGGTCTTCAGCAACCTGTCCCCCTACCAGCGCGTCCGGCTGGCCAGGCATCCCATGCGCCCGCAGCCGATGGACTACGTGCGCATGATCTTCACCGACTTCATCGAACTGCGCGGGGACCGCCGCTTCGGCGACGACCGCGCCATCGTGACCGGGCTGGCCCGGCTGGACGAGCACGAGGTGATGGTGGTGGCCCAGCACAAGGGGCGCGAGACGAGGGAGAAGGTAGCGGCCAACTTCGGCATGCCCAGGCCCGAGGGCTACCGCAAAGCGCTTCACAAGATGAAACTGGCCGAGAAGTTCGGCTTCCCGGTGGTCTGCCTCATAGACACACCCGGGGCGGCCCCCTCGCTGGAAGCCGAGGAACGCGGACAGGCCATGGCCATCGCCGAGAACCTGTTCACCATGGCCGGGCTGCGGGTGCCCATAGTCATCGTCATAACGGGCGAAGGCTGCAGCGGTGGCGCCCTGGGCGTGGGTGTCGGTGACCGGTTCGCCATGCAGGAGAACGCCTACTACAGCGTCATCAGCCCCGAGGGGTGCGCCGCCATCCTGTGGAAGGACGGCGAGAGGGCCGCCGAGGCCGCCGGGGCCATGAAGCTGACAGCCGCAGACCTGATAGAGGCCGGCATCATTGACGCGGTCATCCCGGAACCTATCGGCGGCGCCCACCGCGACCCCCAGCGCGCCGCCCGCGAGCTGGAACGCTACCTCAGCGATGTCCTGGACGAACTACGCCCCGTGCCGGTAGGAGGGCTCCTGGAGGAACGATACCGACGCTATCGCGAACTGGGTGTCTACCGCACGCTGCCCTCGACCGAGGATGTCGAATCCCCGTCCGTCTGAGCGGCCTCTTGCAGGATCCGCGCCACATCCCCCACGCCGAAACCCCGCAGGTCTTCCAGCACCAGGTCCGCCTCGGTCAGTTGCTCCGGCCCGTGCGTTGTAGTGAGCGCCACGCACGGCATGCCGGCGGCCTGGGCCGCGCGGATGCCGGCCGCCACGTCCTCCACCACCAGGCAGTTGCCGGCCGGCACCCCCAGGCGTTCGGCCACCATGAGGAAGACGTCAGGCGCCGGCTTTCCCTGCTGCACGTCCCAGCCGCTGACGACGGCCTCGAAGTCCTGCCGCACCCCGAGGGCGGAGAGGATCGCCTCGATGTTCTCCCGCGGCCCCGAGGAGCCCAGCCCGACACGGTAGCCCGCGGAGCGCAGATCCCTGATCAGCTCGACCACCCCGGGCACGGGCTCGATGCTGTCGGCCGCTATCCGCCGGAAGGCCTCTTCTTTCATCCGGTCCACGGCGCGCAGCTCATCTTCGTCCACTTCGCGCCCGATAAGGTGGGGGATCACCTGGTGATTGGGCCGCCCGAACGTCTCGTGGAACAGATCGCGCCCAATCCTGGTGCCGTACTCCGCGGCCACGACCTGCCAGCTCTGGTAGTGCGCCTCCGCCGTGTCGGCCAGCACACCATCCATGTCGAAGATGACGCCGCAGTCTGACGGGTTCACAGGACCTCCTGGAGGGGAAAGCAGGCCGCTCAGCTCTCCGTGCCGAACGCCATTCCCAGCAGCCGGAAGGAGGCCCGGACGGGATAGAAGACCACGCGGAAGAACCGCCGCACGGCAGCGCCGAGCTGCTCCCAGTCCAGCAGGACCGGGCTGGCGATGAACATACTGGAATAGGTGCCGACTATGATGCCGAAGATCAGTGTGAGGGCCAGCCCGCGCAGCACCGCACCGCCCAGCAGGAAGAGCACCAGCACGGCGGTCAGCGTCGTCAGCGAGGTCAGCACGGTGCGGCTAAGCGTCTGGTTGATGCTCATGTCTATGATGTCCGGGCTCACCTTGCTGCGCCCCAGGATGTTCATGTTCTCGCGGATGCGGTCGAACACGACGATGGTGTCATTGAGGCTGTAGCCCAGCACGGTGAGAAACGCCGCGAGCATGGCCAGGTTGACCCTGACGTCCCCGAATACGCCCATCCAGTTGGCCACTGCGATCAGGCCGGCGGTGATCATCACGTCGTGCACCAGCGCGATGACGGCGGCGACGCCGAAGCGGACGGCGTGGAAGCGGGCAGCCACGTAGAGGATGATGATCACGGAGGCGAAGATGATGGCCAGCAGGGCGCGGCCCTGCAACTCCTCGGCCACCTCGGCCCCTATGCTCTCGATGCGCTGCACGGGCTGCGGCTGACCGAAGGACGTCTCCAGCCTCTGCATCATGGCCTCGGCCTCGCCCGAAGGCATGAGCAGGACGACATCCTCCACGACCATGTCGGGGTCGTACTGGGCCCTGTCTTCGATAATCTCCCTGGCGCGCGGCCCGATGCCTGCCGTCTCGACGTAATGCTGCACATCGCCGAAGGCCATCGGCCGGTCCAGGCGCATCCTGGCCCGCACCATGCCGTTGCGCCGGCCCAGCTCCCGGAAGGAGACACCGCCGGCCCGGGGTGCCACGTCGGCGAATGCACCGGCCAGGTGGTCGCGCAACGGGTCCACGCTCAGTTCGAGCCGGAACCTCTCAGAGGTCACGTCCAGGGGCGCAACCAGAACGTCGGGGATGTCCTGCCGCTCGAAGAAGACGCGCAGGTCGGCTTCGGTGAAGTCCCGGGTCAAGGTGGCCGTCACGGTGTCGTCCTCGATGGCAACGACGGGCACGCCGCGCAACTCGGCGCCGGCCGGAAGCTCTGCCTGCAGGCGTTCCAGGGCGGCGGCCTCCCCGGCAACGACGAAGGTCTCCGTCGGTTCGCCTCGGCTCACGACCTCCAGGTCCGGGAAATCCCGCCGCTCGAGCTCCCACACCATGACCTGCCACGGCACGGAAGCGTCGAGAGTCACCAGCAGTCCCTCTTCGGTTTGCTGGAACTCCCGGATGGTGTAGTCGCGGGTCTGCACCCCGCCCCAGCTAAGGGCAGCCAGGGCGCGCTGCCATACCTGTTGCCGGTCCAGCAAGGGGGAGACACCGGCCAGGTTGACCATGACCTCGGAGGTCAGCGGCTCGCCGGCGGCCGTGATGGTGCCGATGTGTTCCAGATCGAACGGCCTGTCCCCTCCCAGCGCACGCCGCAGCTCCATCTGGCCGACGGCCTCGTCGAGTTGGACCATCAGGGCCCGCCGGTCGGCAGATATCCCGACCTGGCCTGCCCTGGAAATAAGCCCGGCTTCGGTGAGCGTCTGGATGATCTCCGGCTGGACTTCCCTGCGGATATGCTCGATGCCGGCGCCCCGGACCCGGATGCCGAACTGGCTGAGCCCTTCGTCCTGGCGGGCGGTCGCCCCCAGAGACTGCACTTCCGCTCCGGGAAAACCCGCCGCCTCCAGGCGCTGGCGCACCTCAGCGGCGGAGGTGCCTTCAGCCAGCGCGACCTGCACCAGCGAACCGCCGGTGAAATCAATGTCGTAGAGAGCGGCCCCGCGGCTGAAGAACACCATCAAGCCCAGGGCCACAACCCCCGTCGAGATGAGGTAGGCGGAGCGGCGAATCCTGGAGAAGTCAAACGAAGGGGTTCCGACCAGATTGCGGAACCTGAACTCCTGGAGCCATCCCTTCTCCACGAACGTCTCCAGCACCAGGCGAGTCACCACCAGTGAACCGAACATACCCAGCAGGATGCCGAACGAGAGGGTGACGGCAAAACCGCGCACCGGTCCGGTGCCGACCAGGTAAAGGATAAGGGCCGTCAGCAGGGTCGTGATGTCGGCGTCCACGATGGTCGTGAAGGCGCGCTCATAGCCGTTGCGCAGAGCCGCTCGCACCCCTTTGCCTTTCTCGGTCTCCTCCCGTATGCGCTCAAAGATCAGCACCTCGGCGTCCACGGCCATACCGACCGTCAGCAGGAGGCCCGCCATGCCGGGCAGCGTCAGCGCCGCCCCCAGCACGCACAGGATGCCCACCAGCAGCACGAGGCTCATGATCAGGGCGCCGTCCGCCACCAGGCCGCACTTCATGTAATAGGCGCCGATGATGGCCAGGATCAGCAAGCCGGCGACCACGAGGGAATAGAGCCCCCGCCGGATCGAGTCGCGCCCCAGGGCGGGGCCAACGGTGCTCTCCTGCAGCAGCGTGATGTCCATCGGCAGGCTGCCCGCGCGCAGGACGTTGACCATGTCATTAACCTGCTGCTGGGTGAACTGCCCTTCGATGATGCCTCTGCCCGGTATCCGCTCCCGGATGACGGGCGCGCTCTGCAGGGTGTCGTCCAGAATGATGGCCAGCGACCAGCCGATGTTCTGCTCGGTGATCTGCCCAAAACGCCGCGAGCCGATGGCGTCGAACTGAAAACCGACCACGGGTCGGACGCCGCTCTGGGTCGGATAGACGTCGTCCAGATACTCCCCGGTCAGCTCAGCTTCGCCCGTTCGGACCAGGAAGAACTCGTTCTCCGGGTCACCCTCGAGGTACATCTTCTCGTAGCCTTCCGGCACCCTCTCCTCGGCGGCCTCCCGGTACATCTGCTCGAAACGCGCCTGGCCAGATCCGCGCGGGGCGGCAAGCTTGAACTCCAGCCGGCCCATCCGCTCCAGCCGCCCCTTCAACTGCTCCACTTCGGCCATCGTGGCCTGGGGCACCTGGATGAGGATGCGGTCCTCCCCGGCCGCCTGGATGCGGTACTCCTTCACGTTGCCGGGGTCAATACGGCGCTTCAGTATCTCTATCGTGTGGCCGATGTGGCCGCGGACGGCTTCCCCTTCGCGCGGGTTCAGCCGGTAGAGCAGTTCCGTGCCTCCCGCCAGGTCGAGCCCCAGTCTGATCCGCCCCTGCGCCCGCGTGATCTTCTCCACGATGTACGTATCGTCGTCGCGAGCTTCCAGCCGGCGAGTCTCGACATCCCTTTCACCGAATGCCAGGGGCAGCCAGCGCGACTCCACCACGCTGCTGTCCAGGACGTATTCCTCACCCACGCGCACACCGTGCTCAAGGGCCTCTTCCTCGGTCTCGGCCCGAGCCCGCACCTGCTGCTCCCTCTCGATGACGACCCCGGCCGGAGGATAGCTCGCATACAGCGCCAGCAGCAGGGGCAACACGACAAAGACGATCCATTTGGTCGCCCGACCGGACATAGTGGGATGCCTCTACGAACGGGATTGGATTCTGTGCAAACCAGGAAAACCCCCGGGACTGCTTGGGAAGACGCAAAAGGTCACAGCCCGGCGCTTCACCATACATGTTTATGATACCATCTCGGGGTGAGCAACTCAAGCGCCGCCGCCCCCTCGGGCCCCCCGCACCACTCGCAAAAAAAAGGCTGTAATATCCCGGCGCCGCCGGTGTTCTCATGTAGAAAGGGACGCCCTCATCCGGCGCATGCCACAGCTGTGCAGCGCCCCGAGCATCAGCCGACCGGTGAAGGTGGGCCGTCCATAGCAAGACCAATCAGGTGCCGGGTGTAAGGCAGCTCGGAAGGATCGTGCCGGGAGCACCGGTGGGGGTGCGATGTGCCCCCTCCGGCCGACGCCCCACTCCGGACAGTTGAGAGGATGTTCGACCGGCCGTCGGTGCCTTGCCTGTGCGCCTTCCGCGCGGTATGCTAAGCGTGCAATGAGGCACGCAGTGAGGAGCCTGCTCGGCGGGGCGGGTCAGTGGAAAGCACTCATGAGAACGATCATCACTATAGTGGTCACGGCGCTTGTGACCGTCGCGGCGGGCGCGGCCGTCTTGGTCGGCACCCGGTCCGGCCGCACGGGAGGCGCCCACGCCACCCGGGTGAGTATTGAACGGCCCCAGCGCGGGGAGCTGACCGAGCACGTGCACGCCCAGGCGGAAGTCCAGCCCAGGACGAAGGTGGCCATCCGCAGCCGGGTCTCGGCGCGCGTCGCCGAACTGCCTGTCCGGGTGGGCGACAGCGTCAGCAGAGGCCGCCCGGAGGCCGACCCGCCGGTGCCCCCTTCCGTGCTGGTGCGGCTGGACGCCGCCGACCTGGAGGCGGCCCTGGCCTCTGCCGAAGCCCGGCGAGCCGCCCAGGCTGCCCAGACGCAGGTGGAGCAGGCCCGCATCGCCGCCCAGGAGGCATCCATCCAGGGGACTCAGGCGGCCCTGGCCCAGGCGCGCCGCGATCTGGACAGGCAGAGGGCTCTGCTGGAGTCCCGGGACGTGAGCCAGTCGGCCGTGGACTCCCTGCAGTCGCGCGTGGACGAGCTTTCTGCGCAGCTCGCCGCCGCCGAGCACTCGCTGCAGGCCGCCAGGCTGAGCCTGGTCGTGCTGGGGCATCAGCTTGAAGCCGCCGACGCCGAGATCGCCAGCGCCCGCGACAAACTGACCTACACCACTGTCACCGCCAGCATAGACGGCGTGGTGACACGGCTCGATGCGGAAGTCGGGGAACTGGTCGTCCCCGGCACCATGAACCAGCCGGGCACCGTGATCATGGAGGTGGCGGACCTGTCGCGCATGCTGCTTGTGGCCCGCGTGGCCGAGTCCGACGTGCAGCGCGTGCGCCCCGGCCAGCGGGCCCACGCCCGCATCCAGACGGTGCCCGACGATGTTATCGAGGGGACCGTCGAGTCCGTCTCCCTCATCCACAGGCCCGGCTCCGCCGGGAGCCGCTACTACGAGACCGAGATCCTGCTGGAGGGCGACGGCCGGACCGTCCTGAGCGGCTCAAGCGCCGACGTACGGATAGAGGCCCGGGTGCACCGCGACACGCTGAAGCTGCCCGGCCAGTGCGTGCTGGAACGCAGGGTGGACGCCCTGCCGGTGCAGATCCGCGAGAACTCCCCGGAAGTTGACCGGGACAAGA
>PUMJ01000199.1 GCA_003551305.1 Candidatus Brocadiaceae bacterium
CCTCGGCGCAACTGGCCGCGCTCGCCCGCAGGGGCGCCATACCCGTCACCACCACTCTGATGGGGCTGGGCGCCTTCCCGGAGACCGACGATCTCTCCCTCGGCATGCTGGGGATGCACGGGACGGTTTACGCGAACCGGGCCGTCACCAACTGCGACCTGCTCATCGCTGTCGGGGCGCGCTTCGACGACCGCATCACGGGCCGGCTGGACGGCTTCGCTCCGGAGGCCGGCATCATCCACGTGGACATAGACGCCACCTCCATCGGCAAGAACGTCCCGGTGGACATCCCGATCGTCGGTGACGCCCGCGGGGTGCTGGCCGAACTGGTCGAACTGGTCGAGCCGCGGGACCGCTCCGCCTGGCACGAGCGCATACGGCAGTGGAAGCGCGACTTCCCCCTGCGCTACAGCCCGGACGGGGCGAGCATCAAGCCCCAGGCCGTGGTCGAGCAGATAGACCGTGTCACCGGCGGGGAGGCCGTCATCGTCACAGACGTGGGCCAGCACCAGATGTGGGCGGCGCAGCACTACCGCTACACGCGGCCGCGCACCTTCCTCAGCTCCGGCGGGCTCGGCACAATGGGCTACGGGCTGCCGGCCGCGGTGGGGGCGCAGTTCGGCCGGCCGGAGGAGCCGGTCTTCCTCATCAGCGGCGACGGCTCGCTGCAGATGAACATCCAGGAGATGGCGACCGCCGTGCAGAACCGCCTGCCGGTCAAGATAGCGCTGCTGAACAACGGCTACCTGGGGATGGTGCGGCAGTGGCAGGAACTCTTCTACGAGCGGCGCTACTCCGGCACGGTGCTCTCGGAGGGCAACCCGGATTTCGTCCGCCTGGCCGAGTCATACGGGGCCGTGGGCATCGCCGTGGACCGGGCCGACCAGGTCGCCGGCGCCCTCGAGCGCGCGATGGAGATAGGGGATGTCCCCGTGTTGCTGGACTTCCGCGTTGCCCCCGAGGAGAACGTCTTCCCCATGGTCCCGGCCGGGGAGGCCATAGACCGCATGCTCACCGGTATGGCGTAGGCCGGCCAGCCTGCTCGTCCCCGTCCTCGGCTGTTTCTACGGCGCAGTGCACGAAGGACACGCAGGAAAGGCGGAGGAAGACTGAGGCAGCCACCAACGGCGCTTGGGGGGTAATCGTCTTCGTCCTCGCTCTCGTCCTCGGCAGTTCTTGCCACGAGCAACACGAAGAACGGCAACGGCGGAAAGGGGAGCTGGGAGTTGCCCGTTGCTCGCAGGGGTGGCCCTGGTCCTGGTCCTTGCTCTTGCCATCTGTAGCTCGGTGGAGGTGGTCCTGCGACGTTTCTGCTTGTCGCTCCTCTCGCCGTGCCTCTCGGCGGGCCTGTGGAGCCGGTTCTGCTTACGCAAGAAAAAAACCGCGGCCCCGCGGGGTGGCGGGGCCACGGTAAGGAATGCGCGCACCTCGGCTATGGGCTCACAGGGCCAGGTCCGGAGTGCCCTCCCACTCGGCCCCCTTCATCTCGAACAGTTGCCGGATGAGGCGGATGAGCTGCACCTCGACCATTTCCTCGTGGGTGAGGGTTCGGTCCTGGTATTTTTCGACCAGTTCTTCCATTCGCTCGCGGCTGCCTGTGACGTGGGGGTCGAGCTGGTCAAAAACCCGGTCCAGCAGGGGGCCCATCTCCCTCTCAATTTCCTGCTCCATGATTTGGCGGAGCCTGGGCATCTCGTCCGGGTCCAGCAGGGCGAGGTCTTCCCTGTGCTGCTCCAGCACGCCGGCGACGAGCTGGTCGAGGTCAGCCTCCAGTTCATCCATCAACGCTCCCGTGACCTCCTTGAGCCGGCGGATGAGCAGTCTTTCTGCCTGGGGCAGAAGCTCGTCGGTGAGCCTGTCCATGCCCTTGTCAACGTATTGAGGCGCATGGGCTTCAACCGCGGCGACCAGTTCCCGACGTGCCTCGGGCAGGCGGGTGATCAGTTCCTGAAGCTGGGGTCTGATCTGGGTGCCGACGACCTCGGGGGCGGCTTCGACAAGGCGGTCGGCCACCCAATCGGGCAGCATCGGTGAGGTGATGCCGGGGGCGCCGAGCGTATCCCTCAGTGTGTCATCGACCCTGCCGAACACCAAATGCACGATGGTATCGGCGTCGGTGTACTCGGCCAGGGGGCGACGCACGAGCAGTTCCAGGTAGCCGGCGATGACCAGCAGCACCACGGCGAAGGCGACGGCCGTGATCTTCCAGCCGCGGCTGGCCACCCGCGCCATGGTATGTACGTCGGTTGAAAGGACCGCCAGGTCGTCCGCCACGTCCTGGGGGATTTCACCTTCAGTCGCTTCCGGTTCAGGGGTGATTTCTTCGTCACTCATTGCGCAACCTCCAACTCATAGGCAAATCGTGTGGACAGTGCCCGCTGGCCGGTCGTCTGACCGGTCGGGAGGAACGTCGGGGATGGACAGGCGATAGCCGATGCCATGTCTACTCCTGTTCGATTCGCTCGCGGATGGCCTGCCGGTCTTCTTCGGGCATTTGCAGCCGATCGAACAAGGCCTCGAGGGCTTCATCGGGCATCTCCCTGAGCTGTTCCACGGGCGGCAGTTGCACTTCGGGGCGGGGCTCGAGGGCGACCTCAGGCCGGAACTCGTAGTCCGGGAGCCTGTATTTGATCAGGGCCATCAGCACGTCCCTCAGCTCGGCCAGAATCTGGGCCTCGGTCATGGTCGGCAATTCGGGGAATTCGAGGGCCAGTTCGCCGATCCGGAATACGTCGCCCTCTATGCGATGCCAGCGTCGCTCCACGACCGTCAGCAACGCGTCCTGATTCGCTTCAATGACGTTCAGCAGTATCTCTTCTAACTGCTCGGGCGTCAGGTCCACCTCATCGGTGATCAGGTGTTGCTGGCGTCGGACGATGCCCTCAAGGCGTCCCATCAGCATGTCCTTGAGTTCGGATTCGAGGTTCACCAGCAGCGCCTCGCCGCGGGCCTGGAGGGCGGTGGTCAGGCGGGGGCGAATGCGCTCGAGTTCCCGACTGAGCACGGGTTCCAGCTCCATCATGGCCAGGTCGAGCTCTTCGGCCAGGGCCTCCTCCAGACCGAGTTCAGCCAGTAGCGCCTGGACTTCCTCCAGGTAAACCGGTCCGGCCTGCTCGATGCTGACCGAGGCGATCCGCTGTACTGGAATCTGCTCTATCTGCCTTGTGAACTCCGTCTGCAACTCGCCCGTTGCGACCAGGTCCCGGCCCATAGTCCAGAAAGACCAGATGAAGAAAGCGACTATCAGCAGGCCCACGAGCAGACCCAGGAACCTGACCAGGGTGCCCCTGCGCAACGATGTGCGGATCGTCTGGAGCGATTCGCGCATCTCCGCGATTTGGCCATGCACTTCTTGCTCAGTTGTGCTCATCTTGCAAACCCCTCGGAAGAAACACATATGTGGAAGCTCTACTCACCGTCTGATGCACGGAAGCAGCAGGATCTGAACGAACGGCATCACCTCCTCCCACCGGCTGTGCGTTCTGCTCAGAACTGGTCTTGAAGATGCTTATCTCGTGTGCGCGGGCCGGGAATGCTGGGCGGATAATATCCTATCGGGGGTGCTGTGTCAACCATTTTTCCCCCGTCTTTATGCAACTGGGGGGCACCCCGGTCCCGTCCGCGCGGCTGCTCACAGCAGGGAGACGGGGTCCACGTCTACCAGGACTTTCGTCCCCGATGGGCCCTTCAGCAGGGGTTCGGCTTCTTCCAGCAGTTCCCGCACGCAGCGCGCGTTGTGGCACTTGAGCAGAAGGTGCCGGCGGTGTCGCCCGCGGATGCGCGCCACCGGTGCAGGTGCCGGGCCGAGCACCTGGGCCGGGGCCCCGGCCTCGCGGCACAGTCGCCGCAGGGCGGCGCCCAATTCGCCGGTGTATTTCTCTATCACTTCCAGGTCACGCCCCCGGCAGATGATGCGCACCACGCGTCCGAAAGGAGGGTAGCGTAGCTCCCGGCGGTGGGGCAGTTCCTCGGCGGCGAACGCCTCGTAGTCGTGGCTGGCGGCCGCCCGGATGCTCGGCTCATCCGGCATGAAGGTCTGCACGATAACGCGCCCTCCGGCCGGCCCCCGCCCGGTGCGGCCGGCCACCTGGGCCAGCAACTGGAAGGTGCGCTCCCGCGAGCGGAAGTCCGGCAGGTGCAGCGCCACGTCGGCATTGACCACCCCGACGGTTGTGACGTTGGGGAAGTCGAGCCCCTTGGCCACCATCTGGGTGCCGACCAGGATGTCCGCCTCGCCCGTACGGAAGGACTCCAGCCGGGTCTGGTGGGCGCGGCGGGCGCGCGTGGTGTCGCTGTCCATGCGCAGGCACCGGTAGTCGCTGAAGAACTCGCCGACGGCCTTCTCGACCCGCTCGGTGCCGGTGCCGCCGAACCGCATGCCCTCCTGGGCGCACTCGGGGCACTTGTCGGGCGGGCGCATCTGGAAGGCGCAGTAGTGGCACTCCGCCACGCCGAAGCGCCGGTGGTAGTTGAGGGTTATGTCGCAGCGTTCGCACTTGAGCACGTAGCCGCACCGTGTGCAGTGGACGAAGGGGCTGAAACCACGCCGGTTGATGAACAGCAGCACCTGCTCGCCTTTTTCCAGGCTCTCGCGCATGCAGGCTTCCAGACGGGTGCTCAGCACGCGCGGGCGACTCCTGCCGGCCCACTGCCGGCGCATATCCACTATCTCGACGGGGGGCAGGGGATGGCGGCCTATCCGTCGGGTCAGCCGCACGGCCGTGTATTTGCCGATGCGGCTGTTGTGGTAGCTCTCCAGCGACGGGGTCGCCGAGCCGAGCACCACCAGGGCGTCGTCGCCGCGGGCGCGCACGATGCCCACGTCCCGGGCGTGGTAGCGGGGGGTGCTGTCCTGCTTGAAGCTGTTCTCATGCTCCTCATCTATGACCAGCAGGCCCAGGGACGGCACGGGGGCGAAGATGGCCGAGCGCGCCCCGATGACCACGTCGGCCTCCCCCCGCCGGATGGCCTGCCACTGGTCCCGCCTCTCGGCCTCGGTCAGCCGGCTGTGCAGGACGGCCAGTCGGCGGAAGCGGCTGCTGAAGTGGCGCACCGTCTGGGGGGTGAGGCTTATCTCCGGCACCAGCACGATGGCCTGCTTGCCGGCCCGCACCACGTCCGCGATGCAGTGCAGGTAGACTTCCGTCTTGCCGCTGGAGGTGATGCCGTGCAGCAGGACCACGTCGAAGTGGCCGCGTTCAAGCCGCTCGGTGATGATGCGGTAGGCGTTCTGCTGTTCGGCCGTCAGGGGGAAGGGCTCCTGCGGCTCGGCGCGGACCTCGCTGAGGGGGTCTTCTCTCTCGACCTCCCGCTCCTCCAGGCGCAGGTGGCCCTTGCGCTGGAGCGAGTTGCTGGAGGAGCGGCTCGTCGAGGTTGACCTGAGGATCTCAACCAGGGGAGCCTGCCCGCCCGCGGTGACCAGCGCGCGCAGGATGCGGGCCTGGGCTGGGCTACGGTCGAAGATCTCCTCGGCCAGCGTCTCGGCCTCCTCGGGCTCCATCTCCAGGCAGGCGAACTGCAGTTTGCGCCGTTTGCGCCGGCCCCGCACGGCGGCGGGCAGGGTGGCGTGCAGCGCCTCGCCCCAGGAGCAGTGGTAGTAGCCCGCCATCCAGCGGGCAAGCTTCATCATCTTCGCCGTCAGCAGCGGTTCCCGGTCCAGGCACTGTCTCAGGGGTTTGAGCTTGCTGTCGGGAACGGAAGATTCCTCCTTCAACTCGACGCAGTAGCCCTCGACGCTCTTCCTGTTGCCGAAGGGTACGCGCACGCGGGCGCCGACGGGCACCCGCCCCCGCAGCTTAGCAGGAACCAGGTAGTCGAAGGTCTTCCTGAGTGGCAGGTTGAGGGCGACGACGGCTATCTGGAACTCTGGTTCGGATCCGGGAGACATGGCCGGGGCGACGAGAGAAAAGGGGTCGGCAGCACCGGCGGCCATTGTGCTCGGGGCCGCCGGTCGTGTCAACCGCGCCGGCCCTCACGAATCGGTGTCGCGTCTGAATGCGAAGAAGACGTCAGTTTCCTTCTGTCGGCCGCCGACTTCGAGGACAGGGCAGGCCAGGAAGTTGATCGGCTCCACGGCCGGCCCCGGCTCGAGCTGCAGGTCGCCGCCACGACTCAACTCCGGGCGGTTGGTGGTCGTGCCGCTCATGGTGCGGCCGGCATCCGGTCAGCATCCCGGTCAAGCCCCCGGTGGTCAATCCGGCCAGCAGCAGAACCTGCACACGTCTCAGTTCGTGCATCGCCCCCTCCTGCACAGTGAGATAAGAAATGAGGTGCACTGCACCTCCAGAGTGCACCACATTCCGGGGCTGTCAAGCGCACCGGTTGGCATTTGCGCGTACGGGCTTGATTGGTTACCATGCCCGCGCCCGCAGGGGCAAGACACTCTCACCCTTCCCTGACCCACGCTGAACCGG
This sequence comes from Candidatus Brocadiaceae bacterium, assembly GCA_003551305.1. Classification (GTDB taxonomy): domain Bacteria; phylum Planctomycetota; class Brocadiia; order SM23-32; family SM23-32; genus B1Sed10-231. The sequence goes on from PUMJ01000199.1 coordinate 6,414, forward strand.
GAGCCGACCGCATGGAAATGTCGCATATTGCTGCAAACGCCAAACCGTCCGCGACGCTGGCGCTGAACGCTCAGGCCAAGAGGATGGTACGCGAAGGGCAGGACGTGGTGCCCCTCGCGCTCGGAGAGCCGGACTTCGACACGCCGGAGCACATCTGCCAGGCCGCTCACCGCGCCATCGAGGCCGGCTACACCAGGTACACGCCCGCCGCCGGCATGCCCGAACTGCGCGAGGCCATAGCCGCCAAGCTGCGCGATGAGAACGAACTCGACTACGCCCCCGAGCAGGTGATCGTCTGCAACGGCGCCAAGCAGGCGCTCTACATGCTCATGCTGTGCCTGGTGGAGGAAGGCGACGACGTGCTGCTGCCGGCCCCCTACTGGGTCAGCTACGCGGCACAGGCGCGCTTCTGCGGGGCCAGGCCGGTGGCCGTGGACACGACCGGCAACGACCTGCGCCTGACGGCCGACCTGCTGCAGGACGCGGTGACCGCGGCCAGCCGCCTGCTGGTGCTCAACTCCCCCAGCAACCCGACCGGCGTGGTGCTGACCGGGGACGAGCTGCGCGGCATCCTCGATGTGGCCGCGCGCCATGATCTCTGGGTCATCTCCGACGAGGTCTACGAGAAGCTCATTTACGACGAGGCGGTGCACGTCAGCCCGGCGGGATTCGGCGATGAAGCTCTCGAGCGCGTCATCACCGTCAATGCCGTCTCGAAGACCTATGCCATGACGGGCTGGCGTATAGGTTACGCGGCCGGACCCCAGCAGGTCATCAAGGCCGCCACCAGCATCCAGAGCAACACCACCAGCGCCCCTAACACCATCGCGCAGAAGGCGACCATCACCGCCCTGACCGGGACCCAGGAGCCGGTGGCCGAGATGCGGGACGCCTTCGACAAGCGACGCCGGCTGGTGGTGGACGGGCTCAACGAGATACCCGGGGTCCGCTGCGTCATGCCGGAGGGCGCCTTCTACGTCTTCCCCGACTGCAGCGACCTGATGGGGCGGAGCATCAACGGTAGGGCCATCGAGAACAGCCTTCAGCTCTGCGAGGCGCTGCTGGAAGAGGCGCTCATAGCCCTGACGCCGGGCTCGGCGTTCGGAGCGGAAGGCTACGTGCGGCTCTCCTATGCGGCCTCGACCGAGGAGATCGAGAAGGCCCTGGAGAGGTTCGTCGAGTTCGTGGACCGACTCGAAGGCTGACCGGCGGCGCCGGACCCCTCAGAGGCGGAAACCACGCCGCAAAGCGCAGCAGAGCGGCGGTATCCGCCGGGATGGCCACAGTGCCTCCTGCGGCCGGCTGCGGTTCGCAGCGGGGCCTCAGACGGGCGGGACGAGCTTCAACTCCACCGGGTTCCCTGTCCGGGCGGCGGCGCGTTCCATGATGGCCGTGTCTTTCCAGGCGTCCGCGATGTCCCAGGGCAAGGGTTCGTCGGCCTCGATGCACTCGATGAACCGGTCGTACGGGGTCGCGCTGACGGGCTCGATGGGCCAGGTGCGTACTTCGTCCTCTTTCTTCGCGCGCACCTCGCCGCCGCCGGTGGTCACGTGCCAACCCCGGTCGGTGACCATGTAGAAGATGTCTATGTGTTCGCGGTCATTCTTCGTGGGGTCGTAGATCTCCAGGTCGGCGGCCCAGGTGATGAACAGGTGGGCGGCGGCTCCGCTCGAGAAGTCCACCTTCATGAACTCGGTGTCGTTGCAGGCGAGCTGTTGCGCATGGTTGTCGCTGTAGAAGGTGCAGCGCACCGGATCGCCCTCGGCCAGGTAGCGGGCGGTGTTCAGGTTGTGGACCATGGCGTCCATGAACGGCCCGCCGTTGCGCTCCGGGTCGGTGGCCCACTCGTTCCAGGTCGGGTAGTGATGCAACCAGTCCTGGCGGTAGAGGGCCAGCCGCCCGATCTCGCCGGTGCCGAAAATACGCTTCAGGGTCTCGATCTCCGCGTTGCCCGTGCGCCGGTAGAACACGGCGCACTGCACCCGCCCGTGCACGGCCTTTAGCATCTCCGTGGCCTCATCCTGATGGGGCGCCAGGGGTTTGACGGTGATGACGTGCTTGCCGCATTCAGCGGCGCGGAGGACGAGTTCCCGCCGGACCCAGGGCGGCGTGAAGATGAGCACGACGCGGATGGCGTCATCTTCCAAGACGGCATCCGCTGTCCCGACGGCGCGCGCGCCGAAGAAGTCCGCGTAGTGTTCGGCGCGCTCCGAGGCGGGGTCGAAAAGCGAACGCACCCGCAAGCGTCGGCTGTCTCGGATGGCCTCGTGCTCCCAGCGCAGGTAGTCTCCGCAGCCCAGGATGCCGATCGGATAGGGGGCGGTCATGGCGATGTCTCCTCAGGGTGTCAGGCGGACGGGAACGCGCCCTCGTAGGCGGCGATGATGCGGTCCCAGCTCTCGTTGGCTTCCCGGTCCACCGTCTGGCGGGCGGGGTCGGCCTCGAACCAGGCTATGGCCTGGCGCACGCCCTGCGCGAAGGTAGTTGTGCAGACGAAGTCCGGCACGAAGCGTTTGATCTTGCTGTTGTCCAGCACCACGCTCCAGGACTTGTCGCCCCACAGGTTGCCCTCCTCCTGCGGCATGTAGGCGCATATGAGGTCGGTGGGGATGTGGACGAACTCCGGTTCGGCGCCGGCCGCTCGTGCGACTTCCTCGTATACCTGGTTCCAGGTCAGCACCTCGTCGGTGGTGATGTGGAAGGCGTGCCCCAGGGCCCGCTGGTTGCCGAGCAGGCCCACCAGGCCCTTCGCAAAGTCGGCGTTCCAGGTCGTCTGCCACAGGGAGGTCCCATCACCGGGGACTATGATCTTCCCGCCCCGCCGCATGCGGTCCACGATGGTCCAGGGCTTGTTCCACGACCCGACGCAGAGCGGGATCATGCTGGGGCCGTATGTCAGGGACGGGCGGACAATGGTGCAAGGGAAACCGCCGGTGCGGTATTCGTCCAGCAGCCGTTCCTCGCAGGCCGCCTTGTCGCGGGAGTACTGCCAGTAGGGGTTGACCAGGGGGGTGGACTCGGTGACCAGGTAGTCGCTGGGCGGTTTCTGGTAGGCGCTGGCCGAGCTGATGAAGATATACTGGCGCACCATCTCGCCGAACAGCTCGATGTCCTGCTCGACGTGATCGGGGGTGAACGCGATCCAGTTGACGACGACGTCGAAGCTGTGGCTTTCGACGGCGCGGGCCACGGAGTCACGGTCACGCGCATCGGCGGTCAGCACCGTGGCCCCCTGCGGCACCTGGTCCGGGCGCGAACGGCCCCGGTTGAGCAGGAACATCTCGATGCCGCGCCGGACGGCGAGCTGCGTGCAGGCCGTGCTGATAAGGCCGGTGCCGCCGATGAACAGGACTCTCATGGTTGCCTCCCTTGCTGATCGTGTCTGCCAGCGCAGATGCTATCCGGTCGGCTGCGGCGTATCAAGGCGTCGCATGCCGCCGAAAGAGTTTTTCAGCTTTCCGGGCGCCGCCGCCCCTTGCTCCGAGTTCCGCTGCACGCCCGCGCGCGGTTCCGCGGGCGGGCTGTGCGTGGGGCCCGCCTTCGGAGGGGACCGCAGGGTAGATGGTGCCGCCGCAGGCGTGCTGACTGCCCCGGGGTCGGGCATCTGAGGTCCGGCGAGCGTTCTCCGACGCTCACCGGTTGACCGAGCGGCCGAGCGCTATGCGGCCGGTGCGGGCCATTTCGCGGATGCCGTAGGGCCGCACAAGGTCCAGGAAGGCCTCGATCTTTTCCTCGGTGCCGGCCAGTTCGACCATGACCTCGCTGTGGCCGACATCCACTATCCGGGCGCGGAATATCTGCACCAGCTCGAGCACCTCGCTGCGGCGGCTGACGGGGCTGTGAACCCGCACCAGGGCCAGATCGCGCTCGACGTGGCTGATGTTACTGAAATCCTGGACCTTGACCGTGTCAATGAGCTTGTCCAGCTGCTTGCGCACCTGCTCGAGGATGGTCTCGTCGCCGCCGACCACGATGGTCATGCGGCTCAGTTCGGGGTTTTCGGTCTCGCCGACGGCGAGGCTCTCGATGTTGAAGCCACGGGCGCTGAACAGGCCCGAGACGCGGGCAAGTACGCCGGGCTTGTTGGCCACCAGGGCCGAGATGATGTGCTTCTGCATGGGCCTTCCTCAGCTTAGAGCGGCGAATCTGCAAATCAGGCCATCCCGCTTATCATCCGGTCTATGGCCTGGCCGACGGGCACCATGGGGAAGACGTTCTCCTCCGGGTCTGTGTGGAAGTCCAGCAGCACGGGCCCGTCCGTAATGCGCATGGCCTCCTCCACGGCGGGCTGCACCCGGTCGGGATGTTCCACGCGGATGCCCCGTGCGCCGAAGGCCTCAGCCAGTTTGACGAAATCCGGATTGCCCTCGGCCAGGTAAGTGTGGGAGTAGCGCCGGTCGAAAAACAGTTCCTGCCACTGGCGCACCATGCCGAGGTAGCCGTTGTTGAGCAGGGCTATCTTGATGGGCAGCTCATTGACCACGGCGGTCGCCATCTCCTGGATGTTCATCTGCAGGGAGCCGTCCCCGGCGACGACGAAGACCGTCTGGTCCGGACAGCCGAACTGCGCGCCGATGCCCGCCGGCAGCCCGAAGCCCATCGTGCCGAGACCGCCGGAGGATAAGAACGTGCGCGGCCGGGAGTAGCGGTAGTACTGGGCCGCCCACATCTGGCACTGCCCCACGTCCGTGGCGATTATCGCCTTGCCTTCGGTCGCCCTGTCAATCGCCTCCAGGACGGCCTGCGGTTTGATCACGTCCGCGTTCCTGTCGTATGTCAGCGGAAACTCCTCTTTCCACTGCCGGATGCGCTGGAGCCACTCGCCCCGCTCCCGTGTTTCGATCAGCTGGTTCAGCTCTTCCAGGGTCTTCTTCGCGTCCCCCACGACCGGGATGTCCACCGACACGTTCTTGCCGATGGAGGTCGGGTCCACGTCCACGTGGACTATCTTCGCCTCGGGGGCGAACTCGTCCACCTTGCCGGTGATGCGGTCATCGAACCGCGCGCCGATGGCCACCAGCACGTCGCTGTGGGTGACGGCGTAGTTGGCGTAAACCGTCCCGTGCATGCCCAGCATGCCGAGGGACAGATCGTCGGTCTCGGGGAAGCTTCCCAGCCCCATCAGTGTCGTCGTGATGGGGATGCTGCCCTTGCGGGCGAGTTCCCTGACGCCCTCGTGGCAGCCGCTGATGATGACGCCGCCGCCGACGTAAAGGACGGGCCTGCGGGCGTTGTTGATGGCCTCAGCCGCCTTCCGTATCTGGCGCGCGTGGCCCTGGCCCGAGGTGGGCTTGTAACCGGGCAACTGGAGGGCTGTATCCACCTCGTCCGTCTCGGCGGCGGCCACGTCCGCCGGCAGGTCAATCAAAACGGGGCCAGGCCGCCCCGTCGAGGCGATGTAGAAGGCCTCTCGCACGATGCGCCCCAGCTCCTTCACATCGCGCACCAGGTAGTTGTGCTTCGTGGCGGGGCGGGTGATGCCGGTCACGTCGGCTTCCTGGAAGGCGTCGTTGCCGATCAGGTTCGTCTTGACCTGGCCGGTTATGGCCAGCATCGGCACGCTGTCCATGTAAGCGGTGGCGATGGCGGTGACCAGATTCGTCGCGCCGGGGCCGCTGGTGGCCACGCAGACGCCCACCTTGCCCGTGGCCCGGGCGTAGCCGTCGGCCATGTGGCCGGCTCCCTGTTCGTGGCGGGCCAGTATCGTCTTCAGCGGCGAGTCGTAGAGCTTGTCGTAGAGGGTGATGACGGCACCCCCCGGCAGGCCGAATATGTGCTCTACGCCCTGTTCGCGCAGAGCGTCGATGAGTATCTCAGCTCCGATTTTGCCCATGGATACCCCTGGTCAGAGTCAGGGTCAGTGAGGACCAAACATGAGTGCCGCCGGCTGAGCGTCCCGACGGCAGTCCGGAAAGGATACCGTACGGACCGGCCCCTCCGCAAGAAAGCTGAAAAGCCCGGGGGCAGAATCGTCGGCCAGCCGCCGGGGCCGGCCGCGTGGAGGGGCTCAGAAGATGCCCGCGCCGAACTCCCCTGTGTCGGGCTCCGGCTCTTCTTCCTCCTTTTCGGGCTCCGGCTCGTCCTCGCCGGGTTCCTCGCCGCTCAGGGGGGGTAGTTCTCGCCGCATCGGCTCTTCGAAGGGCTCCTCCGGTTCCTCAGCCTCCTCCACGGCGGGCGGCTCCTCGGCCTCCGCCGCGGGCGGCGTCTCGAGGGGCTCCGGCTCGGCAGCGGGGCTCTCTTCGGTTTTGGGCTCGGACGGTTCGCCGAAGCCGAAAGACGCCGGGGCCTCTTCGGCCTCCTCCTCGGCGGCTTCTTCGAGTTGCTCGGGCTCCGCAGGTTCCGGAGCTTCCACCTCTTGCTCTTCTTCCTCTTGTTCTTCGTCGTCCGGCTCCAGGCCGTCGTAATCCTCGACCAGGTCCTCCAGGTCCCCGGCGTCGTATTCGCGCTCGGGCGCCAGCCCCTGCTCAACCCGGTCGCGCTCGGCCTCATAGGCGGCCAGGACGGTGTCCTGCACCTCCTCCCGGCACGGGGTGTTGATCGGATGGGCCACGTCCACGTGGAACTTGTCCCTGGCGTTGGGACCTTCGGTGGCGCGGGTCTCGTCCAGCTTTTTGCCGCAGTTGTTGCAGTATCCTGCCCGCAATTCGTTTTTCGAACCGCAGCCCGGACAGTTGTCGGTCAGCTTGCGGCTGGGCATGGCCACGAAATAGCCCTTGCGGCCTTCGATAACACGCAGGTCGTGCACCACGAAATCGTCGTCTATGGTGATGCTACAGAACGCCCTCAGCCGGTCCGAACGATTGCGCATCAACTTTACGCGAACTTCTGTGATATTCAAAGATGTCGCCTCCGGATCGTCAGCTTGTCCACGATACCGTTCCAAGCAGGCAGACTGTGCACCGGCGCACAGGGGACGCCCAATTCCGACTGCAGTGCGCCGGACGCCCGCGCTGCCTCATCCGCACAGCAAAGAACCCCGAAGAAAGTTGAGCCGCTCCCCGAAAGCAGGAACCGCCTGACGCCCAGGCCGCCGCCCCGACTGCTCAGTTCGTCCCACAGTCTTCTCAGGTCTTCATGCAACTTGAGCGCCGGATGCTGCAAGTCGTTGCGCAGGGAGCGGGCAAGCTCCCTCGCATCTCCGCTTTTCAATGCCTCTACCAGTCCATTGTTACTGCCGTGACCTCGGTTTGTCAAGGCTCCGCTCCAGGCCCTGTAGACCTCGGCCGTCGAGGCGGCGAGCCGGGGCATCACGAGCACGTAGTGCACGGTCCGTGTCCGGAGAGGCGGCCCCACTCGCTCGCCGCGCCCCTCGCAGAGGGCCGTCCCGCCGCGCACGAAGAACGGCACGTCGGAGCCGAGCTTCGCCCCCATCGTCATCAGCTCCGCCACCCCCAACCCGGCATTCCACAGGCGGTTGAGCGCCAGCAGGGTGAGGGCCGCGTCGGAGCTGCCCCCGCCCAGCCCGCCGCCGGTGGGGATGCGCTTCTGCAGGAAGATGTCCGCCCCGGCGCTGCCCTGGATCCGCTCCTGCATCAGGCGCGCGGCACGCACGACCAGGTTGTCCTCGCCTGACGGAACGGCGAGGTCGGCGCATCTGAGCCGCAGTCGGCTGTCGTCACGCAGGCCGAAACGGAGTGTGTCGCAGAGACTGACCGCCTGCATGACGGTCCGGATCTCGTGGAATCCGTCCGCCCGTTTGCCCAGCACCTCGAGGCTGAGGTTGACTTTGGCCGGGGCCCGGACCTCCAGGACCGAGGCCGCGCCCTCTTCAGCGGGCATGGTCCCCGCCCTCCCACTCGAAGAATGTAAGCTGGCTCTCGCCGTAGATTCGACGGTCGGTCTCCAGCAGGCTCCGGGTCGGCCACAGGGCGTAAGGCAGGGGCCGGTGGTGCAGCACGATGAGCCCGGAGTCGGCCACCCAGGCTCCCCTCAGGGACTCCAGCACCTCGAAGAGGCCCTCCCGGCTATTCGGGTCGTCCACCAGGGCGTAGGGCGGATCCACGAGGGCTATGTCGGCCGGGGAGCAGCCGGCCGGAGGGGTTCGCTGCGGCAGGCGCAGGACATCATCCTCCAGGATGCGGCACCGTGCGGCCAGGCGGCAGCTTTCAGCGTTCTCGCGGATGAGCCGGGCCAGGGCACGCTCGGACTCGATGAAGACGCAGCACGCGGCCCCGCGGCTCAGGGCCTCCAGCCCCAGCGAGCCCGAGCCGCTGAACAGGTCCAGCACGCGGGCGTCCGCCACGACGAACTGAAGGATGTTGAACAGGGCCTCCTTGACCCGGTCGAGCATGGGGCGAAGCTGCGGGTCGGGCAGGGTGCGCAGCCGCGTGCCTCGGGCTGTTCCGCCGATGATCCTCACGCGCCCCCGCCTCCTCGCCCGGTGGTCGCCACGATGCAGAGCCCGGCGCGATCGGCCTTCTCCCTGACCACGTCGGGGTGCAGCAGGATGGTCCGACCGGCCTCGACGGCCAGCACGTCCACGCCCGACTCCCGCAGAACGTCCACCGTGTCAGGGCCGGTGCAGGGGATGTCAAACCGGTTGTCGTGCCCCTCCTTGGCGACCTTGACGGCAACGGCCCCGCCCCCGGCCAGGCGCCCTCCGCGGCGTAGCGTGGCGTCGGTGCCGTCAATGCCCTCGACAGCGATGACGGCCTCTTCTTTCACGACGATGCACTGGCCGACCTGCAAAGCCGCTATCTGCTTGACCACTGGCCAGCCGAAGCGGATGTCGCGCCACTCGGCCTCTGTGGGCGTGCGGCGCGTCAGGCAGCCCTCCTTGGCCAGAAGCTCGGGGCAGACGTCCACGATGCTTGAGACGGGGATGCCGGCGTTCTCGAACTCCTCCACCACGGCCTCCAGGATGGTGTGGTCCGCTTTGCTTATGAGCTTGCGGTACCAGAGCTTTACGGACTGCCAGTCCGGCAGCAGGGAGAGCTTGTTCTCGTACATGCGCTCCTTGCGGACGCCGCCCAGCATGAGCATCGTTTCCACCTCGGCGCGGCGGAACACGCGCAGCCACCGGCCCAGCTTCGCCAGCCCGGTCCAGTGAACCTCGTCGGCCAGTTGCTCGACCTCGGGGTCGGCTTCGCCCGCCAGGGCGACCACGACAACGCGGCAGCCGCGCTCGCGCAGGGCCCGGGCGGCCTGGATGGGCAGGTCCCCCGCCCCGCACAACAGGCCCACGGTGGACGGCTGGTTCGGCCGGCTCATTCTCTCAACTGGCCCTCGCCGATGACGCGCCACTTGTAGGTGGTCAGCTCTTCCAGGGCCATCGGGCCGCGGGCGTGCAGCTTGTCGGTGCTGATGCCGATCTCCGCCCCCAGCCCGAACTGCTCGCCGTCGTGCCACCGGGTGGTCGTGTTGACGAAGACGGCGGCCGAGTTGACCTCGTCCAGGAAGCGTTGCGCCCGCGCGAAGTCCGTTGTGACGATGGCATCGCTGTGCGCCGAGCCGTAGCGGTTGATGTGCTCGATGGCCTCCTCCAGGCTGCCCACCACCTTGACCGACAGTATCAGGTCCAGGTATTCCGTACGCCAGTCCTGCTCAGTCGCCGTGGCGATGCCCGGCATCAGCCGCTGCGAGGCGGCACAGCCGCGCAGCTCGACGCCCTCCTGCTCATACACGGGCCCCATTCTGGTGAAGAACTCCTCGGCCTCCGCCTCGTGCACCAGCAGGGTCTCCATGGCGTTGCAGACGCCCGGCCGCTGGCACTTGGCGTGCCGGCAGATGGCGACGGCCATCTCCAGGTCGGCCCCCCGGTCCACGTAGGTGTGGCAGATGCCCTCGTAGTGCTTTATCACGGGTACGGTGGCGGTCTCGACCACGGCGCGGATGAGCCCCTTGCCCCCGCGGGGGATGACCACGTCCACGTAGCCGTCAGCCTGGAGCAGGTGGGGCACGAGGGCGCGGTCGGTCGTCTGCACAAGCTGCGCAATCCGGGGGTCGAGCCCCTCGGCCTCGCAGGCAGCCGATATCTGACGGTGGATGGCCTGATTGGAGTGAATGGCCTCTTTGCCGCCGCGCAGGATGACCGCGTTGCCGCTCTTGAGGCAGAGGGAGGCCGCATCCGCCGTCACGTTGGGGCGTGACTCGTAGATGATGCACACCACGCCGAGCGGCACGCGCACCTTGTCCAGCTTCAGCCCATTGGGCAGCATCCAGCCGTCTATGACGCGGCCGACGGGGTCCTTGAGGCCGGCCACTTTGCGGACGGCGCCCGCCATGGCCTCGATGCGGTTGTCGGTCAGCGTCAGCCGGTCCAGCAAGGCGGCCGACAGCCCGGCTTCACGCCCGGCGGCCAGGTCCTTCTCGTTCTCCTTCTGCAGGAATTCCCTGTTCTGCAGGATGTTGTCGGCGATGCGGTGCAGCACCGTGTCCTTGAGGGCAGTTGACGCGTTGGCAATAGCTCCGGACGCCTCGCGGGCGCCGGTGGTCAGCTTCCCGGCGTACGCCTCTATGTCCATCGCAGCGGCTCCCTGCTGTTGGAAAGCTCCATCTCAACCCGTGTCCGCGCCTCGGCAGACCAGGTTCCACACGGTCAGCAGCACGGCAGACAGCACAAAGACCGCCGCCGGCAGGGCGAAGGGAAAGCCCCTCCATGCGAAAACGCGTCCCCACGCCTCCACCTGCGTCGGCGCTCGTTGTGTCCGGGTGCGCGGTGGGGGAGGGGGGGCGAACTCGGTGACTATCTCACCCGGGGCGGTGTACCCGAACTCCTCCCGGGCCGCCCTTTCGACGGCCTCGGGCGAGCTGAGCAGGGCGTCCCTCTGCGCACGCAACCGCTCATTCTCCCGCTCAAGCTCCCGCACCCTGGCCTGCAGGGACGCCTCCCGGCGGGCCATCCGGTCCAGCACGCGGCCCCGCCGCGCCAGCACCGCCCCGAAGAAAGCGGCCACCAGCGTGGCCACCAGCAGGGGCAGCCAGAAGGACCGGGTCGAGAACACACCCATGGACTCAGGCTCCAGCAGTGGCGGCGGGTTTGGGCTCACCCGTTTAGCTATAACAGGAACTGTGGTATTATGTCAACACGGGCGCCGAACCGGAGGCTGACACGGCCCTGCCGGCCCAAGCAAAAGGGGCGCCCTCGCGGGAAGGCGCCCCTGCATTGTGGCGAGGGCGAGGAGACTCGAACTCCCAACCTTCGGATCGACAGTCCGATGCTCTAACCAAATTGAGCTACGCCCCCATTCTTGTCAATGCGTCCCCCAAGGCTACAGGCAGACGCCCCGACTGTCAAGAGAATCGTCGGCCCTGACAACCGCTTAACCCCGCTGGTCCTCGTTCTCTTCGCCGCGCCTGAGGCCGAGCGCTGCCGTCTCACCCCTCGCCCACCAGCAGCGCGCTCGTCCAGGCAGTGCGCCCATGCTCGTCCTCGATCTCGGCGCGGATGAACTGTCGTTCCTTCTCCAGCTCGAACTCCGCCTCGGTGACCGTGCGACCGTAGCCGGGATAAACGCGCCGGGCCCACGTCGTGTGGTCCACCAGCCGGACGGCCACCACGGGGCTGGTGCGCAGGCGGATGCTGCCGTCCCCGACGCGGATGCTCTCGAAGCGCGGTCCTATGCTCGAGTAGAAGCTCCCCGCCGCTATGGCCTGCATGATGGCGCTCTTGCTCAGTTCTTGTGCGCAGACCATCACCCAGCCGCCGTCCCAGGGCTCGTTGCCGTTCAGGTGGGCGTCGTCCACGGCCGGCCCCAGCGTGAGTGGGTCCTGGGCCAGCATGCGATCCCAGTGATAACCGCTGAAGGGCCTTCCGGTCAGGTAGCGGCAGATGTGGTTGTAGACCTCCACCCCGTCGAAAGGATGCCGCAGGGCGTCCTCTACCGTGTTGCCCATCCAGTAGGGATGTGACAGTACCATCAGCGCGCCCTGTTCCTTGAGCGCCGACACCTTCTCGTCGAACAAGTCTGCTTCCGGCAGGGGGGCCTCGCAGCCCAGGGCCAGCGCGTGGTAGGACGCCCCGACGCTGTCCTTGCCGCTCACCTCCGCCCCGTTCAGGGCCAGCAGCGGGAGGCTGTGTAGATTCTCTATGTCCGCAGCGTGATTGTGGTCGGTGATGAAGATGAAATCGTAGCCGCGCTCGGCGTACATGCGGGCGACGGTCCGGTAGTCCTTGCCGCCGTCGGAGCGGGTGGTGTGCAGGTGGAGGTTGCCCTTGAACCAGGGCCCCTCCATGCGTTCTCTGCCGGGCACAACGTGCATCAGGTGTACTCCTCGTGAAAAAAACGACGTAAGAACATGAGAATATCCGGCCGTCCCCGGCCCTGCAACGGTCGGGAGTGGAGCGTGCAACAGCAGCCTTGAGGGGCAGAGGCCCTACGCGGCAACAGCGAGCACTAATTCCGAATGCGGGATGCCGCTGAAATAAGGCTTGCGTCCGGCCAGTGTGTGTGTTATGAAAATGGGCGGTGACCGGGCAAGGTCCGTGGGCTGTGCCGCCCCCCTTTAGCGGCATTTAGTGGGGGAGGTGCCCGCAAGGGTTGCAGTGACAGCGGCGCGGGCGGAGGCCACCGCAGGAGCGAGTCGGGCTTTGACAGGGAATCGAAGAGCAGCGAGCCGGGAGGTGGCTTTTGGCCAAAGACCCCGAGCGCGGAGAGGCTCCGCAGGCAACCAGCGCCGAGAAGCCCGTGCGGGCCATCCTGAACGAGTTGCGGGATGTGCTTTATCTGCTGGACATACCCGCGCAGTCCGTTCGCTATGTCAACCCCGCCGTCGAACAGATGCTTGGCATCACGCCCCAGCAGTTCGTGCAGCTGGGGCCCAGGGGTTTGTGGAAACGTGTGCACCCCGAGGAGCGGGAGCAGTTGGTGGCGGCCATCCGCGAAGCCCTGCGCTCCGCTGAGACGGCCTCCCGGCCCCTTGAGTTCCGAATCCTGCACCGGGACGGTCAGTATCGCTGGGTGAGCGCCAGCCAGCGCGTCGTGCGTGGCCCGTCAGGGAGCCCCCTGCGCGTGATCGGGACGTTGCGCGACGTCACCGAACGCAAACGGGCCGAGACGGAACTGCTGCGCGAGCGCGAGTTCTTCAGCACAATCATCGAGTCCACGGCCGCCCTGATCGTGGTGCTTGACCCCGAGGGGCGCATCATCCGGTTCAACAAGGCCTGCCGCGAACTGACCGGCCGTGAACTCGACTCCGTGCGGGGGCAACACGTGTGGGATTTCGTGACCCCGCCCCCGGAACGGGAGGAGGTGCGCCGCGCCTTCCAGGAAGCGCTCGAAACCGGCGGGCCAGTGAAGCACGAGTGCCACTGGCTGGGCGCCGAGGGCGAGGAACGGCTTATCGCTTGGACTGACACCTGCTGCCGGGATGATGCCGGCAAGACGCACTGCGTGGTCGCCACCGGCGTGGACGTAACCGAGCAGCGCCACGTTGAGGAAAGGCTGCGGGGCGCGGCCCGTCTGGAGGCGGTGGGCCAGCTTGCCGGTGGCATCGCCCACGACTTCAACAACCTGTTGACCGCCATCATCGGCTACTGTGACCTGACGCTGATGGAGATGCCCGACGAGGTGAGCGTCTGCGACGACGTGCTGCGCATCAAGTCGGCCGCCAAGCGGGCCGCCAACCTGAGCGAGCGCCTGCTCGCCTTCAGCAGCCAGCAGCCGTCGCAACTCAGGGTCACTGACGTCAACGAACGGATCGCCGAAATCGCTCGCATGCTGCGGCGTGTGATCGAAGAGAACATCGAGCTGCAGGTGAACAAGTCCGAGGCGCCCCTGAAAGTCCGGATGGACCCCGCGCAACTGGAGCGGATAGTGGTTAACCTGGCCGTCAACGCGCGCGACGCCATGCCCGACGGAGGCCGCCTGACCATCGCCACGGGCCGCGCCCGGCGGTCCTCGGAAGAGGAGCCGGCCGAGAACGGCACCGGTTACGCCGTGCTGACCGTGCAGGACACCGGAACGGGCATGACGCCGCAGGTGCGGGAGCGCATCTTCGACCCCTTCTTCACCACCAAGGCTCTGGGCTGCGGCACGGGGCTGGGCCTGACCACGGTTTGCACGCTCGTGCAGCAACTGGGCGGCCGAGTCGAGTGCGAGAGCGCCCCGGGCGAAGGGACGGTATTCCGCGTTTACCTGCCCCTGCTGGGTCGGCGGACGCCCGTCACAGAGGACGAGACGGCCTACGGCCTGCGCCTGGGGGGCGATGAAACCGTGCTGCTGGTGGAGGATGACGAAAAAGTGCGCGAGATGGCCACGCGCGTGCTCGAGGGTTTCGGCTACACGGTGCTGACGGCGCCGGACGGACAGCGCGGCCTGGACACGTTCCGCCGCCACAGGGCCACCGTTGACCTGCTTATCACCGACGTGGTGATGCCGCGCATGAGCGGCCCGGACCTCGTCGAGAAAGCCCGCTCGCTCCGCCCGGACGTGAAGGTGCTCTACGTGTCGGGCTACACGGCCAGCGAACGGCCGCGGGCGTTGCGGCAGACGACGACTCAGCCGTTTCTGGCGAAGCCCTTTACGGCGTCGCGCCTGGCCCAGAAGGTGCGGGAAGTGCTGGCTGAGTCGTAGGTGCCCTCCCCGCAGCAAGTCCGGCCACCCTGGCTCAACTCTCCGTGCGGCTGGCGGCCGCGGCCAGCAGACCTCCGCCGAACGCCGCCGGCTCGCCATCGCCCCGCGCGTAAAGGTAAAGCGCCGCCTGGAAGATGGCCTGCAGCGCTGCCTGCACCAGACCCAGCAGGATAAGGTAGATGACCGCCAGGGCGATGCCGAGGGCCAGCGCCGTCGGCGTGCCGGTGGCCACGGCGATCCCAACGATTATGAAGGCCGGTATGCCCAGGACGAAGAAGATCACCCCGAACCCGAAGTTCCCCATGATCTGCTCGCCCCACGTCCGTTTCAGCATGACGGCCGAGCGCTTGAAGGCGTAAAAGGGACCGACGTTCTCCACCACCAGCACCGGCACGGCCAGGAAGCTGATAATGGACCAGGCGGCGCCGAGCACGCTGGCTACAATGGCGCCGACGGTCTTGGAGTTGTCCGCAATGATGCGCAGCACCAGCCCGACCGTGGCCGAGAAGAGGGCCCAGCCCAGAATCAGGTGAATACGCCGGAACGCGGTGCTCAGGCCCGTCCCGACGCTCGCCTCCCTGCCGTGCAGCCGCGCTACGGCGCAGACTATAACGGCGGAGTTGAAAAACGTGATGACAAAATAGTTGGCGAAGTAAAAGAGGAAAAACAGGCCGTAATAGACGACCATCTCCCCGGCTGTGGCCCCTTCGCCCGGGGGCTGCCAGGCTCCGGTCACAGCCACCGGCAGCACAAAGGACGCCGTCACCAGCAAGCAGCAGATGCCCGACAGCAAAGGGAGCAAGAGCAAGGAAGCGTCCTGCTTCAACACGCGCCACGAAGCGCCCATCAGCGACCACGTGTACGACATTCTGTTCACCATTCTGGTCAACATTTCGCCACCCCCCTCACTGACAGCATGACAAGAAAACGGGCTGCACACCGGCAATGCGCCGATAGCATATCATACCTATATGAAAAGTCAAGACCTCTTGGTTACTTTGCCAGGACATGGTACCCACCCAGCGGGAGGTTCTGATCGTGTGGTTTCAGTGGGGTCGCGCCCGCCCCGGGGCGGGCGCGCGGGCTGCTCTGGAGGCCGCCTCCCGCGCACTATCGGGGTGAAGAGGGGGACTTGCTGATCACGGCCACCACGCAATCCCGGACCCACTGTTGCTCCTCGACCGAGAGCCCGAAGCCGAAGTACACCGCAAGCTCCTCGCCGATGACCTGAACCATGGTGAAACCCTGGCTGCCTTCCGGCGTTCCCACCATCACGTCCTCGATCTCGTCAGCGGCTATTTGCCGCTCTGCCACGGTGCCGAAGGGGGTCCGCCAGAGGCCGCGCACCTGCGCGGGTGAGATGTGTAATTCCTGCACGACCGTCCGGCCGAACGCCACCCCCGCCAGTCCGAGCAGGGCGAACACGCCTCCAGCAGTCACCAGCACGGCGCGCGCAAGGGCAGCAGGATCGCCGGCGAGAGCCGCTATGATGAGCCCGCCGCCCACCAGCACGAAAATGAGCGGCACCACGATGGCCGCCTTGCCCATAGCGCCCGGGCGAGTGCGCACAACCAGGCGGTCCCCTTCGACTCTGGCGCGCAGACTGCGGCCCGGCGGCGGTTTCGAGGGGTCAAAGCTCACCTCCAGGAAACCCCCGGCCACCCTCTGGCTAACCGACATGCCCAGTTCCTCGGGCTGCCGTGCCTGGATGCCGTCGGCCGCCTCGACCAGCAGCGGCACTCCCAGCAGCCGGGCGTAGCGCTCCTGCTGGGCACGCAGGCCCTCTTGAGAACGAGAGCTGTACAATTGGACGTTTTTCTTCTTCTCTTCGCCGTGTTCCAGGCGCAGCACATACTCTGTGTAGCTGGTGCCGTGCTGGCCGCCGCTGTGGCGCACAGAATCCCGCATCACGCCCCTGTATTTGGCCAGTGGCTCGGTCCAGTTCCCGGCCCCGAAAAGGCCACGCCACGCGTAAGTCACCTCGTCCGCCGCGAAAAGCCAGTGCTCGTGAGACAGGAGCAGATGCAAGCCAAACGGCAGGAAGAACAGCGACATGACCAGGAGCATCACGCCCAGGACCACATCGCCCCCCGCCCCCACCACCCACGCCACCAGAGAGGTGAAAGCACCGAGCAGTAGGGCAGTGCCGATGAGACTCAGGACGGCGCCAACCACGGGATGGCCTCCCCGCTCCGCCTCGGCCGGCAAGCCCGTGCCCTCGGGTATCAGGTCTTGGGACGTCCGGTACGCCTGGCTCCATCTCAAGGCCAGGTCCTTTCCTCTGTGATGTCCGGGATGGCGCCGCCGGCGGTCAGCCGTCGTGGCCGTTCTTGAGCACCTCGGTCAGGTCGGTGATGATACGGGTTCGCTCGCCGTCGTCGAAGCCGAGGATGTCCTGCAGGGCCTCGCCGATGTGGGGTATGTACTTCTCGATGTACTCGCGCTTGCGCTTTTCCTCAGCCTTGCGGCGGCGTCGCTTCAGGTAGCGGCGCAGGTGCCGGCCGCAGTCCTGGAGCGCCAGGATGATCTCCTTCTCGATCTCGGGATAGAAGGCGACCGCTTCCTTGCTCTCGCTGGTGAACGGCACCCAGGGGCTGGCTATGTGGACGAGCATCAGCACCGGGCCGGTTGGCAGGTTGCCGTTGGACTGGTCCAGCCCGTACTGCCGCCAGTTGGCCTCGATGGCGGCCCGGGTCATCACGCAGCCCCCGCCGCTGTAGAGCAGGGGGACACGGTTGGCATAGCGCATCAGCTTGGCGGAGGTGTCTTCCTTTATCTCGCCCCCGTAGGCGACGCCCGCCTCGATTACGAACGGAATGCCGCGATAGACGGCCGGTGAGCGTGTGACGGAGCTGTAGAAGGCGGCCTCGTGCTCCTTGCGCATTCCGGCCTCGATAAGCTCCTCGCCGATGGGGCAGATGCAGTCCATCGGCGGGTTCATCAGCTTCGTCTCACGCAGCGCTTTCAGCAGCGTCTCGGCCTCCTTCTGGGCCACGCGCTTGGGGCGGGCGTTCTCGTAGATGCCGGCCCGTTCACATATCTCCAGGGACGCCCGCCTGCTGACGCGGCAGAAGTCGCTCTGCAGGAAGGTCTGCAGCTTGCGGGAGGATGTCTCGTGGAGCATCTTTATCAGGATGCCCAGTTCGATGCCGTAGGGATGGGGCTTGATCTCTTTCGGCTCGGGGGGCAGTTCGTCGCAGACGCGCTCGAAGTCCGTCCTCTTGCCGTCCGGGGCGGTGTAGTGGATAGTCACGTGGGGGTTGGCCGTCGCCGTCTGCTCCAGGTATTCGTCCACGCTCCACTTCCCGCGTTGGAAGGTCCCCTCCAACTCGATGACGACCTCTGTGCCCTGGCCGAACTCCCATTCGATGGTCCGGTCGCGCACGATGCGGGGTTCGTTGTCCTTCGTGTTGACGATGACCTGGAAGTACTGGGCGTCCTGCTCCGGGCCGGTGCGGCTGCGGATGGTGACCGGTTTGCCGGTCGTCAGGTGGCCGTACATGCCGGCGGCGCTGATTCCGATACCCTGCTGGCCGCGGCTCATCTTGAGCCGGTGGAACTTGCTGCCGTAGAGCAGCTTGCCGAATATGCGCGGTATCTGCTCCCTGAGGATGCCCGGCCCGTTGTCGCGCACGTGGACGGCGAACCTGTCCTCGCGTCCGCGCTCTTCGATGTCGACCCAGATCTGCGGTAGGATGCCCGCCTCCTCGCAGGCGTCCAGGCTGTTATCCACGGCCTCCTTGACGGTCGTCAGCAGCGCGCGCTTCGGGTTGTCGAAGCCCAGCAGGTGGCGATTCTTCGTGAAGAACTCGCTGATGCTGATCTCCCGCTGCTGCAGCGCCATGTCCGCCGCCGTCAGTCCCTTGCGGGCATCGCTCGATGTTTTTTTCGCCATATTTCGCGTCCGTGATGGGGAGTTCCTCGCCTGGCGGAACCTTCACGTCAGGGAGCGCCCGACGCGGGTTCCAGCAGCTCGGATCCTCTGTCTTAACTCATTCTGAGAGCAATATATACGGGCAGAGCACGTCGGCGGGCACCCTCGCCTGCGCCAGCCTCCGGTCAGGACCCGACTACACGTTAACGCAAAGGGTCGGCCGTTTTCAATCTTCCTCCCTTGCAACGGACGGGCTGTGTGGATTTTCATGTACCTCTGTCAGGCGGGCAGAGAGCAGGGTTCGGGACCGGAGGTCCAGCGGCGCCGTGAGAAAGATCATCGTGCTGAACCAGAAGGGCGGTGTCGGCAAGACCACCACGGTGGCCAACCTGGGCGCGGCGCTGGCGCAGATGGACCGTCGTGTTCTGCTTATAGACGCCGACCCCCAGGCCAACCTGTCCCTCCACTTCGGCGTGGAGATACCGCGCGGCGAGCCCTCTCTTTACACGCTGCTGCGGCAGGAGGATGCGCCCGGCGACGTCATCCTGCCCACCCCGGTCAAGGACCTGAGCCTCGTGCCGGCCGGCATAGACCTGGCCGGGCTGGGGGTGGAGCTGGCCGGCAGCGAGGGCCGTCACCTGCTGATGCGTCGCATGCTGGGGCGGCTGCCCGATGCCTACGACTACATCATCGTGGACTCGCCGCCCTCGCTGGGCGTTCTCACCCTGAACGCCCTGTGCGCCATGGAGGAGGTGTTCATACCCCTGCAGACGGAGTTCTTTGCCCTGCAGGGGCTGAGCAAACTGCTCGGCACGGTCAAGCGCGTCCGACGGGTGAACAAGAAGCTGCGCATAACGGGGGTCATCGCCGGCATGCACGATGCGCGCACCTGCCTGGCCAAAGAGATTCTCGAAGAGATCAAGAACCATTTCGGCCCGCGGGTGTTCAAGACAGTCATCCGCAAGAACGTCCGCCTTGCCGAGGCACCGGGCTTCGGGCTGCCCATCATGCAATACGACCCCGACTGCCACGGCACCGAGGACTACACGGCTCTTGCCCGCGAGGTGGTCGCCATGGAAGCCGCCCGCCGGTGCGGCGAACCCCAAGGGGCGGCGCCGCGCTCGATGGCCGGCTGACACCCGCGGCCCGAAGAAACGCTGAAAACGGAGATACCAGTGAGCACGGAGCAGAAAGAAGATACCACCACGGGCTCTTCGAATGTGCAGGCCGACCGGAACGTGCGGCGCCCCGACCAGGACATCCGCAGACCCCGCCTGCGGGTCAAGCCCGTCGGCAGCCGGGACGGCGCCGCCGCCCGGCAGGCGCGCAAGCGCAACGGCACCCTGTTTGAAGGTGAAGCCGACTCGACCACCTCCACGGAGGAGACAACTGCTCAGGGTGACGCTGCCCGCCCTGAGCAGCCCTCCCCCGCCGAAGAGAGCGCCCCGGACGAAGACGCACCCAAGGACAAAAAAGTCGTCGTTCCCCCGCTGCAACGCCAGTATCCCTACGCAACATACCGCTCCGCCCCGACCGACCCGGAAGACGAAGCGCCGGAACAGAAGCAGGCCAGCGCAAAGCCCTTTGCTGAGCGCGAGATATCAACCGGCTTCCTGCTCGGCGTGGCCCTGGTGGTCGTCGTCTTGGTGGGCGGCATCTGGGTGGCGAGACTGCAGAACAGGGTGGCCGGCCTGGAGGCCCGCATCAGCCAGCTGGAGGGTCCACCCCCTGCCGAGGCCCCGGCCGCGCCCTGAGCCTGTCTCCCCTCACGGCAAGGGCAGAGGCAGACCACGACGAGACAAAAGCCGCTGAGCAACGTCAAGACTTGGGCCCGTGAACCCATCGGTATGCCTCCGATGCCCGGGTGTCGTGCTTCGTGGGGAGCATCCCGCCTGCAAACTCGGGAACGCTGCATCGCAAGCCCCGCCCCGGCGCCGTCAGGGCACCCGTTGCCAGACGACCACCGGGTGGCCTGGCCCCTGCGCCTCGACGGTGCGGTAGGTGAGGCGAGTTCCTTCCAGCCAACTCTCGCGCTCCAGTCTGGCGCCCCGAAGGTGCGGTTCGAGCGAAAGCTCGACCTCGTGCACCACCCGGCTTCCCTCAATCCGCCAGGCGCCGGCGTACGCGCGAATGCGACCGCCCTCCGAGCCGGAGATGTGCACAGCCATCGTGCCGTTGCTCAAATAGAAGATGCTGCCGGTGGGACGGGTGCCGAACGGCCGCTCTGTACCGCCCCCCTCCGTGGGCACCTCGACGGAAACGAGAGTCCAGATACCGATCAGGTCTTCGGGGCCTGGTGGTGAACCGGCTATCACAGTCCGGTGGTCCTTGCGTTATCGGGTCTCGGAATCGTCGCCGCCTGGTCCGCGGGCACCGGCGTTCATGACGTTCACATGGACGTAAGTTCCCTTCTTGTTACTGGTCACGAGGTCCGGCATGCCGTTCCCCGTGAGGTCGGCGGGGGCAATCTGCGATCCTGCACCGCAGTCATCGTAGATCAGGTGCGGGATGAACCTGACCCCGGTCGGCTCGCGGCGCAGCTGGAACCAGTAGAGCACCGCCGGTGCATCGGGCTCCGGGTCACCGTGGGGGCCGTGCGCCCAGAAGCGCTTCCCCGTCACGACATCCATCAGCCCGTCACCGTCCAGGTCTCCCAGTAGCAGCGAGTGCATCTGGCTGATGCGCAACATCCGGGACTCCATATCCGGCTCCGGGGTCAGTATCTCGTGCTTCTCCCAGTCTATCCGGCCGGCGCTGTCGCGTACCTGTCGGTACCAGAGCAGCCCGTACTGGTGGCCGTGCCACACGGTGATGATGTCGTTGAGCCCGTCCCCATCCACGTCATACGCATACATCTGCACGGGGCTCCGGGCGAAACGGAACGGATGCCAGGTCCAGGGCCTTTCGGAGGCCCCCTCCTCGGGCTGCTCCCACCAGCCCCGCCCGCTCAGGATGTCCATGCGCCCGTTGCCGGTGACGTCCCCGACCCCGACGCCGTGCTCAAGGCCGTAGTGGCCGGCCTCCGAGACAGGATGGAACGTCCACGGCTCCTCCGGCCCCTCGGGATCGAACGTGGCATAGCCGTATGCCTCGCGCGTGCTGTAAACCATCTCCGGTCGGCCGTCGTTGTTCACATCCGACCAGACCACCGTTTCATTGGCGATGTTGTCCACCACGGGGTGAGGCGCCCACGGGCCGCCGCGTTCACCGGGGTTCTCGTACCAGATGCCTTCCCAGCCGGCCGCGCCCTGCCAGCCACGGAACACGTAGTTGCGAGCCGGCCCCGGCGGGCGCTTGACGTAGAAGACGTCCGGCCAGCCGTCTCCGTTGAAGTCGTGGACGAAGCACGGTTGCGTTGTCGGTGAATAGCCCCGCCGACTGAGGGTGCCAACCTCGAATATCCGGTGCCGCTTCTCGAAATCAGGGCCCTCGTACCAGTAAGGGCCGGCCACGACATCGGGGGTGCCGTCCCGGTTGAAGTCGCCGCAGCCGACGGCCTCGGAGGTGAATTCTTCACATAAGGGGACGGTCTGGAACTTCTCGCTCGGCCCGACGGGTTCGCCGTATCCCCGCCCCAGGGGGCAGACCTTCACGCAGAGCCCGCACAGGCCCCAGACGCCGGGGTTGATCGTTCCCCGGTTGGCTGCGCACAAACCCGCCTGGAACCCTTCCATCGAATCTGTCTCACCAAAGGGTTCGGGCGAATAAGCATCAACCGGGCAGGCCTCAATGCACAGGGTGCACTCGCCGCAGCCGTCCGGCATCGGCTCGGTGGCGGTCGGCTCCAGCGGCGCGTCGGTCAGCACGGCGGCCAGGGACAGGCGCGGCCCGGCGTCCGGCGTGACCAGAAGCCGGTTCTTGCCGATCCAGCCCAGCCCCGCCAGCCGCGCGGTGAGCTTGTAGAGGCCCGTGGGTTCTATACGCGGAGGGTGGGAGAGACGGTGCGCACGGTAGCCTTCGGCGACCAGTTCCTTGACGATCCTGTCCCCAATGGCCAACGCCCCGCGGATCCTGACCAGGTAGTGGTCAACCCGGGCCTCGTGGTCCGTCATCGGCAGCCCCTCCAGCAGGTCGTCGTCCCGCCGCATGCCGATGGAGATGCCGGTCAGCAGGGGGCCACACTCCTCGAAGGACTCCGGCCAGGTCTCCAACGCACGCGTTAGGTCTGCTATGCCGAAGTGGGTGGCACCATCATCGAGGGCCATCGCACGCAGGCGGGTTTCGATGCGTTCGTTCTTGTCCGACATGCACTACGCTCCTTTCTCGTCGAACCGGAAGACCTGTATGCGGTGGTTCATCGTGTCCGCCACGAAAACCCGGCCGGCACCGTCCACCGCCACCCCGCAGGGCAGCCACAGGCGACCAGGGTCGGTGCCCTGTCCGCCCCACTGAGCCAGTGGTCTGCCCTCGGTCGTCAGCAACTGGATGCGGTTGCCATATGTGTCCGCGATGAACAGACGCTCCTCGCCGTCCACGGCCACTCCCTGGGGGCAGTTGAACTGCCCCGGCGCGTTGCCGAAGCTGCCCCAGGCCGACACCACGGTTCCGTCGCCCTCGAAGAGCTGGATACGGCAGTTGAACGTATCAGTGACGCAGATGCGGTCGCGATGGTCCACGGCGATGCCGACCGGCATATTGAGCCGGCCCGGTTCCCGGCCGCTGCCGCCCCAGTGCAACTGGTGTGCGCCGTCCGGCCCGAAGCGCTGGATGCGGTTCGGGTCCCCACGGAGACGACCAGCCCCCCATCCCCGCGCCTCGACGACATAGGCCCGCCCGCGCGAATCGAGAGCGATGCCCTGCGGGTTTCCGAGTTCCGCCCGGTCAGTGTCCCCCCACCTGCCCAACGGCGTTCCGTCCGGAGCATAGCGCTTCAC
Organism: Candidatus Brocadiaceae bacterium; assembly: GCA_003551305.1. Classification (GTDB taxonomy): domain Bacteria; phylum Planctomycetota; class Brocadiia; order SM23-32; family SM23-32; genus B1Sed10-231. Next base: position 29,675 of record PUMJ01000199.1, read on the forward strand.
GCAAGCACCATCGTCATCGTGCCCGCTCACCAGCAGGTTCCCCGACTCGTCGAAGGCGATACCGCAGACCTTGCCGTCCTGCAGGTTCCAGCGAGACCTCAACCCTTCCTGCAGCAGTTCGAAGCGCTCCAGACCTCCGCGCCGGGTGCTGCAGCCGGCATAGACGGCGCCGTCGGGTCCGACGGCTACCGCCTTTGGGTACCGGTAGCGCGTGCTGCCCACCGCGAGGCACCGTTCGGACGCATCCACGGGGGGAACGGCCTCCTCGCCCCTCACCTGCCGGCCGGCGCCGAGCCAGGACTGGAAGAACAGCATGCCGCTCGCCGCCGCCGCCGTGCACAAGAATTGCCTGCGTGTTGCGGCCATCGTTTCTCCCTTGCGTCGGTGGGTATTCAGCCGCGGCGTTGCCCCGCCGGTCTCTCTCCTCACGGCGCCTGCCAGCGTATAGCCACCATGCTGAAGGGCCTCACCCGGAGGGTTGTGCCCGAAGGGAAGGCCGCCAGATGGTCTTCCACGACGTGGACCTGCTCCGGCCCCTCCGGTTCGTTGGTGGCCTCGATGTCGTCGGCCTCCAGGCGCCAGACCTCGGCACCGCCGGCCGGGGCCCCTCCCGTGTAGTTCACGCGCACGGGCAGCGCCTCGGTGCGGTGCAGGTTGATCACGATGAGCCCGCGCCGCGCGTCGTCGCGGGTGGCGTAGGCGTGCAGGTAGGGCACCTCGAACTCCCCGGCGCCCTCGACCTCCCGGCAGGTCCAGTGCGGGTCGGCGCCCGAGCGGCGGACCCTGACCATGTCCCCGAACAGCACCCGGTTGGCCAGCATGCAGGCCAGGAACGTCGGCCGGTAGCGCCGCTGGTCGGGCTGGAATGAGATGGCCGTGCCCCAGAGCCTGACGCCACGATGCTGGAACTGGATGAGGCTGAACAGGTTCTGCACGCGCACATCGTGCTCGGCCATCATCATCAGCATCCAGTTGGCCACGTTCAGGCCGCCGCCGATGCTGGCGACGATGCGGTTGCGCGCCTCGTCCGGCGCGTCTCCGCCGGTGATATGGTGGTTGACCTCGTAGACGGACAAGGGGTGGCCGAACTGTTCTGTCACGCGCCGGTAGTTCTCGGCCATCCAGCCACGCCGGCCCAGGTGCCAGGTGTTGCCGAAGACCCACGACCAGCAGCTCTCGGTGTCCATAGCGGCCTGCCGCTCGCTCATCCTGTGGATGAGGTAGGGGGCGAGCCCGACGGCGTCGGCGTTGGGCGTCAGGCGGGCGACGCGCTCGTTCTGCGAAGGCCGCGCGGCCCAGCCGCCCGCGTGCAGCACGATACGGTCCGAGAAGTGGGGGGAGCACCGGGCGACGGCGAACAAGTCATCCGGGTAGTCCGGCCCCATGTAACCGCTGCCGCGGTATGTCCACCATGCTTCGTTGCCTATCTCCACGTGGATGCGCTCGAAGGCCGTCGTCCAGGGCTCGGGGCGCCCCTTCCGGGCCCGGATGCGACCGTAGGGCGTGTCCGGCGGGCCGTTCAGGTACTCGATGAACCGCTCCATCTCCTGCGGCGTGGTGGCGCCGGGCAGGCAGTAGTAAGGCTCGGTGCCTATCTCCTCGCACAGTTCGAGGAATTCGTGCAGGCCGTAGGGGTACGTCGAGGCGGTGCCGTTGGCGTCCGGGTGGGAGGGCCAGACGTTGCCCAGGGGCGGCTGCGAGCCCCGCCGCCACAGGTGCGCGGGCCTCGCCTCCCGCGGCAGCAGCAGGCTGTCCAGGGTGCTGTTCATCTGCAGGCGTCTCAGCACGCCGGGGTTGAAGTCGCGCAGCACCTCCAGCACGGGGTCGCGGAAGACTGTCGGGTTGTCGTGGCCGTCCTGGCGGAAGGAGAGTTCGTCCAGCCGCGCGGTGCCGTTGCGCAGGCGGAAGCCGACGCAGAAGCCGCCGTCAAACGGGTAGTCCTCCAGGTGGAAGACCAGTTCTTGGCGCTGCCAGTCCGGCGTCAGCTCGACCTCACGCTGGTGGACGCCGTCCTCGGCGCGGTTGTTGAAGTCGCCCAGATAGATGAGCAGTTCGCCCTCGCCCCGCCCCATGAAACGCAGACGCCAGGTGCCGGCCACGTCCATCCAGCGCTTCTGTCCTGCGGGAGCCAGCATCTCGGCGTAGCCGTCTCCGGAAGCGCTCATCTGCGCCACGACTCGCCCCCGGCTGCCGGGGGGCACGTCGCCGGTGACGCTCCGCACCTCCCCGTCGCCTTCCGTGAAGACCCAGACGCCGCTGCCGTGCTGCCCGATGAAGCCGGTCTCGGGCATATCCCGGTGGACGATGACGCCGTCGCCGCGCTGCGGCGCCGGCCCTTCCCGGTCCAGCGTGTACCGGTTGCCTTCCACCCGGGTGATGCGGGCCACGGCGCCCTTTCGCGGGCCGTTGACGAAATACAGGTGGGCCCCCTCGAGCACGGGCGCCCAGCGGCCCGCTTCCTGGCTGTCCACCAGGTAGTCGGGGCCGCCCCCCTCGGCGGTGATAAACTGACGGAACACCATCCCCTCGAAGCCGCCGTGGGGGATGCGCTCTTTCGTCGTGATGGCGCCGCTGTGCCATGCGTCCCCGGCCATGTTGATGCCGAAGCGCATGATGTCGGCGGTCTGAACCTCGTCGGTGATAGTGAAGGTCGTAACGGCCGGCTCCTGCGCCCCGGCGGCGCCGGCCACCGCCAGGGCTGCCATGACGGCCAGACAGCCGGCCAGACCGCTCAACGTCAAACCCCTGCTGCCGCCAGTAAGGCTTTCCATCGCCCGACTCTCCTCTCGGCGTCCGCCGATCTCAGAAGGGGAACCCAATCTATAGGCGATGGCGCCCCGGGGCGCAAGCGCAACGGTGCTGAGCCGCCCGGAATGGGACAGCGCCCGGCGGCGGTGGGTTTCAGGGGCCGTTGTCACCCCGCACGGCACTGAGCAGGTCCTCAAGCGGGCCGTCCTTAATCATGTACGCATCCGCTCCCGCCTTGAGCATCGTCTCCCGGGTGCCGTCGAGGGCATGCATGGACAGCCCCACCACGCGCACTTCCGGCATGCGCGCCTTGATCCGCCGGGTGGCTTCGGTGCCGGCCATGCCGGGCATCGAGACGTCCATCAAGACGACGTCGGGCCGAAGCTCTTCGGCAAGCCTGACGCCTTCTTCGCCGTCAGAGGCCTCGCCGACGACCTCCATGTCCGCCTCTCCCCCCAGGAGCACCGTCAGCCCCCGCCTCAGCAACGCGTGGTCATCGACCACGAGAATCCTGATCATGTTCAAGGATCTCCCCCCCACAGACGAAACACCTCCCCCAGAGCCGACGCCATGTCCCCGTGCTCCCGCCGGACTCACTACCTTCAGGGTATCGCCTGCCCCCGGCCGGCACAAGTGCCGCAGCAAAGCCTTGTCCGACCAGCCATTTTCCCCGGCTCTGCGGGTTGCTGAGGGAACGGATGCGGCCTGGGGCGCCGGACTCAACCCTTGCCCGCGGTGAGCCGGATGCCGCGCGTGAAAAAGCGCTGCCCTATCGCGAACAGCACCATCATGGGGATGAGCATCATCAGGCTGCCGGCCATTAGGGCGCCCCAGTCGGTGTCGTGCATGCCCTGAAACAGCGTCAGCCCCAGGGGCAGGGTCATCTTCTCCTCCGAGACGATGAAGACCAGCGGGGTGATCAGGTTGTTCCAGCTCCCGATGAAGGTGAACAGCGCCAGCGTGGCGAGGGCGGGCTTCGACAGGGGCAGTATGACTCGCCAGAAGATGCCGAAGTAGCCGCAGCCGTCAATCTTGGCCGCCTCCTCGTACTCCTTCGGGATGCCCAAAAAGAACTGCCGCAGCATGAACGTGCCGTAGGCGCTGAACATAGCGGGCACCGTCAGCGCCCAGTAGGTGTCAATCCACCCGAAGGCCCGCATCATCACAAAAGTGGGGATCATCACCACCGTCCAGGGCACCATCATGGTGGCCAGGTAGCCGAGGAATATCTTGTTGCGGCCGGGGAACTCGAGCCGGGCGAACGCGTAGGCTGCGCAGGCGCTGGTGGTGACCTGCCCCAGCGTGACAGCCGTGGCCACAAGCAGGCTGTTGATGAAAAACCACGCGAACGGCACCATGCTGAGGGCCTTGTGGAAGTTGTCGAACGGCGTGCGCACCTCCCTGAGCGTGCGCCCGAAGGACGCCTCCAGCAGCAGGCGGTTCAGGTGGACGACCTGCCTTCCGGATATCTCCTGCCGCCCGCGCCGCAGCAGGTCACTGGCCGTGTCAGGGACGGCGATCCGGGCGAAGGCCTCCTCCTCGTAGAGGTCGCGGCGCTCCAGCACGGCATTCAGCCCGTCCACCAGAGCCCGGCGCCGTTCGTCGGTCGGCTCGGCGCCGGAGGCCAGCTCCTCCGCCGCCCCACGCGCCTCCGGAGGCAGCAACTGCCAGACGCGCGCCCGTGGCCCGTTCGCGTCGGGCGGGGCGCCCTCCCGCAGCCGCACGCCGAACGCCTCCCAGTCCAGTATGTCGTCCGCGCGCACCTGGCGGGAGAGGGTCCACTGTGTCACGTCCGGGAATATGTGAAGGGGCCGGCTGGTGATCTCCTCCGTCGGCTTGAGGGCCGCGCCGACAACCCAGAGCAACGGGAACACCGTGGTGACGGCGAACAGGATGAGCACCAGGTAAATGACAGGCGTCCAGGGCGAGCGGCGCCCCGCCCCCGGATCCACCTCGACAGGCTCCGGACCGATCATCTCGCTCATGTGCCGAACTCCCCGTGCACGCGTCGCCGCCCGTAGCGCCAATTGACCAGTGACAGCACCAGGGTGATGACGAACAGCACCCAGGCGACCGCCGAAGCGTAGCCCATGTCGAACTGTCGTGAGAAAGCCAGGTTATAGATATAGTAGCTGATGGTGGTCGTGGCGCCCGCCGGCCCCCCCTCTGTCATCACGTAGGCGACCGTGAACCCGCCCTGGAACCCCGTGATCAGGGACATGGTGAAGATGAAGAACGTCGTGGGCGAGACCATGGGCCAGGTGACGTGAACGAACTTGTGGAAGGCGCCGGCCCCGTCAATCTCGGCCGCCTCGTAGAGCGAGTCCGGTATGGACTGCAGGGCGGCCAGGTAGAGCACCATGTTGTAGCCGCCGATGCTGGCCCAGAGCTGGATGAGTATCAGCGTGGGCTTGGCCCAGAGTTCGGACGTGTGCCACAGCAGGGGGTTCTCGATGCTCAGGGCGGCTGCCAGAGCGCTGACGGGCTGCGCCAGACCGACCATGCTCAAGAGCGCGTTCATCATGCCGCTCTCCGGGTTCAGCAGCACGCCCCACAGCACGAACGTGGCCACACCCGTCACGATGCTGGGCAGGAAGAAGACGGTGATGAAGAACGGGGCGCCTTTGATCTTTTTGTTCAGCAGGTTGGCGATGAACAGGGAGCCGATGATGGAGATGGGGATGCCCAGCATCAGGAAGACGGTGTTGCCGAGGTACTTCCAGAAGTAGGGGTCGTTGACCTGCCAGGAGCCCCCGTGGGTGTGCACGCCGATAACACTCCAGAAGTTGCTCAGCCCCAGGAACTCCGCCGTCTCGGCAAACTGCCGCGCTCCGTGCAGCGGCGACCAGCGGAACATGGCCAAAAGCAGCGAGGCCGCGATCGGAAACAGCAGAAACACCATGAACCCCAGCACGTTGGGCATGATGAAAAGGAGTGCCGTCAGTGCTTCGACGCGGCTCTCTTTTGAGCTGACGGCCATGCGACTCTCCTCAGCGCGGCGTCGAGCAGTGAGGGCAGTTCCGGTCGAACCGCTCCTGCATGCGCGCCAGTTCCTCCCGGATCCTCTCCTCCCGGACGCTGCCCAGCAGCACGCGGTCGCGCAGGTCGGAGATGGGCTGCTCCATCCACTCGGATACCTGCGGCCCGACGGGCTGGGTGCGCGCGTAACCGACGACATCGAAGATGGGGCTCAGGTCCACGTCATCCGGTATGCCGGGAATGCGCAGATCCTCGACGACTGCTCTGTGCGCCGGCAGGCTGCGGGCCTCACTTGCGATGCGATGCTGCCACCTCTCCCCCGCCATGGCCTTCAACAGCCTCCAGGCGGCCTCGGGGTGCTCGGTGCGGCGGTAGATGACGGGACTGCCGCCGAAAACGAGGCTCGCCCGGCGACCGCGCCGCGGGGGATGGGCGATGCCCCAGCGGAAGTCGCTGCGCCCGCGGATCTGGGCGTTCAGCCATGTGCCGCTCAGGCTCATCGCCACTCTCCGGGCCACGAACGGGTTCGCCGGCAGCGTCTCCAGGGCGGCCTCGCTGGGATGCACCCCCCAGCGCAACTGCAGGTCCGCGCAGAACTGGAGCGCCTCGGCGTTGGCTTCCAGGTATTCAGGCCGGCCGATGGCCAGGTGACCGTCCTCGTCGAAGGCTTCCCCGCCGTTCTGCCACATCATCATCAGGTAGGTTAGCCAGGGGCCGATGCCCATTATGCCGTACTGCACGGTGCGGCCGCCCTCTTCCATCGTAAGCGCCCTCGCCGTGCGGAGCATGTCCTCCCACGTCCAGTCTTCTTTGGGATAGGAGAGCCCGGCGGCGTCGAACATGTCCCGGTTGTAGTAGAGGACCACCGTGCTGAAACCCGTGGGCAGGCGGTAGAGGGTGCCGTCGTAGCGGCCCAATTCGACCACCGCCTCGTAGTAATCGGCCAGGTCTATGTCCGGGTCGGTGGCGACCAGCTCGTCCAGCGGCAGGATGAGCTCGTTCTCAGCCAGGGTGGGGAACATGGCCTCGTGGACCATGAAGATGTCGGGCGCCACGCCCCCGGCCAGCATCGTGGCGAGCTTGACCTGGTAGTTGGTGCCGCCCGCCTGGACCAGCTCGACCTGGATGTCGGGGTTGTCCAGGACGAACTCCTCCAGTTTTTCCCGCTCCTGGCGGACCTCGTTCTCACGCCCCCAGATCATGTACTGCAGCGTGGTGCGCTCGGAGGGCGGGGGGGCGTCACCGGGCGCGGCGATGAGACCGGCCTTCACGGGGGAGAGTGCCAGGCCCCAGCGCATCACAACCACGGCAAGGACCAGGATACTCGCTATGCCGAGGACCGCGATGAGGTGCCTTCTGATCATCGCACGGGACCTCCCCAGGGTGGGTCGAGTTCCAGCCCCAGAGTACGACCCGCAGGGCCCTCTGTCAACCGGCCCTATTCGTACAGGTGGGGCAGGTGCTCGGCCATCAGCTTCTGCATCGTCTCCTCGCTGATGCCGTCGGGCGGCCGGTCTTCGGCCCGGGCGCGCTCCTTGCGCCTGCGGAGTTCGTCATGTATCCACCCGATGATGGAGGCGCAGTCGTCAGCGCTCACGCGGGCCTCGCCACGCAGGTTGTGCTTCTTGTTCACGTAGGCGGGGACGGCGGCATCTGGAAGGTGCAGCAATGTCTGGCTGACCATCTCCTCGTCGGAAATGCCCGTGGTGCGGCCCAGCACGTCGTACTGGTAGTCCACCCACTTGGCGATGTGGACCAGGTCCGTTTTCTTGACGGTGACCTCGGAGCGTTCGGCGACGCTCTCGGACAGGTAGCACTGAGCCCAGAAGACGATGCCCTGCAGGCCGGACTTGTCCGTGATGGTGATGGACGGCGGCACACCGAGAATGGTGGAGGTGTCGAAGACCTGGTAGATGCGCTCGTCCATCGCCAGGCCATGGCCGTGGATGCCGGCGCGCGTGCGGTTGGCGTCCTCGCCGACGAACGGGTGGTCCGAAGGGATGATAACCCCCATGGCGCGGAAGTAGTCCGCGATCTCCGTAATCACGCGGGGGTTGGTGCCGTTGGCGCCCTTCAGGGCGCGGTACATGATGATGGCGCCCTCAAGCGGCGGGTTGCCCGTCCGCTCACCGAAGCCCAGCAGCGTGCCGTTCAGGATGTCACACCCGTAGAGCCACGCCGCCACCGCGTTGGCGATAACCAGGTGGAAGTCGTTGTGACCGTGCCACTCCAGCCGGTGTGGCGGGATGCCCTCCGTCACGACCTTGTGCACGAGCTTGGGCACGCTGCGCGGAAGGTCCACGCCGGGATACGGCAGGCCGAAACCCATCGTGTCGCACAGCCGCACCTTGGGTTTCAGCTCCTCGGGCAGCTCATCGGCAAACCGCGCGATGCGGTTGATAAACGGCAGGACGAAGCCGTCCATGTTAGCCCGGGTGACGTCCTCCAGGTGGAAGCGGACGCGGATGTCGCGCTCGGCCGCCATCTTGCCCATCGCCAGGTATTCCTCGGCTGCCGTCTTCCAGTTCTTGCGCAGCTTCAGGAACACATGATAGTCGCTGCAGGAGGAGAGCAGCCCCGTCTCCTTGATGCCCAGGTGCTGCATCAGCTTCAGGTAGAGCGCGTCCTCGCGCAGCCCTCGTATCCAGGCGGTCGGCTCCGGCAGGGACGGGTCCGCCTCGTATTCCTCCAGGCACGCGCTCACCGTTTCGATATCGTTGTCGGCGTAAAGGAAGAACTCGGTGTTCGAAATCACCTTGTTCGGCCCGGAGAGTCGCCCCATCAGGCGGTAGAGGTCCAGCATCTGCTCTTTGGTGTAGGGCGGCCGTGCCTGCTGCCCGTCCCGGAATGTCGTATCACTCAGCACCAGGGGGGCTTTGGTGCGTTCGGCGAAATCGAACTCGACCGTCTCGTCGTCAATTACCTCGTACGCCTTGCCGGAGAACGAGAACTGCGGGACTTCCGAGAACGGGAAGATGTGCTCCAGCAGTTCCGGGCTTCCCTCTTCCATATCAGCCAGTGCCGGGACGTCCACGCCGACCTCCCTGGCGGGGGGGAGGTCCATGATCTTTTCCTTCAGCGCTCTTTCCATCGCTCTCTCCCGGGGGTTGGAAGCAGTTCAAGTGGACCTCAATCTTACCACGCGCCTGCGCCGGACGCAAAAAAAGCCTGGTCAGCAGAGCAACCCGGATTGCTTGACAGTGCGGGAGGGGTCCTGTAGAATTCACGTTCCGTGGGCGGTTAGCTCAGTTGGCCAGAGCGCCAGCTCGACACGCTGGAAGTCACAGGTTCGAGTCCTGTACCGCCCACCATTTTGCTGTACCCTCCCCTTCGCTGTCTGCCGTACCTGCCGTCCGCCCGCCGCCCCCCGACGTCGACACCGGCCGTGCAACTGCAACGCCTGGCCAATGCGCGTGCTCAGTGACTCAGGATGGAAGCGGTGCTGAGGGACGATTTGGCCGCTCAGAGGGTCCGGAGCACCTGGTGGGCCAGCAGGAAGAACAGCAGCGTGAACATGCCGCCGAGGGCGAACTTGACGGCCGCGACGTGACCGCGGAACCAGGAGGTCAGCCTGTCGGAACTGAGCCCGAACAGGACGGCGACGAAGATGACCACGAGCGGGGTGATGAAGGTGAGGTTGTAGACCAGCAGCCAGCGTAGCGGCCTCCACAGTTCCCCCTCCATGTAGTTCAGTGCCCACATGATGGTAGGCAGGTAGGTCTGCCCGGTGCAGGGAAGCTCGATGAGCGCCACAACCGCTCCCAGGCCGGCCATGGCACCCGCCGTGAGGCCGAAGCGCGCGCGCGCCGAGATCATCCGCCGGACCTTGCCCTTCAGCGTGTCGGGCAGCACGAGCATCATCTTCTCGGGCCGGCCCTTCATGCTGTAGACGGCGTCGCGGAAGCTGAGCATGGCCGCCGCCAACACCAGCAGGGCGATGGCGCCGTAGAGGATCGTCACAAGCACGGACGAGAACAGGGCATGGGCCGTCTGCACCATGCTCCACATCACGATGCCGGCCAGGAAGTAGGTCACGAACACGGCTCCTGTGAATATCCCGCCCGCCCAGGCGGTCTCGCGTCTGCTCTTGCCGATGTAGGCCATGTAGGTGACGAAGAATATGATGACGGTGAAGGCGCAGGGGTTGAAACTGTCCACCAGCCCGGACAGCACGGCGACACCGAGGGTGGCAAACTCCTCGTAGCTGCGGCCAAGGTCCTCCCGTGCCGCCTGGAGGGTCGCCGCCGAGACGTGGGCTGTGATGGGGTCGGGAAGGCCCCTGGATTCGGCCACGAGACCCTTCAGCGAGTCCTCCGTTATCTCGTGCGCAAGGAGCGCCCGCTCGCTGGAGAAGACGGCCGGCACGATGCCGGCGCGGGTGTTGAGGGCCCGGGCAAGCGCGGCGTTCAACTCCTGCTCGCCGCGGAGGTCAATGGTCACAAGCCTCAGGTTTTCGTCCTCCTGCTCCAGTCGCTGCAGCATCCGACTGACCTTCTCGCAATCCTCACAGCCGGTCTGGGTGAAGAAGACCAGGCTGCTCAGGTCAGCGTCGGCCTCTTGCGGCCGGGCGGGGGGGCGCACGGGGTCCGGTTCGTAGGAGAACTGTTCCGGGGGGCTCGTCAGCAGCGCCAGGGCGTCAGCGCCGAGTTCCCAGCCGGCCCGCACATAGGCGTCGGCCACCTCCAGAACGCTATCGATGCGGACGGGGTCGCCCTGTCGCAGGGCGGCCTCGAGCGCTCGCTCAAGCAGGTAATTTCCGTCCGAATGGCTCAGGTCGGGCAGCTCCTCCGCCCCGAGCAGGGCATACTCGAGCGCAAAGTGGGGGAACTCGATGCCCTCCACCACGACACGAAGCATCTCCGGGGTGTGATGGGACCGGAAGTTGTTGAAGATATGTTGGAGGACGGAGTCCCGACACGAGGGGCAGCTTATGCTGCTGTAAACTCGCATGCCGGAGCGCGCGGCGGCGAGGGCTTCTTCCTCGCGTCCCAGGGCGCTCAGGATTATGGCCCGGTCCACGAGACTCATCGTCTCGCCTTCTTCCCAGTTCCAGGTCCTGCCGAGTTCGCGCAGCCTGTCGGCGATTTCGGCCGCCCCCTCGCGGTTCCCCTCGGCCAGCAGCGCCATGCCCAGGGGGAACAGCAGTTCCAGCCGGCTTATGTTCGTGCGCACCTCCTCAAGGCGCTCGCTGACAAAGGAGATGGCCTCGGGCCGGCTTGGTGCGGTTTCCAGGGCAGCCAGTGCGCTTTCCCGCAGTCCCTCTTCATGCAATTCGGGGAAGGAAATGGCCCCGACGAGCTGCGAGGAGCGGGAATAGTTGCCCTCTGCGGCGGCCTTGACGGCGAAGGTCTGATACACGATGTCGGTGAGTTCGTCGGGGCCCAGACGCCCTATGCGGCGCCGGCTGGCGTCGGGAC
>PUMJ01000223.1 GCA_003551305.1 Candidatus Brocadiaceae bacterium
AATTGCCTTGCCAATGATTATTTATACTTATGTTGTTTTGTCTCTTATTTTTCTTATTGTTGGCTTGGTTTTAATAAATACTAGAAAGAGTAGTTATAGCAAATTTTTGCAGATTTATGGTGTTTCCCAACTCTTTGGAATAACCTTTATTATTCTTCCTGCAATACTGATTCCAACTTTTGTTTATGAAATGTTAAATAAATTATTAAATATCTTTGCTTTTGGGTGAAAAAAATATTAATAACATTTAAAAAGTATGAATTATTATTAATAATATAAAATGGCAAATGAAATTGAAATAGCAAAGAAAAGAAGAAGATATGTTAATGATAAGTTTGGAAAATTAACCAGAAATAAATCTCTTACTCAAAAACAAAAAACTAAATTATTTAAGAGACTTTGGAAGAGGGCAAAGCATAAATATTAATAAAATGGATTATTTTGTAACATTATATGAAGATGGAAGAGAAGGGATGGGAACCGAAGAACAGATATTTATTTATGATTTAAAAACTTTGTCTGGTGTAAAAAGAAGAGTGATGAAACATCCCATATTAAAGAAAGGAAAATACAAAATTTACTCTTTTCCAAAAGGAAAACAATTTGATGAAGAATCTTATAAATTTGAAGGATATATTAATAAAAATAAAACAAATAGGTATGGAAGATAAAATGACATATAAAAAAGACATAAATCAACTAAAAAAAGATAGAGAAAGAACTACTTCTAAAAACAATAATCCAAGAGTAAGAGAACCATTAGAAGGAATAAGAAAACATAAACTATTAACAGCAGAATTAAGACAAAAAATCCCTCCTTTATATGCACAAGAAGAAAAAGGAAAAGATAAAATGGTTTATGTAAAATTCTTTTCACCTTATTCACATTACACATGGTATGTAACAGAATTTGATGGCAAAGATACTTTTTTTGGATTTGTAGAGGGAGATTTTCCAGAGTGGGGATATTTCAGTTATAGGGAATTAGTTACATTAGAAAAAAATGGTTTACCATTAGTAGAAAGAGATAGATTCTTTAAACCAAAAAAGTTTTCAAAAATAGAAATCAGACGATAAAATGGCAGAATTAGAAGAACCACCTTATGAAACAGAAGAAGAATACTGGACTTTGTTCAATGAATGGGAAAAAAGATTGACAAAATTAATAACAGACCTTAGAAAAATGTTCAAAAAACCGAAAGAGTATATGAATGAATTTGATAATATAATGAATGAAGGTGTAGAAAAACGATTAGTAACAAAAGAATTCGCAGAACAAAAAAAAATGGATTTAATCAATGGGATTAGCAACCCAAGAATGAAACAAAAAGTAATAAACTCATTAAAAAAACATGAACCAAAAATCATAAAAAAATTAAAAGAAAACCGAAAACAAAATAAAAAGAAATCAAAATGACATATAAAAGAAAAAAAGGTAGAGGCAGAAAAAGAAGAAAAGTTTCTGGTCATACTAGAAACGGAAAAAGAATTTCTCCTTACTACCGAAGAAAAAGAAAAGATATAAGAAAAAAGAGAACTGTCAAAAAAAGAAGATAATTCTCAAAACCAATCCTGAGTAAAAAGAGGGTTTAACTAAATAGAAGTATAAAAAACAAAAAATAAGTGATGAAAAATGCATTTAAACAAAAAAATCCTTATATCAGAAATAGCAATATTTCTTTTACTCCTAACAACTTTCAGTATAAACCATTCCCAACTCCAAGAAATAAACTTTGAAATCCAATATAGATGCCATCAACAATACCCTAATTATGGAGAATTCCAAAATCCAAATTATAAAGAATGTATAGAAGAAACAAAAATTCCTTTTACATCAATAATCCCATTCATATTATCCTTAATCCTGCTCCTAAACCACCTATACTACATAATGGAAAAACACATATTTCCTAAATTCCCAAAAGACAAAAGCATAATCAAAGACTTCTTCAATGAAACAAAAACATAAAATAAAAAATAAAAAATAAAAAATAAAAAACAAAAAACAAAAAATCAGTAAAAATTCACTGAACAAAAGTTACACTTACTTCTTTTTCTTAATTTCTTTAACTCCAACATCCATTACTTCATCAATTAATTCACCTGTCTTTTTTTCTAAATCAATACAAAGTTTCCGAAACTCATTCCACAATCTTTTATCAATTTCAAGAGATGCTTTAACTCTTTCTTTTTCTTCCATTTTTATTTATTTTCCTCCTTATATTTATTTTAATCCAATAATTCTTTAATTCTTTTTTCTGCATTTTTTCTTGTTTTAAATCTCTCAACATCATCAAATAAATTTCCAACTAAAGAAAAAATCTCCCAAACATTTTTACTTCCAAAATAATGTTTAAGACAAACAAGGGATATTTTTCCTTTTTTAGATTCATAAACATATCTATATTTTCCAACAGGATATCTTACTTTATATCCTCTTTTCCTAATTGCATTAATCTCTTTCCATGTATTATGAATATTTTTATTTATTTCCATTTTTATTTTCCTCCTAAATATTTATTTCCTAATTCACAATAATTTTTCATAACAAAAAATATTTTTTTCCTACTCAAACCTGTTAAAAATGAAACTTTATTAACTTCAAACATATTAACCTTTCCACTTTCCCTTAATCTTTCATACTTCATAAATTCTTTTTTAGTTATTTCCATTTTATTTGTTTTCCTCCATCTCATATTCTTCTTCAGTAGAGCTATACCGATGTATGAAAAAAGGTGTTGTCTATTTTCTGCTGAGTATGAAAACCAGCAGAAGGCTCAAAGTTGTGGTCTGTGACACCACAACCTATTTCAGACAG
>PUMJ01000161.1 GCA_003551305.1 Candidatus Brocadiaceae bacterium
GAGATAGGCCGGCAGAACCTCGCCAAGCACAGCGAACTGGACGCCGCATACGAACGCCGCATGACCGAGGCGGAGGACGACCTGGACAAGGCGCGTAAGGAATGGCAGGACGCCATCGACTCCGCACGCGAGAAGCGCGAGGCAAAGGAGGCCGGCGAAGGCCCCGACGCCCTCGAAGGGCCTGAGGACATCATCGACAAGGCCAACCGGGCGCTGGCCGGCATGGGCGACCTGCTGGCCGAGCAGGCCGAAAGGATAGGCGCGCGGGGAACCTTCGTCGCCGCCAACGTGCTGGGCCTCCAGGCGGGCGATTCCACAGACCGCATGGCCGACGGCATCGACAAGATAGAACGCAACACACGCCCGCTGAGAGATGCTGAGGAACTGGGCTTTATCTGATGACCACGCTCACCGAACTGATAGATTCCCGCGAGTGGACCACCGGCAGCAGGGCCTCGGTGACGTTCCACTACACGCTCGACGGCACGGCAGATGACACCGAGGCCAGGGCGCTTCTGCTGAGTTCCACACCAACCAGCTACCAGGGGCTGGTGCGAGATGCCTGTACGCTGGAACCGGTGTCGGTCGATACCGTCGCCGATACCGGCAAGTGGGAGTGCCGCGTCCGCTACGTTGCGCCAGAGCGGAAGGCCCCGGAGGTCGGCGAGAGCAGCTTCAGCTTCGACACAGGCGGCGGCAACCAGCACATCACCCAGAGCATCCAGACCATCGGCAGCTACGCCCCGTCGGGCCAGACAGCGCCGGACTTCAAGGGCGCGATAGGCGTCACCCACGACAGCGTCGAGGGCGTGGATATCACGGTGCCGGTCTATGAGTTCTCCGAGACTCACTACCTGCCCGACGGCCAGGTCACGCAGGCCTACCGGGGGACTCTGTTCAACCTCACCGGCAAGGTAAACAACGGCTCGTTCAAGGGCCTGTCGGCCGGTGAGTGCCTGTTCCTGGGTGCTTCGGGGTCCAAGCGCGGCGCGGATGACTGGGAGATAACCTTCCGTTTTGCCGCCAGCCCCAACCGCGCTAACATCGCCGTCGGGGAGATAACCGTCGCGTCGAAGAAGGGCTGGGAGTACCTCTGGGTCCGCTACGCCGACACCGAGGACGCCGGCAGCAACACGCTGGTCAAGCAGCCCGTCGCGGCCTACGTCGAGAAGGTCTATGAGGAAGGCGACTTCTCGCTGCTGGGGATCGGAACGTGAACTATGTTATGCTACGACCATGCCAACAATTGCTGACCAACGGGCCATTAGGGAGTGCAGCAAGCTGCCGTTCTGCTATTTGTGCGGGAACCCGCTGAAGCGATCCGAGCGGACTCGCGACCACGTACCGCCCAAGGCCATATTCGCGGAAGAAGATAGAGGAGTGAACCCGCTGATCCTGCCAGCCCATCCCCAGTGTAATACCGGCCAGTCGGTGGGCGATGAGGTCATCGGGCAGCTCGTGGCCATCGCGCACGGCAAGTTGCCGAAGCCGGGCAAGACTAAGCTCAAGTTCGGAGCTATTGTTGATGATTCAGGGAAGCCATCGCACGAGTTCTTGACCGGGCATGATCTGAGGCCACTCATATGGCGGTTCATCAAGGGCTTCCATGCAGCCCTATATAGGGAGCCCCTTGTGGTGAATGGACGAGCCAACGTGCACATGCCGTTTCCTGAAGGCAAGCAGCTACTCAATGGCCGAGTCGAGTTCAGTGAGGTGCTTCCACAACAGCGGCTGATCACGGAAGAAATCAAGAAGAACCGCTTAGTGGGTAATCTCGACAGTGTCAGATGTTTCAACGATCAGTGCGTCTACGAGTGTGTCTGGGTAAGCGATGACAGCGGCCAGACCCTATGTATGTTTGCTCTTCGGCTCTACGACTGGGAGAAGCTTGCTGATAGGCAGAATTTCACTCCGAGGGGATGTGTGGGGTTGTATAGTCCTGCAACAGGTAAGCCACGCACCTCTACTCGGGGAACGTCGCTGATTTTCCCCGTATCAGGAGAACCGCTAGACCCATATGACGAGGATCCCTAAATGTTGCAAACACAGGGGCCTGGAGTATGCCGGCAAGATTGGGGTTGGCCTGTGTCGTAGTGAGCACAAACGCACGCGCGCGGGCAGAGAGGAGGGATTAACGTGCCTGATACTCTGAAAAAGGTCCGGTCCGGCCAGAAGCTGGAGATTCCCGCCAAGGCCTACAACGCGTTCGTTGATGCGGCGGTGGAACATCGCAGCCGAAGGCGGAACATCTCGGCCGCCGACAGGCCGGCGGTGCCGCGCAGCGGGCTGGTGCTTGTCCGCAACGACAGCGGCCAGGCCCGCGACAGGTTCGACGTTCTGGGCGTGGACTCACCGGTCATCGCGCCGGGCGCGAACGCGGCCGAGTTCTCCAACCGCGTGGCGCTGTCTTGCATCACGCCGCAGCCGCAGCACACCGGGCGGTTCGTCGTGCTCACAGAGCCGCTGGCGGCCGGGCAGATGGGCATGGCCTGCGCTTCAGGCGTGGTACAGGTGCGGCTGGATGTCCTGCACGAGGATATCGACTTTGCCGACGTGGCCGACGGCGATGCGACGTGCCTGGCCACCAGCCCCGACGGCTCGGCGACTGTCCTGTGGCGCGAAAGCGGCGGTAGCGGGACCGTCTGGGCCGTGGTTAAGCTCTCGGCCACGCCGCAGGCCACGCACGATAACCCAAAAACGCTCGGCGGCTCGGGCGCGACGGCCGACACAGAGGTCTGGGACATCGACGATCAGCCGGAAGGCCACGACGGCGTGGAGTTCAAGCCGTTCCGGCTTTACTGGTCCGGCAACTCCGGC
>PUMJ01000068.1 GCA_003551305.1 Candidatus Brocadiaceae bacterium
CAGGCATTTCTTCAACATCCTCCCTTTCGCGAACTTCAGGTTGTCTGCCCGTCCTCTGCTGCAAGAGGAACGTCATGTCCTCGTGAGAAACGTGCTGGCCGATCTCCTGCCGAAGTTTCTGGTGGATGGGCCGCAACATCGCCTCGTAGCCCGACGGCTGTTCCTGTTCCAACTGCCGTGCCTGGGCGACAAGCTGCCGAACGCGTTCCATACTCTCTGACGGTATCTGTGACACGATTCGGTCCATCCGCTCCTGGTCGGCGTCCGTCGTCCTCATCGGCTCACCAACCCCCGTATCGCCATACCGCAACCGGACCGCCTGCTCGGCCTCCTGCAATGCCATTCGAGCCGCCTTCTCCCGTGTCTCGGTCAGATCGGGGTACACTTCTCTCATCACCCCCTCGTCGTCAAACTCCCGCTGCGGCACATGAAGAACGTTGAAATACCGATCAAACGCCGACTGGTAGGTGCTTGAACGGAACTCGCCGACCTCCTGCATCAACTCGATCCGCTGCTGACGAGCCGCCTGTTCCGGGTCCGGTTGGGTCGGTCGGCGCTGAAACCTCCACTCGCCCGTCTCTGGATGGCGGACAAAGTACCCGTCGTCCACCTCCAGCACGTCCCTCTCGAACGCTTCCTCTTTCGGGACCGGCGGTTCGGGGTTCGGGACCACCTGTCGCCGCAGGTCCGCGATCCGCCCCATGACAATCGACTCGGCACGTGCCCGCTGGATCGGCGTGAACCTGTCGTCCATCCGAATCGCCTGTAACTGCTGCTGGTACTTCTCCATCTCCCGCTGTGCGCCAGGCGGCAAAATGAACTGGCCCGAGCCGAGCATCTGGGTCAACTGTTCTTCGGCGGCAGCCGCACGTTGCAATTGCTGACCGGCGTCCGACGCCTCAAACTGGAGGATCAACTGCGACTGCTGGTGCGCCCGTTGAGCCGCCGCCTCCTGTGTCTGCCACTCCCGTTGGGCCTCCTGCTGGTATATCTGGGCGTACAACTGCTCGTATCGAGCGTCTAGTTGCGCCCGTTGAAGCTCCTCCTGCACCCGCATCTGGTGGGCCTGTAGTTGACGGTCCAACTGACGTTCCGCCCGCGCACCGCGACCCGCCCGATACGCCATCATCCCGGCGGTCATTGCCGGCGGTTGGTGTCCAACTACGATTGCCATTGTCTCTCTCCTAGAAAGTCGGTGCAGGGCCAAACGGATTCCAAGGGTCGTGGCGAGGCGGTTGCGGCGGCACGTGCCGGGTCCCGACCCCGCCCAGTCCGGCTGGAGGAGCCGGTGGCCGGTAGGGGGTCACGCCCCCGGTGCGGACCGGGGAAGGTCCCGCCCCGTACTCGCCGTACATCTGCATCAGGTTGAGGTAGGGGTGCAGTTCGGGGTACAGGTCCATGCGGTCGCCGACCCACGCGAGCCGCTGTTGGGCCAACTGCGAACCAAGCATCGTCAATGCGTCCTGCTGGTGCCGCTCGATCCCCGCTTGCATCGTCGGGGCAACGGTCGTCCCCCGCAACCCTCGGCCTACCAAGTCCTGCTGTGCCTGGGTCTGGAGTCCGGTGAACCGTCGTTCGATCTCGCCCCGCCGCTCCGCGCCCACCTGGTCGAGCAGGGCAAGCCCCTCCTCGTACCGCTCGATGTTCGCCTGCCGGGCCTCATCGTAGGCGGTCTGGTACTCGTGCATCAACTGTTCGGGCATCGTCCGACCATGCTCACCGGCCACAACAGTCGGGACCGGCGAGCCGCCCCGATACTGCATGTGCTGGCCCTGGAACTCGAACGGCTGCATCGGGTCCGCCCCGACCTGTGCAAGCATCGACCTCGTTGGACGGACAATCCAGTCGATCTCGCCCCCGCCCCGCTGGTGGGCGACCGCCGTCCGTCTGGCCCGGCTGTAGCCGTCCGCACGGGGCAACGAAATGTTCCGATAGAGCGTCCCGCCCTCCCACTCATACCGCTGGTCGGTTTGTGCCGCCGGGTCGTACAACCCTCGTTCTGTCAGTACTGGCATGTTATTCTTCCTCCTGTATGGCGTAGCGGCGAATCTGTTTAGTCCCGTCGTCGTCCAAAGCCACGACCATCTTGTCCAAGGCCGACATGTCGAACGCTGCGACAGGAGCGGTCACATCCGTCTCATGCTCCTGCGCCAGAATAACCGACAGGTCCACGGCGTCCAACAAGACCCAGTGGGTTTCTGTGAGAACGACGAGCGTATCGCCCCACAAATGCAACTCGCGGGCCGTACCCGCTTCCGAAGCCGGTAGTGCCGTGAACTGCGTAGAAAGGTCCACGATGCTCCGCCTGTAAATCTGGTCGTTGTCGCCCGACGGATTCACGAGGTGGTAGAACGAGTCGGGGTTCGCCACGATCCCGCCCTTGTTGGATGTGATCTCCGGCATATCAGATGGCACGATGTACCCGTTCAACGCCAACCAGGGCGTGTAGTCCAAGATGTATTCGGCTGTCATCACCAAGACCTTCGCGCCTGTCGCGTAGACCGTCGGGCTGCTTTGGACCGCACCCTGAACCCGCCCGCCCGAAAGGTACTCTGGCGGATATTCAACCGACCAATCGACGCTCAAATCGCCATAGTCGAACCGGAACAGGTGAGGGTCCCGTTCGTCAGAACACGCACCGTACCCATATTCCGGGCCGCAAGAAACCTCCACGATGTGGTGGTGGTAGAACAAGTACGTCGCGTTGAGCAACCCGCTATTCTCCCAGTCGAACGCCCCGGTATTCGGGTTCAACCGGCCAATCCGAACCTTGCGGTGGTCGTAGTCGGGGTTGTAGTCGGGG
>PUMJ01000279.1 GCA_003551305.1 Candidatus Brocadiaceae bacterium
CAAGCTGCTGGAGAACACCTACCGCAGCGTCAACATCGCCATGGTCAACGAACTGGCCCTCATGTGCGAGCCGCTGGGCATAGACGTCTGGGAGGTTGTGGACGCCGCCGCCACCAAGCCCTACGGCTTCCAGGCGTTCTACCCCGGCCCCGGGCTGGGCGGACACTGCATCCCCATAGACCCCTTTTACCTGGCGTGGAAGGCCCGGCTGCACGGGTTCGAACCCCGCTTCATAGACCTGGCCGGCCGCATCAACGCCTCGATGCCGCGCTGGGTGGTGACCCGGGCGGCCGACATCCTCAACGACGTGGGCAAGCCGTTGCGCGGCTCGCGCGTGCACGTTGTGGGCGTGGCCTATAAGCGGGACGTCAGCGACGTGCGCGAATCCCCCGCCCTCACCATCATGGACATCCTGCTGGACAAGGGCGCCGAGGTGACCTACAGCGACCCGCACGTGCCCGAGCTTGAACTGCCCGAGGGCGCCCACCTGCAGGCGGCGCCCCTGTCCGAGAGCCTGGCGCAGTGCGACCTGGCGCTGGTCATCACCGACCATTCGGGGTTCCCCTGGGACCGGGTCGCGGCCGAGGCCCCGCTGGTGCTCGACACCCGCAACGCGCTGAAGGGCCACGACGCCCCCCATATCTACAAGCTGTGAACCAGGGGCCTGCGCCTGTTGACTCTGCGCAACGCGAGGCGCTTCCCGTGTTGAGCTAAAGCAACACGGCCCTGAACATCAGATCACAGGGCAAGGCGCCCACAAATGTAAGTCATGTTCAGATAGATGTTTACATGGCGGACGCAAAGTGGCCCGTATGGCGCGCCCTGGTGGGCACGGGGTTTGCTCCAAATTATGGTGATGGAAGTATTCCCGATCCGAAGGGAGAAAAGATGAGCGCATCCCAGAGAACGAAAGCAGCCGTCGTGGCTCTTGCAGCGGTCCTGTTCCTCGGCCTGACGGCGACAGCGGAGGCCGTGCCGACCCTGCAGCTCTACATCGAGGGGTCCCAATATGACGCCGCCAGCGAATCGTGGGTCACCGAAGAAAACCCGTTCGACCTGCTGGTTCTGGGGGCCATCTCGCCAAAAACCATCAAAAGTATTACCGAACTCACGCTCCTGGTGGCCCTTCCGCAGGCCAAGACGGAGCCTTTGGGCGACATCAGCGTGACCATCACCGCGGATACCACCCGGGGCGCCTACAAAAAGCACGTGGATAAGTCCGCTTTCTATGAAGACGGAACGGTGACACTCACCACCGACGAGCTACTCGAAGGGGATCCCGGCGGTGAAGGAGGTTTCTATGGTGGGAAAAACTACGCGCCTCACGGCATCTACCCCACGCATTTCTGGGCCGTGCCGTTGCCGGACCTGGACGTGGCCGGGGAGTGGGAGGATATCTACAACTACAATGAGAAATACGACCCCGATGACCCCGGCGCCAGCTCGGACTCGGGAGACATCCAGTACTACACGATCCATTACCACCACGACTTCGGCCAAGACTTTATCGGTGATGCGCTCTACTTCGATGTCGTCGGGCTGGCCATCAACGAGGATAAAAACTACTGGAGGTCCGCGCCGTTCTCCCATAACGCCAGGGCGGTCGTTGTCCCCGAACCGGCGACGGCCTTGCTGCTGCTGGGCGGCCTGGCGGGCCTGATCGCCTACAAGCGACGCCAGAACTGAGCGGAGACGCCGGCGTCCGGGTCTCCCTCGCGCAGGCGCCACCTCAGGTCGCTCCCATGCAAATGACGAATGCCGTAGCGGGTGTTTACTTACTTCAACACACCCCCCCCGGGTAAAGCCTCTTCGTAGCATAGCTTCAGCCATCCTCGACCGCCTGTTCCGTTTCCGAAAATGCCCCCGTCGGTGAACATGCTGAGCGCGCGACCCAGGCCGCGCTCGCCCCACCGAGGGCAACGCGTGCCGGCGCGCCACAGCAACGCCCGGAGGGCTCAGAAGGCATGGCGCGTGACTGCGGCTCTTCAGGTTGTTGCCCCGCGCAAGGCGACATCTCGAGCGCGGTTTCTCTACCCACCGGGCTCTCCTCCGCAGCAAAAGGCCTCCACCCTGTCTGTGCGGCACGTGCTTTGCCCATATTCCTTCAAGTCAGCGCATGAAAGCGTTGGGGCGCGGGGGCGTCCGAATGCTTGCGCTTTTCCGGGAGGTACCGGGGTATGTCGAAGTCACGGGGAGTGATTGTGCTGTTCGTCGTGGCTCTGTGTCTGGCAGCGGCGGGTTGCGAGGATAGCAGCGGGAGCAGTTCCTCGTCGTCGGGTGAGAGGGTCTCGCAGCATGACTCCGCGGACCCTTTCCCCGGAGAGAGCTTCCTGCCGGACCACGATTTCTCCGACATCGGGGACTGGGAATCGGAGCCCATCTCGTCCGAGGGGGAGCTTGCGGCGGTTCCCGAGCCGACCACGATCGCCCTGCTGGCCACGGGCGTGACGGGTCTGCTGGTGTACAAGCGACTCCGCGGGGGCTGAATGCTGGAAAGCACCGTAGCACCGAACGGGGTGCCCGAGGGCCGAGCCCACGATGTGCCCCGCCGCACGTCGCGCCCGGCGCAGTAAACGAGGCTGTGGCCGGGTCAGGGTTCACCGGCGGGCAAGGGGTCCCGGCGCAGCCGCGGCGGCCGCACGTGCGGGCTGCACTGCTTTGACGGCTTGATCCGGCCTGCTCCGTGCGCAGTCCACTGCGATCAGTTTGGAGCATGTCCGGAGGGGCGAGCGGACAGGTGTGCCAGAAAATCAACACGCAGGTGTCCACTTAAATCAACAGTTTCGCCCATTCAGGG
>PUMJ01000116.1 GCA_003551305.1 Candidatus Brocadiaceae bacterium
AAGCTGCGAAAGCAAGGCCTGAAGCTGCCCGACTCCTTCGCTTTGCCGCCCCCGATTGTGCTGGACAAAATCGCCGGTAAAATCGTCACCCAGGGTGGGGAGGATGTCCTGGCAAAGTACACTCTTAGCCCTTCTGAGGATTCACCGAGCCCCTCTTTGCTGCTCTTTTGCCCGTGCTCTCAAGATACTGAAGAGTTCGCCCACCAAGCCTCTTTCGTCTTCAGGTTTCACAGGCAGTGGGCGACAGAATCGGCGAGCTTCTATGCCAATCCAGGCGACCATCGAACCTGCCAAGACTCCATGAGAGGTATGTACCAAGAGCTTGCCGACAAAAGGGATACCCTCAAGAAGCCTACCCCCTTCGTTGATCGCCACTCCTTTGAACTCTTGAGTAAGCATCGCCATAGCGGTCGCAGAAAGGGTTCTCACGATAAGATGAATCGTGCCCAGAAAACCCGCTCGAACACGATAAGCCCGGGCCACTTCTGTAATCAGCTTGCCGGCTCTCCAGAAGAAAATGCCCGCATCAATAAAACTGTAAGGAGAGGCTACTGCTGCACAAGCGACGTAAAGAGATTCCCTTCTGATGCTGCTTCTTGCCTGCTCGTCCATGCGACTGAGCAAAACCTCTTCGGCGTACCTGGTCCATTCGTCGGCGTTGTTGCTTCTATCCATTTGCCGTCCCATGTGCAGTAACGGTTCGTCAAGACTGGGATCGGCCAGGGTCTCAAGATGGAGGAGGTGCGCGAGCAACTCTTCACGCGTCTGCTCCTGAAGCTGTGTATTGGTCGGGTCTTTGACAGCTTCTGCTGCAGATTTCTGGAGTCTCTCGAAAGTGCGCAGCCGAAGGTATGCCCGAGTCTCTCCATAAAGGAATCGCAGAAAAGTGCCCGAGAGTATGCTCAATACAATCACACTACCCCAGCCCCACAGAGCTCCTCGTGCAAATGCCCCCAGGACAAACCCGCTGATCGAATATGCCCCCAGAAATGCCACCAGCAGCAAGACAGCCGCGAGTATTGGCAGAGCACGGGACTTGAACATCTGGTGAGTGTTCGCGAAACCTCCGGCCGAAAACACCTCCCAAGCGACGAGAGTATCAGCAGCAGTCATTGTCCTTCTCCTTCAGCAATGGTAAAGAAAGTGCGTCAAGAAAAACGCCATCTGACAGGGAATCATCGTGCAACAGGAAGAATCTGGGAGGACGGGCAGAACAAGATGGGTGATGCTTAGGGCTCTTCACTTCTCTTCCAGCCAGCTCTCATCGCCCTACACACACTGCTGGACGTTAGAGAAGCATACTTTTGGGATTCTCTCTTCAGGCCGGGATTATATCTCGGAAAGAACGCAGCATTTTTTATGCAATTTCTTTGCACATTGAAAATCTGTCTTCAAAGGGGGATTAGGCTCAAAGAAGCTCAGACGGACAGCAGTAAAGTCCCCATGACCGGAGCATTGTCGTTGAAGGTCTTTTCCACTGTCCCTACGGTTTCATGAGCCAGCAGAAGTGAAGAAATCAGTCTTGACCGTTTTTCCGTGCTCATGTATAAGGGGGTCAAAGACGAGGACGCTGACGAAATCCGGGAACTGCTTGATCAGCTCAACGAAACTGACGGAGAGGAGGGGAGAGGGAGAAGAAGAGGACGAAGACGGAGGATCTGGCGTGACAGGGAACGGGTTCTCAGGGGGCTTGACGACGGCGAGCTGAAGGCATGGCTGCAAGAACGCGCCTCCGCAGGCGATTCTATGGAGCAATAAGAAGCCGAGAGAGCGGAGAACTGCTCTCTGCGGCCGTCATGTGCTGGAGCGTGTAACCGCAAGAGGTCGAGGAAACGAGTGTGAGGCCATAGAGCTTCAACAGGGGGAGGAGGAAGGGGTGATGAAAAGGATGTCCACTCCGTTCTATCTTGCGTCATGGCTGGCAGGGATGATAGGGAGCTTCCTTCTGTTGGGCATCGGCGCCGTGGTGGTAGAGGCGTTGCCTGTGGAACCGATCCCTCAGGGCATCGCAGCGTCGGTGTTAGGCTTCGGCGCCGTCATCTACGCCATCGTGGTCTGGCTGGTGTTCACCTACCGGATATGGTCGCGGCTCCCCGCGGAACATGCGCGAACCACTCCCGGCAAAGCGCTCGGGTTTCTGTTCATCCCGTTCTTCAACCTGTACTGGCTCTTTCAGGCCTACTGGGGCTGGGCGAAGGACTACAACACGCTGGTGGAGAAGGAGGGGCTCGAGTTGCGCCCCATGCCCGCCGGCCTGGCGCTGGCGATGTGCATTATGGACTTTGTGAACATCCCGCTGTCTTTCATCCCGGTGCTGAACGTCCTGAGCCAGGTGGCGGTCATCGTGCTGACTGCCGTGTTTATCATCAAGGCCTGCGGGAGGATCAACGCCCTTTGCGAGCTGCCCGCCGAAGCGCTTGAGGGGGCTGAGACAACGCCCCACCGGGCGGCGCAAATAGCGGCTCAACTGGCAGCGCAAGTGGAGGCGGGTGAGCGGCATCCGCCTGCGGCCGATGGCATTGAGAGAAGCGAACCCGGGGCGCACCCGGCCGAGCCGCCCCACACCTCGCTCGCGGCGACCTGGGGGTTTGCCTTGAGTCTGCTCGGCGCGTTTTGGTGGATATTTGCTGCCATCCCCGGGCTCGTGCTGGGAATCGTCGGACTGACGAAGATCCGCCGGAGTTCCGGGCGGCTGAAGGGCCAGGGGCTGGCGATCGCGGCCATCGTGATTTCGGGCTTCTACCTTTTGGTGATCTTTGCCACTCTGCTGTCAGCCCTGAGCCGGGCCAGGATGGAAGTCCGGAAAGCCACAGACCGGGCGAATCTCCGCCGTATCGGGCTCGCCCTTTCGATGTACAAGTCCGTGCATGAGGAGCGCTATCCCCCGGGACTGTATGCGCTGCTGGAGGAGGGCTACATCGATCTCCCGGAGGTTTTGGTCTCTCCGGGAGACCCCGACCCTCCCCGCATCGGGCCGCAGGGCTACCCGTGCAGCTACGAGTACCCGGGACCTTTGCCGCTGGGAATGTCGCCGGGAACTGTTGTGGTTTACACACGGCGGGGCGTCTTTCCCGGTGGCCGCAGTGTCCTTTTCCTGGACGGCGGTGTTAGGTTCGTTTCGGAGAGCGGCATTGCGCGCGGCAGGACAGGGCGCGTTTCGCTGCAGGACTCCTACAACTGGCTGATGGAGCGGCGAGAGCAGTGGCCCGAGGACGCCGACCACGACCGCATTGCGGACTTCTACGGCATGTCCCGGCCGTAAACCCGGCTCCGAAAGCTCCGGTCACCGCTGATACCAGTTAGAAAAACAGGGCTTGACCTCCGTGGCTTGCTGATGTATAAGGGTGCCCGCCGATAGGTAGCTTTGACAGACGGGAGGAAACGGACAATGGCAGCCCTTCCCTTCTATCCCGTCTCCCTCCGCTTTATCCGGCGTGTTCTAACCGATCCCCTTGACCGCACATCTCGCCTATCCCGCACACTTCTCATCTCGCTCATTCTGCTGGTCTTCGTGTTTCTGGGTGTCTCCGGTGTTTCTGCTGCGTCCGAACAGAGAGCGCGAGAGCGGCAGATGACAACCTGCATCTGGGAGAGACGCAGAGCTGAGGCCGAAGAACGTATCACGGCGGCAGAAGAGCGTTGGCAACCACGCAGATGGTATTTTGAAGAACGGCTCCTGCTCGTCAATGCACAATGGGAAGCTGAGCGGGAAGGGTTTGAAGCGCAGGTGGCGGAGGTGGCGGTTCCGCGGGAGCTATTCGGAGCGATATTGAATCGGATTCAGACGCTATCCCCCGCGCCGACCTGAGGGGTGGCGGTGGGTTTCGCAGAAAAACCCGACTACACGGCTTCCGGACAGTCAGGGTGCCTCTCGATGGCCGAAGAAGACCTTTGGGGCGGCCATATCCCCCTGGACAAACGGGGGCCAGAGACCAGCGCGGCAGGTTTCTTTCACGGATTCGTGCTTGACAAACAGCGGGGGGTACACTCTCATGATGAAGGCGAACGTGTAACTTCGCTACTGTAAATGGGGAATCTCGGACGAACCGACTCAAATCTGCTCATTGTCAGTAAATAGATGGCTGGTCTGGGATGGACCGTTCGAAAGGAGTTCTTACCATGAGAATGGCGTATTCGATTCTTATAGCAGCGATTTTCGGCGGTTTTTTTCTGCCGGCCACTCCGCTGGCAGCGGATGCTGCCGACCTAACGAGAGTCCGCGTTACCGACGAGGTGATCGTCGAGGACGTCGAGCGCCTGGGCGTGCACTTCTCTGGGCACAACTTCTACGATTCCGTCATCCTGAAGCAGCGCGTGGCGGAGAACTTCGAAGGCACCATCCACCGCCTGCATGTGCTGGGACCGCGAAACCAGCCGGATGAGGGAGCGCTGATCGGGTGGAATGCACCGGCGGACGAGCTCTGGACGGGCGCCACTTTCACCGTCCTGTCCGGCCCCGACCGTGGACTGAAGGGCACCGTGACCGGCTACGAGGAGGACCGCCAGGACCCGGAACGGGACGACCGCCGGCTGACCGCCCTCCTGCTGGACCGGCAGGTGCGCTGGGGCGATGAGGGCCCGAACGGGGTCCTGCTGGATAAGTCCGACACCGAAGCCGGGCAGCTTCCGCATGGAGGCCGCCCCAACTGGGAGGAGCAGTTCACCGGCGGCGATTATGAACTGGTTCACGGCGACGTCCCGCCCGATACTTTCGGCAACACGGCCCTGAAGCTCAGGGGCTCCGACGAACCGGCCTGGATCGAGTTCGTGGCCCAGTTCGCCCACGCCGCCCCCATCGGCGGCGAGTGGCGCGTGCGATTCTGGGCCAGGCGGCTCGATGGTTCTCCCGAGCTCCACGTCTATCCCAGCACCGCCCCCGACTCCGGATTCACCGTGAATCCGAGCCGCGAGTGGCAGCGCTACGAACGGGTCGTCTCTCTGGATGATGGCGACGGCCTGCTCACCTGGGGCTGGCGGGTCACCGGCGGAGAGGTGCTCGTCAACGACATCGAAGTCTGGCAGGAAGGGGACACCAATCCCACGGCATTCCGCGACAGCCTGGTGGAGACGCTGCGGGAGCTGAACCCGGGGTCCATACGCTACCTGCGCAACACCCGCGACTCGCTGGTGAATTCGCTGCAACCGGCCATTCGCGCCTATTCCCGGCGAGGCGAAGCACGCCGGCGCTCCGCCTTCGGCACGCACGAGTTCTACGAGCTTTGCGCCTATCTGGACTGCGCTGCCTGGGCGACGCTGCCGGGCACGATGTACCCCGAGGAGATGGACCAGTTCATGGAATACATCGGCGCGCCGGCCGACGTGGGACTGGGCCGCCTGCGGGCTGAACTGGGCCAGCCCGAGCCCTGGACGGAGGTGCTGCCCGCCATCCACGTGCAGATAGGCAACGAGGCGGTCACCTTCATGGGCACGGGATTCTTTGGCCCGGATTACTGGGAGGACATGATCTCCCGCGCCAAGGCCTCACCCTACTATTCGGACAACGTGGTCTTTCACGTCAACTACCAGGGCTCCGGTGCGGCGCGCATTCTGGACTGGACGCCCAGCGCCGACCGCCTGACCACGGGCGGATACATGCTGTTCGGCCTGTACGATGACCAGATAGAGATGGCGGGCGACAAACCGGGCCTCTACGATTTCGTGTTCGCCCAGACCTGGCATAACTGGCTGGTGCCGGAGAACAACCGCAACGTAGGCGTCATCCGGGCCGCCAGAGAACGGGGCAAGGAGATATCGGTGTACGAGGGCGGCAACTACCACACCACCTTTGGCGATCCGCCCGATCCTCCGCTGGAGCAGGTCAACCGCATCATCACCGGCATGGCCGGCGGCATGAACGCCACGCACAGCCTGCTGCTGCTGATGAAGCACCGGGGCGCCCGCACCATGCAGAGCTTCAACCTGTCGCAGTTCCACTTCTCCCCGGGCGGCGCGTTCGGCAACATGCCCGGCAGAGTCCGGGTGTGGGGCGGCGTGCTGAACATCGGCGAGCCGGCCCGTCGCCGTTTCCGTCCCCGCTTTCTGGCCCTGCAGATAGCCAACCAGGTGATGGGCGGCGATCTGGTCGAGACACCCCACAGCGGTGCCGACCCGAAGATCAGCGTCACCAACCGCTTCGGCGCCGGCTACGGCCCCAGCCGCCGCCCCGTCGAGATGACCGTGGAGGACATGCCGCTCATCCACAGCTACGGCTTCCGGGAAGGCGACCGTCGCGGCCTGATACTGGTCAACTTGGATACCCGCAGCGACCAGGACATTGTGGTGGAGTTTCCCGGACAGGTGCGGGACGGCCGCGCGCAGAGCTGGGTGCTGGTGGGCGATGATCTGGAAGCCACCAACGAGCCCGACTGGGCCCCGGATGCCCCCGAGGTGACTATCGAGGAGGACACCATCGGTGGGTTCTCCAGCGGGCATCGTGTGACCGTGCCGAGGGCTTCGATGATGGCAATTGAATGGGAGCATGAGCCGGGCGAGGCGACAGAACGCTTCGACGGGAACCACCAGGATCAGCTTTCCAGCGATCCTCGTCGCTTCAATCCGGTTGATGTGGTCCCCCTGCCGGAGGAGGTGGGCCTCAGCATGCCCGATATGCCGCGCGGCGCGTTGACCATGGGGGGGGATTGAATGGGATGTGCCGCAGGAGTCGTCCCTGGTCCTTCCCGGACGCAGCCGGCAACTCGAGGTCGAAGGCCGTGCGGGCGATATATGGGTTCTTCAGACGGCCGAGGGCGGAGGAGCATTGTACACGCAAGAGTCTCACAGTGCTCATATTGTTGGTTTTCGTTCTGCCGACCCCGACCGTGGACTGCAGGGCACCGTGACCGGTAATTGAGAGGAGTGCTGTGAAGATGGCTGCAGAAGGTAGGAAGACACTGGAGGAGCGACTCGGTTTCACGCGCCCACCCCACCGCCCGCACTACGAGCACTGGCGCACGGATTACGGAATAGGTGCGCTCGGACTGCATTGGGTCATGCAAATCATGCACCTACCAGCCTACGCTGCGGCCCGTTTCAACGTGGTGGCCGGCTGTGACATCGTCGAAGAACGCATCCAGGAGACGGGCGGAAAGGGATATGGCATCGGCCACATCACACGCGATTGGCGTGAACTGGTGCGGATGGAGGATGTCGAGTTGGTTGACTGCACCTTCGGTCATGCGCCGGAGAAGCTCGAGAAACGGCTAGAGGTGGTTGAGGCCTGTGCGGAAGAGGGCAAACACCTTCAAATACACAAGCCCGTGGCCCACAGCCTGGAGATGGCGCACCGGATGGCGGCTGCGGCTGCGGAAGGTGACATATGGCTGGCCGTCAACCAGAACTGCCGCTATAACCCCGCCTGCTACTCCATCAAGCAACTGCTCACTCGCGAGCGACTGGGCCGTCCAAACATCATCGAGGTGCGCAACTACTGGCACGGCCGTCCCCGTTCCCTGAACGACGAGACACCGGCATGGATCGGCCACAGCATCCACCATGCGGACCTTGTGCGCTGGTGGGTCGAGGTCCCCTGCACATTGGTTTTCGCCGAGACCGGCGCCCATTCGACGATGGCCATCTACGAGTTTGAAAACGGCACGACCGCCTACCACATGGAAAACCACAGCGGCGTCAAGGCACATGAGACCTATATGCGCGTTATGGCCGAAAAGGGAGTGGTAAGGGGACGCCACAACTGGAACTGGCATTTCGGCGAGCCGGGGGACTACGAGTTAGTGGATGTGTATCCGTCAGGCGACGACGACGGGGTGCGCCTGCCCCTGCCCAGGCATATCTACGAACCGCACTGGTCTGACATTAATCCTTTTGAGCCGCGCAAAGGCCCATGGTACGATCTTGCTGGCCCTGTTGCGGGGATGATGGGCTCCATGGGCTCGCTGATGCGGGGAATCGAGCTGAACGAACCGCCGGACAACCACATCAATGGCGCCCTCGATAGCCTGCGGATGTGCCTGGCGGCCGTGCTTTCGGCTGAGACCGGCAAGGCGATCGACCCGCGGGAATTGCCCGAGGACTTCACCGTTTAGCACCAAGGTGCCGGCCAGAGGGCTGAATGCAGGCTAAGGAATGCAATCGGGCGACCTTGTGCCAATCCCAGTCCAGGGTCGTGACGAGAAAGCGAGGCTAATTCTGATGCCGGTTACACCAGAGGATGACGCGCTGACAATACCGGCCGGCTCTTGCGATAGGCGCCCACCGGAGGTCCTTGTGAGCCCCGTGCCGCGCCGACTGCCCAGGGCTCCATAGACGAGGTCGGCTGACGCTTTGCGCTGGGAACGGCCCGGGGACGTGTACAGCCGGACGACGCACTTTATAGTGTTTTCATGCAGCATAGACCCCTCCGTGGTTGAAGGGAAACTTCCTTTACCCATAACCAAACGGAGGGGCCTATTTCATCCCCGGACGCCAAAACTGGGGGTGACTCAGGTCGTGACGTCAGCCAA
This sequence comes from Candidatus Brocadiaceae bacterium, assembly GCA_003551305.1. GTDB lineage: Bacteria > Planctomycetota > Brocadiia > SM23-32 > SM23-32 > B1Sed10-231. The sequence continues at coordinate 8,460 of PUMJ01000116.1, forward strand.
TCCCGGCCCACCAAATCGCCGCTCGGCGCGGCCGACCGAAGAGACCGCGGACACATTCAAACCCCGGATCGTCCATTTGGGCTGGTACTAGGGGCGGCGAGATGCTATAATGCGGCCGTCTGAGGCGGCTTCAAGGCGTTTCGACACTTGCCAGTAAGGTCAACGGATGGGTGAAAAAGAAACGTAAGTGTTTACCGTACGGGGGTAGGAGTGGGATTGGAAGGTGGGGAATCCAAGTTTCGCCGTCCCGAATAACAGGGTCGGTCCGGTCGTTCCTCTTGACTCCAACACCCCCTCTGATGCAGCAACCATCTATCTTTTACATCTGGCGGACCTCCCAACCGGCCAAACCACCGACGAGAGCGCAAAACCCGGTGCATGACCCTGTTTTGGCATTATTGCATAAAAACGCACCCTACAGAATCCGCTCTACGGCGATTTCGGGAGGGGGTGCAGGGCCATAGCACCTTTCGATTGAACGGCGCGTAGAAGCGATCTGAGAGCGTCTTCCCCGAGAATGCCGTTCCTGGGGTTCTCAGCCGCTCTCGGGCCGGTTTACGGGTTCGGGGGGAGTATCGGCGCATCTGCAGTGGAAGCTTTGGGCTTCGTCTTTGTCCTTTATGTAATAATATGTTATTTGAAAAATCCTGGGCCTGAACTGCGAAGGGGCCGAGTGTCTTTCTGGTCGAGGCAGTCCCGATGAAGCCGGCCAGGGGGTAAGAAGATCCAAGATTCCCCGCCAAAAGGCCGCTTTGACGCGAGAATCCGCCAGCTTTGGACCACCCGAAATCAGCAGAGAGAATGCGCGGGTTGTGGAGACATACGGTTCGGAAAGGCTCAAGGTTTCTCGGTAGCGAAATCACCTGGCACGAAAGTGGGGTATGCGGGCCTCTCTCTGCTCGGACGGTTCCTACGTTGCTCAAGTATCGAAAAGAGGGTACTATCGCTTCTCTCGGAGTCGGCCATCAGCACACAACGAAGGTGCGAAATCCGAAGGACGGACCATACTGAGACCCGTTTGACGCAGCTTCCGTTTCTGCCGCCGCGAAAGGAGAAGACAGTGGGAATAGTGGAAGACGCCGTTCGGGACATAATCCATCACTACTCCAGGGAGGGGGCCAGGGAGGTGATGGGTGAGTTGACCGAGAAGATCGATGAGATCCAGGAGCAACTCCGCGCCCTGACCCAGGTCGCTGAGCGGATGTCCGGGCGGGTTGAGGAACTGTGTGAGCCACGTCGCGCAGAGCTGACCCGTCAGGTTCATGATCTGCTGGAGATGCAGGGCCAGGCAATGGCCGCCCCGCCGGAGGAAGAGAAGGAGCCCGAAGGCGAGGAGCCGGTGACCGAAGAGGAGCCGGAAGTACTGGATTTCAGCCCCGAGGAGTTGAAAAAGCTGCGCGAGCGTCTCGACCTCAGCCAGCAGGAACTCGCGGAGCTGATCGAGGTCTCCCCCATCACGATCAGTTCCTGGGAGACGGGGAAATCAAGTCCGCGCCAGGCCAGCCGTGAACGCATAGAGGCGGTCGGTTCGATGGACAGCGAGGAGGTGGATGAGGCCCTGGGCCGTGAACACGTGCCGACCGAGATACCGCCGGCTGAGATGAAGAGTATCCGGGAGCGTCTGGACCTTACCCAGGCCGAACTTGCCGAGCTGCTCGGAATCTCCAAAGGTGGCATCACATCCTGGGAGACGGGCAGGAGCGTTCCATCCCGTGAGAATCGCCTCGCCCTTCTCGAGCTGAGCGGAACGAGTCGCGAGGAGGTGGACGAGCGACTGGGCCGTGAACACATGCCGGCCGAGATGCCGCCGGCGGAGATGAAGAGTATCCGGGAGCGTCTTGACCTTACCCAGACCGAACTTGCCGAGTTGCTCGGCGTCTCCAAAGGTGCTGTAACGTTATGGGAGACGGGCAAGAGCGTTCCATCCCGCGAGAATCGCCTCGCCCTTCTCGAGCTGAGCGGAAGGAGCCGGGAGGAGGTGGATGAGCGGTTGGGTCGGGAAACGCCTCCTCTTGCCGGCCCCGAGGTTTCGCCGGACGACATACGCACCTTTCGTGAGGAACTCGGGCTGACCCAGGCGGAAATGGCCGAACGGCTGGGCGTCTCGGCCAACACCATCTCGGGCTGGGAGGTAGGACGCACTGCCCCCCGCCCGAGCAACCTGGAGAAGCTGCGGACCCTGGCTTGAGGTGCGAAACAGCTCAGGATGTCGGCAAAGTCTGATCGCGTGGCCCGGAGCCGTACGGCTACAGGCGTGAGGACGGGAAGCTGTTGCAGGTGTCGGAGCAGTGCGAGGTCGTGGGCCGCATCTTCCGGCTCTACCTCGACATCGGGACCTGCAATGGGGTGGCCCGGCGGCTGACCACCGAAGGCGTGCCGGCGCCGCGGGGAGAGAAGTGGTGGGGGGCGACAGTGAAGGGCATCCTCACGAATCCTGTCTACGCCGCTTGCAACGTCTACGGGCGCCACGAGAAGGGGGACACCAGGGTGAAACCGCGGGAGGAGTGGACCGTGGTGCCGGGCATGCGGGAGGGTGTCGTGCCAAAAGAGACTTTACGAAGTGTGCAACAGGCCATGGCACATCGACCTGCACAGGAGCGCTGTGTCCAGTTCAGTGAGCACCGCAGCTCGCTTCCGGCCCGAGCTGGCACGTGGGGCAGCATATCCAAAGGGCAAGAACCGGGGCGGATATCCAGGTTGCCTTGCGTCTATCCGTCCGCATCACTGTGCCCCTCAGCTTCCTCTTCAGCCGCTCGTCGAAAGGGGTTCACGAGGAACTTGAGCTCATCTCCATCACTCGGGGCGAAGAGGGTCCTGAATTCAGCTTGTGATCCTATCCGCGTCGTTTGGCCTGTCTCAAAGTCCAAGTCCCGGTCAATGAACCTGCCGAAACCTATTCGGGTAGGAAAGTCCAAAAAGCTGTGTAATTTCACATCTCCAGGGTCTCAGGTTGTGAGCGAGCGGGGGGGACCAAAGCGAGCTAACGCGCTGAATGGCGTTTGCCCGCCAGCCTGGCGGCAAGCGCCATGGCATTGCGGCGCTCCTGCCCCGTTGGCCGCGGTGCGGGGGTAGGGTGAGTATAGTAAGCAGCAAGAACAGTTTCCGAGCGATATACCTCACATCGAGCCCGTCCACATCCGGTTTGTGACCAAGAACGGCTACTGCCCTCGCTGCCAGAGGTGTTTCCTCTCGCGCCATCCGGCCTATGCGGAGGCGGCTTTCGCGGTCCAGTGATCGGCAATCTCGCGCATCACCCTCGTCTTGTGTTCGCCCCACGCGCATGCGGGCACGTGCTTGACCTGGCCGCTCTTCCCGTCGTAGAAAGCGAAGCTGTTGGGGCACCGCTGCAGGCGTTCGGTCTCGAGTGTGAAGGCGTCCTCGAACGGCAGCACGATGATCTGCAGGCGGCCCAGCAGCGTGGCGTGCCTGCTGAGCGTCTCCTTGGTGCCGCCCCCCGCCGTCCAGCCGGCCAGACCGGCGGTCAGATGCCAGGCTTTGGAGATGCCACGGCCCCTCACAAAGTGCCCGACTCGCACGTGGCGGAACGCGCACGCTCCTGCCAGCAGGCCGGCCGCCGCTTTCATCAGCAGTTTCCGGGTGCTCAGCCCGTCGGGCAGCGATTCGTCCGCCTGGAACCCGAGGCGGGCCTTCAGCCGCTTGAGGCGGTCTTCGACCTCGATAAGCCCGGCGACGAACTCGGGCAGACCATGCCGGAGGTAGCGTTCGGCGGGTACGAATCCATCCCCGTCGGAAAGAAGCATGTACATGCTCTCGCAGTTGGGGTGGGCGCCGGAAAAGGGGGAGCGCTTTACGTTCAGGCATCCCGTCAGCGTCTCCAGTTCGCCCAGCACTCCGGCCGGCACGAAGTCGATCCGGTGGTCCGGATAGCACTCGTTCAGCATGCGCTCGATGTCTTCAGTCGTGATGCGGGAAGGCTGCAGGTCGAACTCGGAGGCATCCCATGTCTGGGCCAGCGGCATCAGGTAGATGCCGCGGATTATGTCCCGGCGTTCATGGCAGAACTCCAGCAGCTGCTCCATCTCTCCCTCGTTGAAACCCGCCGCCAGGCAGGTCATCAGCGCGACCTTCGCGCCGGGACTCTTCGCCAGGTTCTCCAGCGCCTGCTGTTTGAGCTGCAACTGCCGCTCGCTGCCGCGCAGCACGCGGTAGGTCTCGGGGTTCGTGCCGTCGTAGGCGAACAGGATGGTGGCCCCGGTCTGAACGAGGTTCCGGCAGTATTCCTCGTCCGCCAGGCGCAGTCCGTTTGTGACAACGCGCACGCGCAGCCGGTGCGAGCGCGCGAGGGCGATGATCTCGAACAGGTCCTTGCGAACGGTCGGCTCGCCGCCGAAAAG
>PUMJ01000198.1 GCA_003551305.1 Candidatus Brocadiaceae bacterium
GGCGGGGGCCGAAATGTGAAGGTGAGGCTACTCTGTGCGGCCGTGTTGCTCGGCATAATGGTGCCGGCCCTGGCGCGCGCGCAGACCGACGCCGAGCCCATGCCGCGCCTCTCGGACGTCAGCAGCCTGGTGGAGCGCATTGACCAGGAGTCCACCGACACCCTGGCCACGCCCATAAAAGTCGTGCTGCTCATCACGCTGCTCAGCGTGGTGCCTTCAATGCTGATGCTGACGACGGCCTTCACGCGCATCGTCATCGTGCTCGGGTTCATCCGCAACGCCCTGACCACGCGCAACATCCCGCCCAACCAGGTCGTTGTCGGGTTGGCCCTCTTCCTTTCGCTTTTCGTGATGGCGCCCACGATGGCGGACATAAACTCCGTGGCCATCCAGCCCTACCTGCAGGGCAGCATCGGGGCGCAGGAGGCGATTGATGAGGGCGTCCTGCCGCTGCGCGAGTTCATGTTCGGGCAGGCCGGCCAGAGCGAACTGGCCCTTTTTCTCGGCATGGCCGGGGTGGAGGCCGTCGAGACGCGGGATGACGTGCCGACCCACGTGCTGGTGCCCGCCTTTGTCATCAGCGAACTGAAACGAGCTTTCGAGCTCGGCTTCCTGCTCTACCTGCCTTTCATGGTAGTGGACATGGTGGTCGCCTCGGTGCTGCTGTCAATGGGCATGATCATGCTGCCGCCGGTGATGCTGTCGGCCCCGCTGAAGATATTGCTGTTCGTGCTTGTGGACGGCTGGCGGCTGATCGCCGAGTCCCTCATCTTCAGTTTCGGCGGAGCTTAGCCATGACGCAGCAGATGGCGGTCTTCCTGGGGCGGCGCATGCTGATAACGGCCCTTATGGTGGTGGGCCCGCTGTTGCTGGCCGGGCTGGTGGTCGGGCTGGCGGTCGCCGTCTTCCAGGCCGTCACCCAGATACGCGAGATGACGCTGACCATGATACCGAAGCTGGTGGCCGTGGCGGCCGTGCTGCTCTGGCTGCTGCCCTGGATGCTGAAGGTGGTCGTCAACTACACCGCGGAGGTCTTCCAGTGGGTTCGCTACTACGGGGCGTGACCGATGGGCCTGGAACAACTCAAACTCTTCCTGCTGGTCTTCATGCGGGTGGGGTCCATCTTTATCTTCTTGCCCTTTCTGGGCGAAGGACGGGCGCCCAGGGCCCTCAAGGCGCTTATCGTGCTGGCGCTGAGCGTGGCCGTCTTCCCGGCCGGCCAGCTCCTGATGCCCCCCGGCACCTGGCAGCCGGTGCGCCTTGTTATGTACGCCGGGGCGGAGGCGCTGCTCGGGGCCCTGATGGGCGTGGCGGCGCGCATCGTCTTCTCCTCCATCCGCATGGCCGGGGAACTGATCGGCCAGCAGATGGGAATGAGTCTGGCCCATGTGGCCGACCCCATCACCGGCGTGGACGCCACGCCTATCGGCAACTTCTGCGAGCTCATGGGCGTACTGGTCTTTTTCGCCATCGAGGGCCATATCTGGATGCTGATGGCGCTGCGGGAGAGCTTCGGACACTGGCCGCTGGGGGCGTTCCTGGCGCCGGACTTCGTCAAAGAGATCTGCGTTACGACCGCCTCCCACGCCTTCCTGGTCGCCCTGCAGCTTGCGGCGCCGCTTCTGCTTTTGACGTTCATCATCAGCCTCGTTATGGCAGTGATGGCCCGGCTGCTGCCGGAAGTCAACGTCCTGATCCTGGGCTTTCCGCTCAAGATCGGCGTGGGGCTGGTCGGCCTGGCCCTGTTTGTGCCCCTGCTGGTGCAGTCCAGCGGGGACGTTTCCCGCGCCATGTTGCGTGTGCTGACCGGCGTGGCGGCGGGCTCTTAGACTGAGGAGAGGACCGGAGATGCCTCCGGACAGCCAGCAGAAAACCGAAAAACCAACGCAACGCCGCCGCCTCAAAGCGCGCCAGGAGGGCGAGGTCGCCCAGAGCATGGAGCTGAACAACGCCCTCGTGCTGATGGCCGGCGTCGGCGCGCTGGTGCTGTTCGGCGGATACGGCCTGCAGTCCCTCATAGACCTGATTGTCGACGGGCTGGGTGGCATGGGTGAGGTGCGGCTCAGCGACCGGGCCGTAACGAGCGCCGTCAGCGAGGCCGTCGGCGTCATGGCCCGCGCCGCCGCGCCGGTTATGGTCATGGTGGCCGCCACGGGGCTGGCCTGCTCCGTGGTGCAGACCGGCGTGCTGGTCACGCCCAAGAAAATGGCGCCCAAGCTCAGCCACTTGAACCCCGTCCAGGGTATCAAGAACCTGTGCAGCCTATCGGCCGTCATGAAAGTCTTCATCAGCGTCGTCAAGCTGGCCGTTATCGCCGCCATCGTTTTCTTCCTGCTCAGGAGCCGGCTCAGCTGGTTTCCCGCGCTGGTGGGCAAGGGCCCCTGGGGCATGCTGGAGGTCACCACGCGGCTCTGCATGGCGCTGATGACGCGCGTCATCGCCGCTATGCTGGGCGTGGCCCTGCTGGACTACGCCTACCAGCGCTGGCGCCACGAGAAGCAACTGCGCATGACGCGCCAGGAAGTCAAAGAGGAACGCAAGCGGGATGAAGGCGACCCGGAGGTGCGCTCCCGCCAGAGCCAGATGCGCCGCCGCATCGCCCGCCAGCGGATGATGCAGGCCGTGCCCGCCGCGGACGTCGTGGTGGCCAACCCCACTCACGTGGCCGTGGCCCTGCAATGGAAGGAAGGCCAGATGGATGCCCCTACCGTCGTCGCCAAAGGCGCCGAACTGCTGGCCGAGCGCATAAAGCAGATAGCCCGCGAGAATGACGTCCCGGTGCTGGAGCGGCCGGAACTGGCCCGCACCCTCTACGAGACCGTGGAGGTCGGGGTGGAGATCCCCGCCCGGCTCTACTACGCCGTGGCCCAGGTGCTGGCGTTCGTCATGCGACAGAAGAAACCCGCTTGAGGTAAAGCATGCCCGCGCTGCAGCGCACAAGTTCCTTCATATCCCGCCACAGCGACGCCGTGCTGGCCGTCGGCGTCATGGGCATCCTCGTGGCCATCATCATTCCCCTGCCCACGTTTGTTCTGGACGTGCTGCTCACCTTCAACTTTGCCTACGCCCTGCTGATCCTGATGGTGGTGCTGGGGGTGAGCACCCCGCTGGAGTTGTCCACGTTCCCGTCGCTTCTTCTGATAGGCACCCTGTTCCGCCTGGCGCTGAACGTGGCCTCCACCCGCCTCATCCTGCTGCATGCGTTCGCCGGGCGGGTCATCGAGTCGTTCGGCCACTTCGTGGTGGGGGGCGAGATGGTGGTCGGCCTCATCGTCTTCATCATCATCGTGGTCATCCAGTTCATCGTCATCACCAAGGGCGCCGAGCGGATCTCGGAGGTGACGGCACGCTTCACCCTGGACGCGATGCCGGGCAAGCAGATGAGCATTGATGCGGACCTGAGCAGCGGGCTCATTGACGAGGCGGAGGCGCGCCAGCGGCGGCGGGACATCGTTCGGGAGGCCGACTTCTACGGCGCCATGGACGGGGCCAGCAAGTACGTGCGGGGCGACGCCATCGCCGGCATCGTCATCGTCTGCGTCAACATCATAGGCGGCATTGTCATCGGCCTCACCAGGGGCATGGGCGTCGGTGAGGCCCTTCAGACCTACGCCATCCTGACGGTGGGGGATGGGCTGGTCAGCCAGATCCCGGCCGTCATCATGTCCACGTCGGCCGGCGTGCTGGTCACCAAATCGGCCTCGGACATGGGCCTCAGCCGGGAACTGGGGCTGCAGGTGTTCGCCAATGCCCGGGCCGTCGGCATCGCCGCCGTTATCATGTTCGGTTTCATGCTCTTCCCCGGTCTGCCCTTGCTGCCGTTCCTGGTGCTGGGGCTGGGGTTGCTGGGGGTGCACTGGGTGCTGCGGCAGCAGGCCGCCGCCGGCCCGCCCGGGGAGGCGGAGCGCAAGGCCGAGGAGCCGGCCGAGCCGGAGCCGAACGAAGAGGAGCTGATCCAGTCCCTGCTGGAGCCGGACCGCATCGCAGTCGAGGTCGGCTACAACCTCATCCAGCTCATAGACCCCCAGAAAGGCGGCACCCTGCTGGAGCGCATAAAGTCCCTGCGCAAGCGGTTCGCGCGGGAACTGGGCATCGTCATGCCGAAGGTGCGCATCCTGGACAACGTCGAACTGGACCCGAACCACTACCTCATCAAGCTGTCCGGCCACCGGGTCGCCGAGGGCGAACTCCACCCCGGTTGGCTGATGGTGATGAAGCCCGACGGCGAGCCCGATATGAACGGCATCAGGACGAGCGAGCCTTCCTTCGGGCTGCCCGTCGTCTGGGTGTCCCGCAGCGAGAAGGAGCGCGCCCAGGTGCTCGACTACACCGTGGTGGACGCCGAGACCGTCTTCATAACCCATCTGTCCGAGACTCTCCGGCAGCATGCCGCCGAGATACTGAACCGCCAGGACGTGCAGAGCCTGCTGGACAACGTCAAAAAGGAGAACCCGGCCATCGTGGAGGAACTGGTGCCTGACGTGCTGAGCCTGGCGCAATTGCAGCAGGTGCTGGAGAACCTGCTGGCCGAGGGCATACCCATAAACAACCTGTCCCGCATCCTGGAGAAGCTGGGCACCTACGCCCCCCAGGTCAAGAACCTGACCATGCTGACGGAACTGGTGCGCAAAGACCTGGCGCGTGCCATCTGCAGCAAATTCAGCGACGAGCAGGGCCGCGTCACCGCCCTGTCGCTCGACCCCCACCTGGAGGAGGAGATACGCGACGCCCTGGAGGAGACCGACGGCCGGATGCGCATCAACCTGCCGCCGGAGCGGCTGCGCCAGATCATCGGCGGCATCTCCGAGCAGACCCGCGATGCCTTCCGCATCGGCTCCGAGACCGTCATCCTCACCGATTCCCAGATACGGCCTTACGTTTACAGCATCGTCAGCCGGGTCTTCCCGGACGTGGCCGTCATCTCCTACGACGAGGTAACCCAGGACGTCGAGGTCAGCAACGTGGGCGTCATAACGCCTGCGGAGGGACGCCCTGTGATGGCTGGCAGCGGGCCGGAGGACGCCATCAACCCGACCGGAGGCGCTGAACCGAGACTGTGAGTGAGAACCCGAAAAACGCCAGAATCCTGGCGGTCACCAGCGGCAAGGGCGGCGTGGGCAAAACGAACGTCGCCGTCAACCTGGCCGTCTCCCTGCGCATGATGGGCGGTCGCGTGCTGCTGCTCGACGCCGACGTGAGCCTCGGCAACGTGGACGTGCTGCTGGGGCTGAGCGTGCGCCATGACCTGCGGGACGTACTGCTGCACGGCCGCAGCCTGGAGCAGGTGGTTGTGGAGGGCCCGCGCGGCATCCAGATACTGCCCGCCGCCTCCGGCGTCGAGGCGATGACCCGCCTCAGCCCTGAGCAGCTCGAGCGGTTTCTGCGGGAGTTCCGGCGTTTCTGTGCGCCCATGGACTATGTGGTGGTGGACACGGCGCCTGGAGTCTCGCCCGTGGTGATGAACTGCCTGGAAGCCGCCGACGACACCGTGCTGGTCACCAACGCCGAGCCGACCTCCCTGACCGACGCCTACGCCCTGTTGAAGATGTTCAGTCGCCGGCCGGCGGCCGACGGTAAGCCCGTCTTCGTAGTGATGAACCAGACCGAGAGCAAAGAGGAGGCCCTCAACGGGTTCGACCGCCTGCGGCGGGCGGCCCTCAGGTTCCTGGGCCGGCGGATCGAATACCTCGGCTCTGTCGCCCGGGACGAGACGGTGGCACTGGCCACGCGCAAACAGGTGGACTTCCTGACCCACTATTCGGCCGCCCCCTGCAGCCGGGATGTGCGCAAACTGGCCGCCCGGTTGGTCAGCGCCCGTCAACCGGGCCGGCAGGACATGGGCCGCTTCCTGAGCCGGCTTTCGCGAGGGCCTGATGAATAGTCTGCCGCGCCAGATAGGGCTGCTCGGCGCCATCGTGGCCTTCTGCGCCGCGATGCTGGTCGGGCTGCTGCGGGACTGCCCTCCGCTTCAGACCGGCCGCAGGGCGCTCATCGGCGCCGTGCTGGCCGGCATCGTGGTGCAGCTGGCGGTGCAGCTTGCCCTCGGCGTCTTGCGCGAGGGGCTGCGCCAGTACGAACGAGAGAGGACTGAGTCACCCTGAAAAGGCCCATGACCACACCGGCAGAGACAGCCTACCATAGAGCGCAGGACGACGCCGGGCGCGTCCGGGAACTGGTGCTGGAGCACCTGGCGCTGGTCAACCACATCGTGGAGCGTCACGCGTGGGCGACCGGCCCCCAGGTCTCGCGCGACGACCTGTTCGCCGCCGGGGCCCTGGGCCTTGTCGAGGCCGCGCACCGCTACGACGAGTCCCGCGGCGTCAAATTCAGCAGCTACGCCTATCAACGCATCCGGGGCGCCGTGCTGGACCACCTGCGCCACACCGACTGGCTGAGCAAGTTCGCCCGCGAGAAGCTCAAGGAACTGGAGAACATCATGGGGCGCCTGCGGCAGCGCTACGGCCGCCGGCCGACCATCGAGGAGCTTGCCGCCGCCGCCGAGCTGAGCCAGGAAGACGTGCTCAAGTACCTCTCCTACCGGGAGTGGGATGCCGTCGCGTCCCTGGAGCGGCCGGCCCCCGATGCCGACGGCGAAGCCGACCTGCGCAACATCCTGCCGGCGGAGATGGCGACGCCGCTGGAGCAGCTCGAAAGCGAGGAACGTCTCGAACGCCTCGTGCGCGCCATCCACGCCCTGCCGGCAAGGGACCGACAGATCATCGTCATGTACTACTACGAAGACCTCTATATGGCGGAGATAGCCGAAATACTGGGCGTGAGCGAGTCACGGATCTCGCAACTGCATACCCGCGCCCTCTATAACCTGACTCGTCTGCTGGAGGGTGACCTGTGACTGATGAGATAAGGCCCGCCCAGCTATACCGGGCCCGGCGGGTCCGCCCCCTCTCTCGGGAGGACCGCGAGGAGAACGAGGCGCGGTTCCACAAGAAACTGGCCGAACTGGCCGAGGCGGCCGACCGGCGGCGGCATGGAGAGGGGCAGGGCCAGGATTCGCCCCCGGACAGAGAACACGAACCCCGCCAGGCGCCCTCACACATGGGACGGCACCTGGACATCGAAACATAAGATGGCAAACCGACCCGCAAGAAACGAGGAAAGAGTGCTCAAAGCCGGCGAAGTCTCCGTAGGAGCCGAGGCGGTGGACATCCCCGTGGGCAGGCCGGCCGGGCCCCAACGCCGGGCCGCCTCCCCGGAAGGTGATCCCGAAATCCGCCTCGACCGCGCCCCCGACGGCACCATCCGTCGCATCGAAGTGCGCTGCCCCTGCGGCCGCATCACAACCCTGCGCTGCGAGTACGCCCAAGAGCAAGGAGGAAGCCATGAACTGCCGGTTACTTAGCGTGTTTTGCCTGCTGGCCCTGCTGCCGGGCGCGGTCTCCTGCTGCGCGGGGCCCGAGGTGCAAAAAGCCGCGGGCGCTGCCCGCGACGCCACCGCCCCCGTCACGGGCCTGGAACCGCGCCCCGCTCCGCTCTACAACGCCCCGGCCCCCCGGCTCGGACCGGCGCATCCGGTCCCGGCCATGGATGCCGAATCGCCGCCGGACGGCCCTGATGCTCCGGCCACGGCGCCGAAGCCCCCTGAACCCCAGGCCCCCAAGGCGTCTCGCGAGGGGTCCCAACCGGTCGTCCCTTTCGGTCAGCCCGGGGAGGTCCTCACCGAAGCGCTGGACAATGCTTTGCGGATGCTGGAGGAGGCGCAGGCCGAGAACGAACGCCTCAAAGAGACAGTCCACGAACTGCGTCTGCAACTGCAGGAGCGGGAAAGCGCCATGGAGCAGCTCTCCGAACGTGTCGAGACGGCGGATGACCGCATAGCCGAGACCGAGGCGGCCCTCGAAGCGTGGAAGCGTGACGTTCTGGGCTTCCGCGATGAGATCCGCCAGGCCCAGGAAGCCCAGCTCCACATCCTGCAGGATATCCTCGGCCTGTTGCAAGGCTTTGAGGCCAGGAGGGAGTCCCAATGAAGAGCTTGCTCCGGCCGCGCCCCGCCATACCGGCCCTGCTGGCCCTGCTGTTGCTCATGGGCGGCTGCGCCAAATACCCGCCGCCCGAGCCGCGTCCGCCCAGCCTCCACATCGGGCCTAAACGGCTGCTGGTGCTGCCTTTCCACGACCGCTCGCGCTACAGCGCTTACGACTATGCGGACGATTTCACCCGGGCGCTGGCCGAGAAGCTGACCGACTGGACGCACACCACTGACGTTGTCGTCGCCGAGGGCATGGACCTGGGCACCGACCCCTTCCTCTCCGGGCGCATGCCGCTGGACGTGCTGGTGCAGGCCCGCCAGGAATACCTCGCCGACGCCGTCGTCTTCGGAACGCTCAGCGAGCTGAACCCCTACCGGCCACTCTCGGTCACCGTCAACATCAAGATCGTCGAAACGGCGGAGGGCGCAACGCTCTTCTCTCATGCCGAGCGCTGGGACGCCGCCGAGCACGAGGTGCGCCGGCGCGTCGAGGCATACCATAGCCGCAACCCTGACGCCCCCGACGGCCGTTTCGGGCCGGACATAATGTTCAACTCCCCGCGCTATTTCCTTCGTTTCGTGGCGGACCAGATAGCCTTCCGCGTCTCCCGCACGCTCTGAGGCAGCGGCCTCGGCCGCGTGGCCTGCCTTTGCTTCAAGCGAAGGTTGAAGGTGGCGCTGCGGTGACAGCCGCGTTTCCCGGCCGTCTGTAGCGCCGGCATCCCGCCTGCTTCTGCCCAAGCAGGGCCGGCCAGGCAAGGGCATCCTTGCCCCCGCGATCCGCTGGCGGGGGGGAAGGAAGTTCCCCGACCGGGAAAGAACTTCGCCGCTCGCCGCGGGACTGTGCAGCCCCTGCCTTTGGTATCCTGTCGCGTCCGACCGCGTCCTGACGGCCTCTCGCGCCCTCATGCGCGGTTCTGCGCTGCGGTGACCGGCCGGCGGCACGGCGGTTGCGCATTGCCGTACGGCACAGTTTCTTCACGCGAGAGCCACGGCATTGAACGCAAGCTCAACATCGCTGGTGGAGACCCTCAGCCGGATGTTGCCCCAGGCGGCCTCCGCGGGCATGCTCGCACCGGAGGCCGGCGGGCCGGGCTTCTCCGACATCCTGAAGGGGCTCTCGGCGCGCCGGCGGGAGTGGGCGCCCCGCCCGGAGGAAAGAGAAGATGCCGCCCCCACGGGCGGAAGCCGCGAGCGCGATAGCGCGACGGCGGCCGAGCAGGCTCCCCGCTACCACTCAGACGCGGCCGAGAAGCCGCCCGAGGAGGCGCCGCGCCCGCAGGAAAAGCGCACCTCTTCCGAGTCAGACTCCCCCCGTGAAACCCCAAGAGCAGACAGAGGGGACGATGACCCTCGGGACGCCGGCCAGACCGACCGGACGGGCGCACCCCGACGGCGCGCCGAAGCGGAGGGCGGCGAAGACCGCTCCACGCGTCGCGACAGGGGCGCAGAAAGCGGGCGAACAGAAAACGACGGGCGGCGAGCCGCAGGCAAATCCAGAGACGTTCACCTCCGGGGCAGCAAACGCGCGGCCCGGAATGCAGCCGCCGGCGAACGGACCGATCGGGACGGTGACGAGGCCGCGCAGCCCACGGCAGGCAAGGAACCGGCGTGGTCGGGGCGGGCCGCTTCGAGACGAGCAACACGCTCCAGCCGGCCTCAAATCGCCGCGGAAGCGTCGGCCGATGCGGCGGGCCGGCAGCCGAAGGCCGGGACCCCGGCCGACGGCCGAGGTGTCCGACCGGAGCGAGAAGCCGGCCCTCAGCCGGCGCCGGACCATGACCCTGAGCAGGCCGCAGGCGGCCGGGCCATCCCACGCGTAGAGCGGCCCGAGGGTCGGGAGGCCGGGGACGCTCACGAGACCGCAGCCGCCTCGCAGGCCGAGCGTGAGGCCGAGGGCGGGACGTCGCGGGCGGAGCGGCGTGACTCCGCACCCCGGAGCCCCGACTCCCGCAGCGAGCCCCCGGGCGAGACTCGTGTCCGCATCGAGGCCGGCGAGGCCGACAGGCCCGCCGCCGAGGCGCGGCAGGACTCGACAGGTGGGCGTCCCGGCCGGGAGGGCCGCCGCCAGATTCCCCTGCCGGCCACATCCGGCCGCAGGGCGGGCGGGGACAAAACGCAGCCCGCCACGGGCGCGCATGCCTGGGAACGGATGATGGCGGCTGCCCGGGAGCGTCTGCCCCGTCACCTGCGCACGGAGGCGAGCCGGGCCATGCACTGGGCCCGTTCCCGCATCGTGCAGGCCGCGCGTTACCTGCAGGGCAGGGGGCGGGCGGAACTGCGCCTTCAACTCAACCCGCCCGAACTGGGGCGGATGAAACTCGAAGTCGAGATGCGCGAAGGCCGCCTGGAGGTGCGCATGCGCGTGGAAGACCCGCAGGTGCGCGAGGTCATCCGCAATGAACTTCAGACGTTGGACCGGGCGCTCCGGGACGTGAATGTGGACGTGAGCCGGTTCGACGTCAGCGACTACGGCCAGAGCGCGGCGCGCGGCGGATGGGGTTCGCAGGACGGCTCCGGCGCCGGCCAGGGGTATGCCGGTCGGTCTGCAGGGATCCCGGAAACGGAAGCAGCCGCCGACAACGGCTGGGTGCGGATCACCGAATCCGGCGGCATGGACTGCCTTGTCTAACAGGAGGATATGGCGATGAACATCGGCGCGGCGGCCTCGGCGGCCATGGAGACGGGCGGCGACTTCTACATGAAGTTGCTGATGGCACAGCTCCAGAATCAGAATCCCATGGAGCCGATGAGTAACACCGAGATGATGACCCAGATGACGCAACTGGCCTCGCTGAGCGCCACGCGCGAGATGAGCGACGGCTTCGAGAGGATGCTTCAACTCCACCAGCTGGCCAGCGGCACCGGCCTGATCGGACGTCAGGTCCAATACCGCTCCGGCTCGGAGGAACTCACCGGCACGGTCGAGGCCGTCTCGACACGTGACGACACGATACGGCTGCTCATAGACGGGCAGGAAGTCCCGTTGGACCAGATCAGGAAGATCATTTAGAGAGGAGGGGCACGCTCCCATGTCCAGCGCACTGCAGACGGCGGTTCTCGGCATGCGCGCTTACCAGGAGATGCTCAACGTCACCGGTAACAACATCGCCAACGCCGACACGACGGGTTTCAAAGAGGACACCATCACGTTCTCGGACATGTTCTCCCGCACCCTGAGCCGGGGCATGCGGGCCAGCGAGGACGTGGGCGGCACCAACCCCATCCAGGTCGGGCTGGGCGTGCGCGTCTCCCAGATCAGCAGCAACATGTCCCAGGGCAGCTTCACCTCCACGGAGCGGGACTTCGACCTGGCCATGGACGGGCAGGGCTTCTTCGTGGTGAACGACGGCACAAGCAACCTGTTCACGCGGGACGGCACCTTCGATGTGGACGCCGGCAACTACCTGGTGGACCCGGCCACCGGCTACCGCGTGCAGCGCATCGGCACCACAGGGGAGGACTTCGGCTTCCAGGTCGCCGGCGACAACGCCATACGCATTCCGTTCGGTACCGAGCTCCCCGGCAGCCGGACCCGGGAGATCACCTTCCAGGGCAACCTGAGCGGCAGCGAGTATAACCCCACCACCTCCACGCTCAGGAGCACGTTCGACTACACGTTGCTGGGAGGCGGTATGGCCGAGGCCGGCAGTGAGTTCGCCGACGTGCGGCAACTGAGCGACTTCTCCGAGGGAGATACCATCCGGATAGACGGCCGGGCCCGCGAAGGCGAAACCGTCGAGGGCGAGTTTACTTACGGCGACGGCGACACGCTGCAGGATCTGCTGGACTCCATCACGGACGCATTCGGCGGCCCGGACGAGGTAAACGTTTACCTGGAGGACGGCCGCATCCACGTGCGGGACGCCCAAGCGGGCTACAGCATGCTGGACGTGCGGCTTTCCAGCAGCGCCCACCCCGACGCCGTCTCCACCTACTTCGACTACATGGAGGTCGGGGGCGCCGCGGCGCAGTCCACCAACATCAACGTCGTGGACCGCCAATCCCGCAGCCACGCAGTGACAATGACGTTTGTGCGCCACGGGGAGCATGAGAACGTCTGGGACATGGTGGTCAACAGTGTCGCGAACGCTACGGACATCCCCAACCGGCGCATCGCCGGCATCACCTTCGACGAGAACGGCATATACCAGGGGATAAGCGGGACCGACGGCTTCGACTACACCTCCGAGGACCGGATCAGCCTCGATTTCCCCGGCATAGACAGCACCCAGGACATAACGGCCTACTTCGGGCGGGAGGGCTTCTACGACGGTCTGACCCAGATGGGCGGGGAGTCCTCGGCCGGCGCCATTGACCAGGATGGCTACGGCACGGGGTCGCTGCAGAGTGTGAGTGTGGACGCCTCGGGGCGGCTGAGCGGGACCTTCACCAACGGTGAAACCCTCGAGGTAGCTGACCTGCAGATCGCCACTTTCGACAACCCGCAGGGTCTGGAACGGATAGGGGCCAACTACTACCGGCATACGCCGTCGGCCGGCTCCACCGTTTACTCGCGCGGGCTCCAGAGCCGGGCCGGCGCCGTGCGCCAGAACGTGCTGGAAGACTCCAACGTGGACATAGCCCGCGAGTTCACCCGGCTGATAACGGCCCAGAACGGCTTCCAGGTGAACTCCCGGACGATTCGTGTTATAAACACCATCCTTCAGCAGCTGGCCGCCGTCGTCACTTGATGAGGGTCGGGGCCAGGTGCCGGGCACGGGACCTTTGTCCGAGGGTCGCACGCAACGCGTCCCCGGGGTCACCGTCCTTAGCAGGAGGGGGAGTATGAGCCCGGACCGGTTCATCTCGGTCCTGACTCTGGCGGCCGCCGGTGATCAGGACTTTCCGCCCGCCTTGCGAGCCATCCGGGACGGGCTCACTACGGACACCGGCCGGGGATGGGCGCTGTTCATCATCGCCATCGCCACGCTGGCGATTGTGGCCCTGCTGGTCCACGCGCTGGTTCGGGGCGTGCGCCGCCGCCGCCGTATCGTCGCGAACTGGCGGGAGTTCGCCTCGCGCATGGAACGATGGGAGCTGGACGCCCCCGCCCGTTCTCTGCTCAAGGAGCTTGCCCGCCGTGACTCCGCCGAGAACCCCGTGCGGGTGCTGGAGGAACTCTCCGCCTTCGAACGCGCTGTGCACCGCTACCTGAAGCCGCTTTGCGCCGCCGGCGGGCCGAGGGCCCAGCAGGCCGCCCGCGCCGTGGCCGACCTGCGGGCCGAACTCGGCTTCGCCGGCAGCGAGGGGCCGGCCTACTACAGCACCCGCGAGTTGGCCGAAGGGCAGCAACTGGAGTTCGCCCCCGGGGGACAGGGTGAGTTCTGGGGTCGCGTCGCCGAGCAACGGGAGGACTACCTCCACGTCGCGCAAGTGGAACCCTTTCCCGGCGACATCGCCGGCCGCAAGGTGGCGGCGGTTTTTTTCGAGTCAAACCGGGCCTACAGTTTCGACACCGTGGTTGTGAGTGCCGATGAGTCCTCCCGTACCTGTGTGCTGGAACATACGCTGGACGTGCGCTCGGCGGGGGCGCGCCAGTTCCACCGCGTCCGGGTGGACAAACCCATCACCTTCCGCGCCGCCTGGGAAGAGCAGGGCGTGCAGCGCACCGGCACGCTCAAGGACCTCAGCGCCGGGGGCCTCGCCCTCCTCTCCCCGTGCTACTACGAGGAGGGCGAAGACGTGGTGTTCCACTTCAGGCCCGCCGACTACCTGCCGGCCGCAGACCACCTCGGCCCCTCCCTGCCGGAGCAAGACCTTACCGGCCGCATCGTGCAGGTGGAGCGGCTGGCCGGCGGCCGGTGCCTGCAGCACGTCAGCTTCCCGGAACTCGACACGCCGGGGCGCGGTTACCTGTTCCGCCTGGTGCACCGGCTGGAGCTGGCCGCGCGGGAATAGCTTGCCACCGGCGGAAAGATATTCCGCACTTCTTCACCGGGTATGGGCCCCTTGCCCTGGCCGGCTGCCTGCCCGCAGACGCTCTCGCGCGCTCCTGGCAGACCCTCTGCGTGTGCGGAGCCGGGGAACGGCCCCCGGCACGTCCTTTGCATCTTGCTCCCGCAACCCGCACCCGCAGGAGCCGAGGTTTCATGGAAAGCAGCATCTACGTGATGGGAAGCCGGATGCACGGCCTGGCCGATTCCATGCAGGCCGTGGCCTCGAACCTCGCCAACGCCGCCACGCCCGGATACAAACGCGCCACCCACGGATTCGAGGCGCTGCTGCGGGATGCGGCCCCGGCGGGAGCGCCCGAGCCCGGCACCATCTCCCCCCGCTGGCCTAAACTGCTGGGGCCGAGTCTCGACATGAGCTCGGGGCCCATCAGCCGCACGGGCAGGCCCCTTGACCTGGCCCTGGAAGGCGAGGGTTTCTTCGTAGTGGATACGCCCCGCGGGGAGCGCTACACCCGCAAGGGCCGCATATACCTGGACCGCGCCGGCCAGATGACCGACGCCCGGGGTTATCCTTTCCGCTCCGACGGCGGCACCCTGGCCGTCCCGCCGGATGCCGGGGAAGTCTCCGTCGGCAGTGACGGGCAGGTCAGCGCCGGCGGCATCCCCCTGGGCAGCCTCGCCGTGGTCACCATCCCGGAGCCGGAACGCCTGGTGGCGGAGGGGTGGGGGCTCTACCGCAATGACGGCGCGCCGGCCCGTCCGGCGCTGGAGACCCGCCTCATCCAGGGTGCCATCGAGGATTCGAACGTGCGCCCCGTGCAGGAACTGGTCGCCATGATGGAGATTATGCGCGCCTACGAGGCCGGTTCGGCCATCGTCAAGAGGCTCGATACGCTCAGCAGCCGGCTCATAAGGACAGCCGCGTAAGGAGAGAATAGCAACATGAAGGCTATGCACACAGCCGCCACGGGCATGGACGCGCAGACCCTGCGCATTGACACCATAGCCAACAACCTGGCCAATGCCAATACCACCGGCTTCAAGAGCTCGCAGGTTGACTTCGCCGACCTGATGTACGTGGTGAAGCGATGGCCCGGGGGCGCCCAAACCGAGACCACCAGCATGCCGACCGGCCTGGAGGTCGGCAGCGGCGTCTTCCCCGTCTCCAGCCTCAAGGTCTTCACTGACGGCGTCATCACCAACACCGCCGGCGAACTCGACCTGGCCATCACCGGGCAGGGCTTCTTCCAGGTGGAGACGCCCACCGGCGAGGTCAAGTACACTCGCGACGGCAGCTTCCGGGTCGGCCCGGACGGCACCATAGTCAACTCCCAGGGCTACCCGCTCTACCCGCGGCTCAGCGTCCCGACCGATGCCACAGCCGTGGGGGTTGCCAGCGACGGCACCGTCACAGTGCAGACCCCCGGTGCCGACCCCGGCGAGGTCGGCACACTGCAACTGGCCAACTTCGTGAACCCCGCCGGCCTCTCCAGTGAGGGCGGCAACCTGTTCGGGGAGACGGTCGCGTCCGGCCCCGTTACCACCGGTGTCCCCGGTCGCGACGGGCTGGGAGAGATAAAGCAGGGATACCTGGAGACATCCAACGTCGAGGTGGTCAGAGAACTGGTTAACCTGATAGCCGCCCAGCGCACCTACGAGCTGAACTCGCGGGTCGTGCGGGCGGGGGACAGACTGCTGCAGGCAACCAACGGGCTGGTAACATGAGAATATCCGCCAGGTTAATGCTCTGCCTGTTGCCGGCGCTGCTGCTCGCCGGCGTCGCCGCCGCCGAGGGGCCCATCGAGATCCGCCTCAGGGAGGCTGCTCTCGTCGAGGGCGACGCCATCCGGCTCGACGAAGTGGCTGACCTGCCCGAGGGCGTGCCGGAGGCGCTCAGCGGGCTGGCCCTTGGCAATGCGCCGTGGCCGGGACACGGCCGCGAGGTGAGCCGCATGCTGGTGCAGGTGCGGCTCGTCTCGGCCGGTCACCAGCTCAGGGACTTCCGCTTCACCGGCGCCGATACGTGCGTGGTGCAGGTGGAGTCGCTCCGGATCGAGTCCGACCGCATCGTAAAGGCGGCGCGCGAGCACCTGCTGTCGCACTTTCCGGAAGGAGGGCCGCAGGTCACGGTCGAACTTCTGCGGGACGTGGCCGCGGTGACCGTCGCCGCCGGCGGGGGCGAGGTGGAACTGCAGCCCGCCCTGCACGGCTCCGGCGCCCCGAACGGCAGCGTGCGGGTGGACGTGGACCTGGTACGTGAGGGGCGCCGCCTGCAGCGGGTGCCCGTCAGCTTCAACGTGCGCCTGTTCGCCACGGCCGTGGTCGCCCGCCGCAGGATATCCCGCGGCGAGACCCTCTCCGAAGGCAATTGCGTTCTTGCGCGCCGGGAGATAGGCAACGCCCCGGGCCGTCATCTGCGCACCATGGACGACGTGAGGGGCAAGGTGGCCACGCGCACCATACAGCCCGGCCAGGTGTTGACCGACCGGCTTGTGCGCGAGCGCGAAAAGCCGGTGGTCATCGAGCGCAACCAGCGCGTCTTCCTGGTGGTGGAGAGCCCTACTCTCCGCGTGGTCACCCTCGGCCGGTCCCTGGAGCGGGCCCGCCGGGGCGAACCGGCGCGGGCCAAGAACCTGAACACGGGGCGCAAAGTCCTGGGCATCGCCGTCGCAGGCGGCACCATCAGGGTGCCCCTCGGAGGAAATGACCATGAGCAATAGATGTTTCTGCGCCCTCGCGCTGGCCCTGTTGCTGACGCTGGCCTCTGCGCCATCGGCAGGGGGGGAGTCCATCTGGGCCCGTCGGCAGCAGGACGCCGCCTTCCTCTACACTGACGAGGCCGCCCGGGATGTCGGCGACACGCTGACCGTGCTGATCGCGGACCAGAGTTCTTTCAGCCTCAAGGGCGAGCGCGACCAGAGCAAGACCACCGCCCACAGCGCGCAGATGAACATCGAGACGCGCCCGGTTGACCTGCGCATATCGCCAGGCAGCCTGGAGCAGGAGTCCTCCCGGACATTCGCCGGTTCGGACGAATTCACCGGCGACCGGCAGTTTACCGACAGCATAACCGTCACCGTGCAGGACCGCTTGCCCAACGGCAACCTCGTCCTCGCCGGCCGCAACGAGCGCGTGATAGCCGGCGAGCGCGTGGTGACGACGTTGAACGGCATTGTGCGGCCGCAGGACGTCTCCGCCGCCAACACAATCTCCTCACGTGTTGTCGCCCACCTGAAAGTCCATTACGAGACCAGCGGTCCCTCGGACGCCTACGTCAGGGAGGGCTGGTTCAACCGGCTGGTCAGCGTGCTGTGGCCTTTCTGAACACCTGAGCCAGGGAGCAGATGCAGATGCAATCACACGTGAACCGAGGCGGCGGCAGGGCCGCCGGCCTGCTGGTGGCCTGCGTTGTGGCCGCCGCGCTGCTGGCGGCGACCTCCGCGCGCGCCGCCCGCGTCAAAGACATCACCACCATCGAGGGCGTGCGCCCGAACCAGCTTTACGGCTTCGGCCTGGTGGTGGGGCTGGCGGGCACCGGCGGCGGCAGCGCCTTCACCAGCGAGGTGACGCGCAACATGCTGAGCCGTATGCAGGTCGGCCGGGGCCTGAGCGAGGTGGACGCCGCCAACATCGCTTCCGTCATGGTGACGGCCGAACTGCCGCCTTTCGCCCGGGCCGGCAGCCGCCTCGACGTCACCGTCTCGGCCGTGGACAGCAGCTCGAGCCTACGCGGCGGCACCCTGCTGCTGACCCCTCTGACCGGGGCCGACGGCCGCGTCTACGCCGTGGCCCAGGGCTCGGTCAGCGTCGGGGGCTTCGCCTTCGCCGGGGAGGCCGCCGGCGTGATGCAGGACCACCCCACCGTGGGCCGGGTGCCCGGGGGGGCGACCGTCGAGCGGGAGGTGGGCAGCCGGTTTCTGCGTGACGGCACGATTTCCCTGCTGGTGCGCCACCCCGACTTTGCAACCGCCACCCGGATCGCATCCGCCATCAGCGGTTCCACCCGGGCCCGCGCCACCGCGCCGGACCCCGGGCGCGTGCGGGTCCACATACCCGCCACCCTCAAGCCCGATGAAGTCATGGAACTGGTCAGCGAAATCCAGTTGCTGCAGGTGGTGCCGGATTCGCCGGCCGTCGTCGTCATCAACGAGCGGACCGGAACCGTGGTGGCCGGCCAGAATGTGGGCATTTCCAAGGTGGCCGTTTCGCACGGGAACCTCACGGTCATCACGCAGGAATTCCCGGAAGTCTTCCAGCCGCCGCCCTTTACCGAAGCGGAGACCGTGGTGGTGCCCCGCACGGAGATGCGCATCCTGGAGGAGCCCCTCGAGGAGGGCGGACTTACCGTGCTGAACGAGGGCACCACCGTCAGCGAGGTGGCCCGCGCGCTGAACATGCTCGGGGCAAGCCCGCTGGACATCATTTCCATTTTCCAGGCCCTGGAGGAGGCGGGAGCGCTGCATGCTGAGCTCAGGATCATGTGAAGTTGCTTTCGACGGGCTCGGCCTGGCCCTGACCGGGGGGGCCGAAAGCGTGCGCCAGACCCTCGCCGCCAGGGAGGGCCCCGAGGCGGAGTGCGCCGAACTGGACGAGGTCGCCCGCGATTTCGCCGCCGTCTTCTACACCACGCTCGTGCGGCAGATGCAGCGCACCCTCCAGAACGAGGAGGAGGAGAGCGCAATGAGCGACGGAGCGCGCGGCTTTTTCACCATGTTCATGCCCCGTGCCCTGGCCCGGTCGCAAGGCGACCCCCTGGCCGGCTACCTGCGCCGGGCGCTCGATGTCAGATACGGAGAGCGACTCGATGAAACAGGCTGAGCAACTGCTGCCGCTGCTGGACCGGCAGGTGGAACTGCTGCGGGAAAAACTCACGCTGCTGAGGCGGATTGGCGAATGCATCGGCACCGGTGAA
The DNA here is from genome assembly GCA_003551305.1 of Candidatus Brocadiaceae bacterium. Lineage (GTDB taxonomy): Bacteria > Planctomycetota > Brocadiia > SM23-32 > SM23-32 > B1Sed10-231. Next base: position 18,797 of record PUMJ01000198.1, read on the forward strand.
CTCGATGAACTCGCCGAACTGGTCCAGCAGGAGACTCTGCTGCAGTCGGAGGAGTCCGAACTCGAACGCCGCACCTGCCGCCTGCGGGCCGAGATGGCCCGGTTGACCGGCGAAAACGCCGAGTCTGTGACCCTGGGTCGGCTGGTAGAGGTGCTGGAGGGCCCCATCGCCATGGCCCTGAGCGACCGGCGCGAGAGGCTGCTGCTGCTGGTGGAGCAACTGCAGCGAGAGGCCACGCTCACCGCCCTGCGCGTGCGCCAGGCGATGGAGCTGAACGAGCAGATACTCTGCATCCTGGGCGGTGGGCAACAGCCCTCCCGCACCTACAGCCCGGACGGCGGCGTGCGCGGCGGGCACCAGGTCGGTACCTACCAGAAGAGCGTGTGAGGAGGCGCCGATGGCCGGCTTCAGCATCGGACTGAACGCCATCCGGGCCATGACCCGGCTCATTGACATGTCCGCCGACAACATCGCCAATGCCGACACGCCCGGCTACCACGTCAAGCGGGCGACGGTCGCGCCCGTGGTCGGCCCCACGGTCGGCGGGGTCAGGGTGGGCCTGGGCTCCCAGGTGCTGGACGTCGAGCGCGTCGTCAACGACCTGATCGAGTCCGCCCTGCTGGACCATACCCAGTCGCGGGAGTTCCTGGCCATCCAGAGCGAGACACTCGCCCACATGGAGATGGTTTTCGGGGAGCCCTCGGAAGCCGGCCTGGACGCGCGGCTGGGCGAGTTCTTCGACAGCGTGGAGCAGCTCACAGCCAGGCCCGACGACCCCACACTGCGCGAACAGGTCGTGCAGAAGGCCCTGATGGTCACCGACATGTTCAACCAGCTCGATGCGCAGCTCACAGCCATCCACCACAACCTGGGCAACAGTGTGGCCGGCGCGGTCGAAGAGGTCAACGGACTCACGGAGCGTATTGCGTCCCTGAACACGCGCATCCGGACGATTGAGACCTCCGGTGCCTCCGCACCCGGGCTCAAGGACACGCGAGACCAGCTTATCGCCGAACTCGCAGAACTGGTCAACGTCCGGGTCCAAAAGGTCGAGAACGGCATGGTCAACGTCAGCAGCGCCGGCACCATGCTGGTGCACGAGGGCCGGGCCGCGACGCTGGTGGACACCGAGACGCCGGACGGGGAAATCGTTGTCACCTTCGAGGAGGCGGCCGGCCACCGCCTCAGGATCACGGCGGGCAAGCTGGGCGGACTGCTGGAACTGGCCAACGACGTCCTGCCCACGCACCGTGAGGCCCTGGACGACCTGGCGGACAGCTTCCGCCGCGCCGTCAACAGCGTCCACACAACAGGACTCGGACTGGGCGGCCGCTTCGAGCGCCTGGAGGGGTTGCACGCCTTCCCCGATGACACGCCGTTCCACGAGACCGGCTACGGCGTGCGGGCCGGCACGGAGGAGAGGCTGGTCATCAACGTGGAGGACACTGCCACGGGCGAGGTGAACCAGTTCGAACTCGAGCTGGACACCACGCTGCCGGCCGACGAGTTCCTGCTCTCCCTGCAAGATGAGATTAACGAATCGGTGGACCATTTGACGGCCTCCATAGACCGGGAGCGCATCAGCCTGCGGGCCGATGACGGGTTCGCGTTCGGCTTCGCCACGCCCTACGACCCCAACCCCGCCGGTGTTGGCTCCCCCGTGCAGCCGGGCATTCTGGGCGCCTACTCGGGCGAGCAGGACCTGCGCTACGAGGTCACCTTCGGGGGCACCGGCGAGATCGGCTCCGACGCCATCGAAATCGAGGTGGAAGTTACTGAGCCTGACGGTACGTCGCTGGGGACCTTCGACAGACTCATAGACGAGGGCTACCGCCCCGGCGACGTCATAAACCTCGAGAACGGTCTGAAGCTGACTTTGCAGGAAGGCGCGGTGACCATCGGGGAGAGTTTTGACTTCATGGCCTACGGGCAGACGGACACGGCCGGCGTGCTGGACGCCCTCGGGCTCAACGTGCTGTTCACGGGGCGGGGGGCGGGGGACATCGCCGTGGCCGAACCCGTGCGGCAGGACCCGTCCCGCCTGGCCGGCTCCCTGCGCCCCATGGCGGGCGACAACCGCCGCCTGCTGGAACTGTCCCGGGTCCGTGAGCAGAACGTGGCCGGGGGCGGCACCTCGACCCTCCAGGGCGCCTACCATGCGCTGCTGGGGGGGCTCAGCACCGCAAAGAACACCCGTGAGGTGCAGCTTGAGAATCAGGAGCAACTGCTCAAGGATCTGCACAACCGCCGCGACGCCGTCTCCGGAGTCAGCATAGACGAGGAGATGATGCGCATCATGTCCGCTCAGACCATCTACCGCGGCGCGCTCAAATACATCACCATGGTGGATAATATGCTTGCCGACCTGGCCGCCCTGTGAGGTGAATGATGCGAATCACGCAAAACACGATCAACCGCAACATGCAGCATGCGATCAACCAGAACCTGAAACAACTCAGTGACCTGAACACGCAACTCAGCACCGGGCGGCGGGTCAACAAGGTCTCCGACGACGTGCCCGCCGCCCGGCAGATCATGTCCATGGACCGGGAGAACTCCCGTATAGACGCCTATCTGGGCAATCTGGAGACCGCGGACGGGGTGCTTTCCGTAGCCAACAGCTCGCTCCAGAAAGCTTCTGAGACCATTTCCCGTATCAAGGAACTGGCTGTCCAGTCGGCCACTGGCACCTTCTCCCCGGAGAACCGGGAGGCCATGGCCGAAGGCGTGGACGGCCTGCTGCAGACGCTCATCTCCCTGGCCAACCAGAAGCATGACGAGGCGTACATCTTCAGCGGCGAGTCCACGCGCGTTCCGCCCTTCGAGGTCACAACCGACGCTGACGGCCTGGTCAGCGCCGTCAACTACGTGGGCCAGATGGTCAGTACAGGCGTCAGTATAGCGCCCGGCGTCAGCGCTGAGGTCAACTTCGTCGGCCGGGAGATGTGGCAGAGAGAGGAGGACCTGTTCGAGACGACCATCGCCCTGCGTGACGCCATGCGCGAGAGCGACCTGGACGAGATCAACCGGTTGATCGGCAACCTCGAGGCCGCCCACAGCGGCATCCGCCGCTCCCTGGGTCGGCTGGGGGAGCAGCAGGCGCAGCTGCCCCTGCTGCGAAGCGCCACCGAGAGCGTGCGCGACATGAACGCCCAGATCGTCTCCGACCGTCGCGATGCCGACATGGCCGAACTGACTACGCGCTACCAGAGCCAGCTCGCCCTGCTGCAGGTCGTCATGCAGGTGGCCGCCGGCTCGCTCAAGCCGTCCATCGTGAATTTCCTCTGAGTTGAAAGGCAGGAATGCACGCCATGAAAGTCAGCGTCAACGACCGCCTCGTCAGCGAAGCGCCGGTCCCTGAGGGCAACCTGCGGGAACTGCTGGACCGGCTCCGAGCTGAAGGCGACATCCCCCCCGACGAAGTGGTGCTCCAGCTGCGCGTTGACGGCCAAACGTGCACGGCCGAGGATCTGGACCGCGAGGGGAGTCCCGCCCTCGGCGGCGCCGAGGTGGCCGTTGAGACCGGTGACCTGCGCACATACGCCTCCGCCATATTGAAGGACGTGAGCGCTATGGCGGGCGTCGTTCGGCAGGCGGTGCCCCGCGTGGCCGAGGCGTTGCGCGATGGAGACGCCGAGGAGGCCAACGCGGACCTTTTCCGGCTTCTGGAAGCCGTCCAGAAAGCGCTGACGATGCTCTACCAGGTGCAGCACACCTGCGACCTGCGCTGTGGCCCGGCACGGGATGGCGAACCTCTGGTGGACGGCATATCCCGGGCTCTCGACCGCGTGGAGGCCGCGCAGAACGGGCAGGACTGGGCCGCTGCGGCCCGGGCGCTGGAACATGGCCTGCTGCCGGCGGTCGCCCGCTTCGAGCCGGCGGTGGAGATGATGCGCGATGAGCTCTGAGCCGGCACAAACCGCTCAACTGCGACGCCGGGCCGCCGACCTGGCCCAGGACCTAGTGAGCGACTGCAGCGTGCTGCAAGAGTCGCTGGCCCAGTTGCGAAACGTGCCCCCGGACCAGATGGAGCAGAGCATCGAGCGCCATCTGAGCCAGGTGCAGCCCGTCTGCCGTCGCATCGAGGCGGCGGCCGGCGCCCTGCGCCAGCTCCAGCAGAGCCTGCAGAGGGCCGGCGGGGGCCCCGGCCGGCAGGTGGAAGCCGACCTGGGGGACTGCCGCAGGCTGCTGTCCGAAGCCTCCGAGACCTACGGCGAACTGGCAGCGGCCATGGACGAGATGATGGGCGGCATACGCCGGCGGCTGGCCACGTTGCGGCGCGGCGGCAAGACCCTGCGCTCCTACCGCCGGGGCACGGAACTGGCCGGTTGAAGCGCCGGCCCAAACCTGCTAAGCTTGAGCTATGCAGGGTCAGGAGGTGCCTCCCGATGGGTAAGAGCGCCCTTTCGGTGTCCCCCCGCACGGTAGGGCTTGTGCTGTGGCTGCTCTCGGCAGCCGGGCTGTTGCTGTGCGTCCTGCTGGTTCTGCATCTGAGGGGCGCGACGCTGCCCGAGACGGCCCCGCCCACAGCGTCCGAGTTGCCCGCCCTGAGCGGCGACGACGAGGTGGTCGCGCAGCAGGTCTCCTCCGACTACCTCGCCATGGCCCGCAACCCCCTGTTCGGCGCCCCGCCGTCGGAAGAGCGCCCCACCGGCGCCGGGGAAGACCTGCACGTCGAGGCGGTCGTGATCGGCACAATCATCCACGGTGACTTCTCGGTCGCCGTGGTGGAATCAGCCGAAGGCGGACAGAAATCCCTGCGGGTCGGCGACGAGCTGGCGGGTGGCACGGTGGCACAGATCACCGCCGACGGGCTCTTGCTTGAGCGGGGGGGCCGCCGCATACCCGTCCCGAAACGCGCCTCGGAGGCCCGCCGCAGGCATCAACAGGCCTCCGCCTCCCGGCAAGAAACGGCCGGGCAGGCCGAGCCCCGTCTCATAAGCATCGGCGCCTCCGAACCGGCGCCTGCAGCCGGCCGGCAGAGGGAAGGGCTGGCCGACATCGAGTTCGAGGATTTTGACGCCTTCATGGACAGGCTCATGCAGGGGGTGGAACGCGCCGAACCCGGACCGGCCCGTGACGCCGCCGGCAACCCGAAGGGCCTTGTCTTCCGCAGCGTGCCGTCCGGAAGTGTGTTTGCCGACATGGGCCTGAAGGACGGCGACGTCGTGACCGACGTGAACGGCATGCCGGTGACGGGGCACCGGGAGATGATGACCGTCTTCGAGGACGTCGCCGGGCGCATCCGCAACAACGAGGAGGTCTTTATCATCATTGACCTTATCCGGGAGCAGAAACCCGATACGATCATACAGACGGTGTGGTAGGCCTGTCCAACCCCCCCCGGCGCGGGGGAGGTTCTGTTGCTGACCGCATCTGGCCGGAGGTCCCGCTCCTGGCCTCAGGTTCTCGTTCCTTCTGGCTTGCGGGCGCTTTTCGGCAGTCGGGGCCGCCTGTGGACATGGGCCCTTTGTATAATACAATGTAAGTCGCTGTGCGCCGCGGGATTGCGGGTTCCTGTGAGTCCGCCGGGCGCGCGGTAACCCTATGAGGCTGTTGTCTGTGGAGGTGAGCGACCGTGAGAAAGCCCCCCGTTCTCATCGGCATGTCCCTGTTCTGTCTGGCGGTTTTTCTGTGCTCGGCCGGACCCGCCTTCGCCCAGCAGGGGTCCGGCGCGGACGGCGGACAGACCATCAGCTTCCACTTCGCCGACGAAGTGGACCTGCGCGTGCTGGCCGAGTGGGTCTCCCAGGTCACCGGGCGGGCCTTCGTGTATGACGAGACGTTCCAGGGGACGGTGGTGCTGCAGGTTCCCGGCGAGATCCCCCGGGAGGCGCTGATGCCGCTTTTCGAGACCATCCTCAAGATGCGGGGTTTTGCGCTGGTGCCGCGGGATGACGTGACGCTCATCGTGCAGCGCCAGAGGGCGCGAACGCTCCAGACCGCCATGGAGTGGGCCTCGGATCCCGAAGTGCCCTCAGGGGATGAGTTCGTCAACCAGGTGGTCAGCCTGCGGTTTGCCGACGCCGAGTCAGTGGCCGGTGCCATCGGGCATTTCCTCTCATCAACGGACGCCGTGCTGCCGCTGCCGAAAGTCCATCAACTGGCGATTTCCGATTACGCCGACAACGTGAGGCGCGCCGTGGAGATGGTCCGCAAGCTGGACACGCGGGCCGCGCGGCCGCGTGTCTCTCTGCTGCCGCTGGAGAACGCCCACGCCGAGGACGTGGTGGGCCAGCTCAATCAGGCGTTCGCCCGTGAGCGGGGCGAGGATGCGGGCGGAGCGCTGCCGGCGCCCCAGTTCGCGGCCGACAGGCGCACCAACGCCGTCTTCGTCGTGGCCGCCGAGGAGGACCTGCAGGCCGTCCGGGAGACTGTGGAGGCGCTCGACATCGCGTCCGTCGGGCCGGAAAGACCGGTACGCATATACCGCCTGCGCAACACCAAGGCCGAGGACGTCATCGGCATCCTCTCCGACCTCATCCAGGACATGGAGAAGGTGGAGGCCGCCCCCCGGGGCGAAGGGGAGTCCGACGGCCCCTTCGGCGGTAACGGCACCGACCGCGCCGGCATCAAGGTCGTGAACGATGAGAAGAACAACGCCCTGGTGGTGGCCGCCACGGGCTCCGAGCACGAGTGGCTCAAAGAGCTCATTGACGACCTGGACCGGCGCCGCCCCCAGGTGCTGCTGGAAACCTGGCTGGTGGTGCTCAACGAGCGGGGCGCCCGCCAGCTCGGCGTGGAACTGGCCGCCCGGGCTTCCACGGGTGATACGGAGGCGGAGGTGGGAACGTTCTTCGGGCTCTCCGAGCTGGACGACACCGGCCGACGCATCCTGCCCCCGCCCATCGGCGAGGGGGCCATGGTGGCCATACTCCGGCCGGAGGACATCGTCGCCATCCTGAGGGCGCTTGAGGAGGAGCAGCACGGCCGCATTATCTCCCGGCCCCGGCTGCTGGCCAATGACAACGAGCTGGCCACCTTCAACAGCGTGCGCCAGGAGCCGTTCACGACCGTCAGTGCCATCACCACGACCACCAGCACCACCGCCTTCGGCGGCTACGAGCAGGCCGGCACCTCCCTGGAGATACTGCCCACCATCTACGAAGACGACTACCTGTTCCTCGACATCGGGCTGGCCATCAGCAACTTCACGGGCGAGGCGATAGACGCCAACGTTCCTCCGCCGCGGGAGGAGAACCGGATAGAGACCGCCGTGACCGTGCCGGACGGGGCCACCATCATCATCGGCGGTATCGTGCAGACACAGGAGCGGCAGGCCGTCTCCCGGGTCCCCATCCTGGGCAGCATCCCGGTGCTCGGGGCGCTGTTCCGCAGCACATCCATCAACACCACGGAGAACACGCTTTACGCGTTCATCCGGCCCCGGATATTTCGAGCGCAGGACTTCTCCGACCTGAGGGGCGCCAGCGCCGCTGCCGAGCAGAGGGCGCGCCGGCTCAGCGGGGACGCGCCCGAGGCTGAGGAGTAAACTGATGGTGGACGCTGTGCACACGGCGGGTCCGGAACATCCGTTGCTGGCGGCCCTGCGCCAGCGGGTGGGCCTCGGCGACGAGGCGGCCGCCGCCGCGCTGGAGACCGCCGAAAAGGATGCCCTGCCCCTGGACAGGGCGATCGCGCGTAGCGGGGGGGCGGACGAACTCGACCTGCTGCAACTGGAGGGCGAACTGCTGGGCCTGCCCGTGCGCAGTGCGCTCCAGGACGTCACTTTCAGCCGGGAGTTTGTGCAGGCCATCCCCGTTGATTTCGCCCGCCGCCACTGCGTGCTGGGCCTGCAGGACGGGGAGGGGGCGCTGAACCTGGCCGCCGCCACAGCCCTGGAGCCGGAGGTGGTCGATGCCGTCTCCCTCGCCCTCGGCTGCCCTGTGAACGTCGTGCTCGCCCCCGAGTCTCAGATAAGCGACGCCATCACCCGCTCCTACCAGCAGGGGGCGCAGATCAACTGGGAGTCCGGCGACGGGGAGGACGAGGCGGAAGTGGCCCGGCTGCTGGACGCCGCCGGCGCCGACCAGGACCTGCTGGCGGCCGTCGAGAGCGCCCCCGTCGTCCAGCTCGTCAACAAGGTCCTGTTCGAGGCGCTGCGCGCCCGCGCCAGCGACGTCCACATCCAGCCCACGGGCGAGGGAGTCGTCGTGCGCTACCGCATAGACGGCGTGCTGCACCCGGTGGCGACGTACCCTCTCAGCGTGCTGGAGCCGGTCGTATCGCGCATCAAGGTCATGGGCCGCATGGACATCACCGAGAAGCGGCTGCCCCAGGACGGGCGCACCACCGTGCGGCTGGGCAACAAGAACGTGGACCTGCGCATCTCGACCGTCCCCTCCAACTACGGCGAGCGCGTGGTGGCCCGCCTGCTGGACCGCTCCACCGGCGTTTACGGCCTGGAGGAACTCGGCTTGAGCCTCGAGCACCTGGAGATGATGGACCGCATCGTGGACGAGCCGAACGGCATCTTCTTCTGCACCGGACCCACCGGTTCCGGAAAGAGCACCACCCTCTACGCCGCGCTGCTGCGGGTCAACAGCCGGGAGCGCAACGTCATCACCCTCGAGGACCCGATCGAGTATCACCTCTCCGGCATCACCCAGCTTCCCGTCACCGAGAAAAAAGGCATGACGTTCGCCTCCGGGCTGCGCTCGATCCTGAGGCAGGACCCCGACGTCATCATGGTCGGGGAGGTGCGTGACGTGGAGACCGCCCGGATGGCCGTGCGGGCGGCGCAGACCGGCCACCTGGTGCTCAGCACGCTGCACACCAACGACTCGGCCGGCGCCGTGGCACGGCTGCTGGACCTGGGGGTCGAACCGTTCCTGCTCTCCTCCACGCTTACGGCCGTGCTGGCGCAGCGGCTGGTCAGGCGCGTCTGCCCCGAGTGCGCGGAGCCCTGCCTCGCCAGTCCCGAGCAACTGAAGCAGTTAGGGCTGGAGCAGGACCGGGAGGTCGAACTGCGGCGCAGCCGCGGCTGCGACAACTGCCTGCAGACGGGCTTCTACGGGCGGGTCGGCCTCTTTGAACTGCTCCAGGTAGACGAACCCGTCGCCGCGCTCATCCTCGAGGGCGCCGACGCCCGTGCCATACGCAACAGCGCCCTGGAGCGCGGCCTGGTGACCCTGCGCGCCGACGGCGTGCGCAAGGTGCTGCAGGGCGTAACCACCCCCGAGGAGGTCATGCGCGTGACCTGAGCCTTCCCGAAGCTCGGTCAACCACTAAAAATACGAAGGACTCGAAGAGAACCAGCAAACAAGAACTGATAAGCACATCAACCACGACGGAAAGGTGGGACGCGGAGGACGAAAAGCATGAGGAATCGTGACGGGACAACTCGGGTGAGCAAGTCCGAGCCATTGAAGTTCCAACCCCGATCGCTCGTCTTCCCTTCGTGGTGAGAAGAGCCGGATAAGCGGAGAACGCCCCCACAGTGGCAGTTTATCAATACAAGGCGGTGCGCAAAGGCGGCGAGGCGGTGAGCGGGACGCTGGACGCCGATTCCGCGCGCCGCGCCCGCGAACTGCTGCGTCAGCACGGACTCTACGTAACGGAGATGAAAGCCGCCGGGGCCGGGGCGCGAGCCGGCCGGTGGCTGGGCAGGCTGCCCTTCAGCGGCGACCGGCAGAAAAGGCTCCTGTGGCTGACCCGGGAACTGCACCTGCTGGTGATGACGGGCATGCCCCTGCGGGATGCGCTGGCCAGCCTGGGCCGCACCGCGCCCGTGCGCCTGCGGCCCGTGGTGCGCGCGCTGCGGGACGACATCGGCAAAGGCGAGTCGCTGGCCACCGCCATGCAGCGCCACCCGGACTGGTTCGACGGCCTCTACGTCAGCATGGTCGAAGCGGGCGAGAACAGCGGCGAACTCGCCGCTCTGCTGGGCACCATGGCGGATTACCTGCAGTCCCGCCGCCGGTTCCGCCGCCAGATGCAGACGGCTCTGCTTTACCCGAAGCTGGTCGCGCTGGCCGCCTTCGGCGTGGTGGTGTTTTTGATGAGCGCCGTGGTGCCGCGGTTCGTGGAGGTGATCGAACGGCGGGGCGGCGCTCTGCCGCCGGCCACGCGCGCCCTGCGGGCGGTGAGCGGCTTTTTCGCCGCCGGCTGGCTCTGGTGCGTCCTCGGGCTGGCGGGCCTGTGGGCGCTGTGGCATTTCGCCATGTCGCGTCCCGCTGTGCGCCTGGGCTGGGAACGGCTGCTGCTGCGTATGCCGGCGGTCGGCTCCTTCCGGCGCAAGCAGCTTGCCCGGCAGTTCGCCGTCATGCTCGGCGCCCTGCTCAAGGGCGGCCTGGTGCTGACGGACGCGCTGGACCAGATAGCCCGCACCGCCGACAACCCGCTGCTGGTGCAGGAGGCCGAGAGGATGCGCAACAAGCTCGTGATGGGTGGGGACCTGGCCGGCTCCGCCGAGGGCGGCGGCATCTTTCCGGCGTCCTTTGGCGACATGCTGGCGGCCGGCCAGGAGACCGGCGCCCTGGATTCGGTGCTGGAAACGGTGGAGCAATCTTACGGCGAGGACGTGGAGGCGGCCACCGGAAAGCTGGCCGCCCTCATCGAGCCGCTCGCCATACTGGTCGTCGCCCTCGTGGTGGCATTCGTGGTGGCGGCCGTGCTCCTGCCGGTCTTTGAGCTAAGTCAACTGTAGCATGACGGAGAGGGGATTATGAGGACTGGCCCCATCAGACCTGTCGGGCGCAGGGCGGGCTTCACCCTGCTGGAAATTCTTATCGTCGTGGTCATCATCGGTATCCTGGCCAGCGTGGCGCTGCCGCGGTTCACAGGCCACCGCGAAATGGCCCAGAGGAACGCGGCCAAGGCCCAGATACGGAGCTTTATGACCGCGCTTGAGACGTTCCACGCTTACTACAGCCGCTATCCGACCAACAGCGAGGGCCTGCGCGCGCTGGTGGAGAAGCCGGCCGGCGTGGACCGCTGGCCCGATGGCGGCTTCCTCGACCAGAGAACCGTCCCCCCGGACCCCTGGGGCAACCCCTATCAGTACGTCCACCCCGGCACGCACGGCCCATACGATATCATCTCCTACGGCGCCAACGGCCGCCCCGGCGGCACGGGCGCCGACGCGGACATCGTCTCCTGGGACCTCGAACGCGACTCCTGACATCCATGCAGTCCATGGCCCGTAAAGGTTCGAGCGGCGCGCGGCGAAACAGCGCCTTCACGCTCATCGAGCTGCTGCTGGTCGCCGTGGTGCTCGGCATGGCGGCCGGGCTGGCCGCCCCCCGCCTCTCGGCGTTGCTGCCGCGGCTGCGGCTCCAGGACGGCGGGCGCCACGTGATAGACGCCGTCAGGACGGCCCAGACGTGGGCCACGGACCGCGGCAGCGATGTGGTTATCGAGTATGACCTCGTTGCCCGGGAGGTCCGGCTCGTGGCGGCGGGCGCGCCGGCCGAGGACATGCCGCGGCTGCCCGCGCTGCCCGAGGGCGTCAGGCTGAGCGGCGTCCGCCTGGCGGCGGACTCCCGGGTGACCGAGGGAGTGGCAACTGTGCGTGTCCACGCGGGCGGCTACGTCCGGCCGCACCAGGTGGAGCTGTTTGAGCCAAAGGCCGGCCGGCTCTTGGTGGACGTTCATGGCGCCATGGCCCGCATCCGGAGGGACTGATGAAAACGCGCAGGGGCATCGTGCTGCTGGAGGTGCTGATGGCGGCCGTCATCCTGGCCGTGGCGGCGCTGGCCCTGGTGGAGATGCAGGACGCCGCCCTGCGGCGCTCCGACCGCTCCGGTCAGGAGGCGGCGGCCGCCCGGGCCGCCGCACGGCTGGCCGAGGAGGTGGCCCTGCGACCGGAGCTGACGGCAGGCAGTGACAGCGGCCGGCTCCAATCCCCGCCGGGCGCCTCCTGGAAGCGCACCGTGGAGCTGCACGGCGAAGGCGACCGTGCTCGGCTGGTGCGGGTTACCGTTGAGGTCGAAGCCGCGCGCGGCGGTTCCGACGAGGCGCTCAGACTGGAAAGGTGGTTCTACACGTCCCGTGCAGTGGCGAGCAACAGGTAGGATGACCGCCGCCTTCACCCTGGTGGAGGTGCTGGTGGCTCTTGTGCTGGTGGCCGTGGTCCTGGGCGCAGCGCACAGCCTCTGGGCCGCCACGGCGCGTCAGAACGAGATGACCTGGCACGTCCAGCAGCAGAGGGCGGCCGCCGGCACGGTGGCCGAGGTGCTGGAGCGCGACCTGGCCGGCTTCTACCCCCGTTGGAGCGAGCAGCCGCCCCTGGAACTCGCCCGTTCCGGCATGGCGGCCGCCCGGCGGCTGGAGCTGACGCTGACGACCGCCGCCGACCAGTTCAGCCCCGCCGGGGGGCAGCGGTCCCTGGTACGGCGCGTCACCTACCGCATAGAGCCGTCCCCGCAACGGACCGGCGCCTACCGGATGCGGCGGTCGGAGGCCGCCTACCCCGCTGACGGCAGAGCTCGGGGCGAGCTGCTGCTGATGGACGGCATAACGTCCTTTGAAGTCGAGGCCTACGACGGAACCGACTGGGTCGATGAGTGGCCCGTCGGGGACAGCGTGCGGGAGCCCGTGGCCTTGCGCGTTAGAGTCGGATTCGCCGGGAGCAATGCCCCGGGGCTGGAGATCGTGAAGGCGTTCGACGTCGACCGGGCGGCGCGGGTGCGGATCATGCCTCGCCGCGAACGCCAGGAGGAGACCGAGTGAACCGGTGCCCCCCGGCAGGACCGCTTGAGGATGCCGCGCGCGGCGGCTTCGCGCTGGTGGCGGTCCTGGTGATCGTGTGCGTGCTGGCGCTGCTTGTCGGCCGTCTGAGCGTCTCCACGATGACGGAGCTCGAACTGGCCCGCTCGCGTGCCCGGGCCGTGGAACTGAGGGCGGCCCTGGAGAGCGGCGTGGCCCTGGCCCGCTGCATGCTGGCGGTGGACAGGGACGAAGGCCCCCCCGGCGACAGCGCCGAGGACGCGTGGGCCCGCGGGCCGATGCAGGTGAGGATAGGCGACGTGGACGTTATCATGAACATCCGCGACGAGAACAGCAAAGTGTCGGTTCCTCACGTCCTGGCGGCCACGCGCCCGGCGGACGCCCGGGAGTTCGGGCGCGCCCTGCGGCTGTTCGTGCGCGAGTCGGCAAGGGCCTTCGGCGCCGAGGAGGACGAGGTGCGCCGATGGCTCGTCAGCCGCCAGCACATGCTGGACCTGCCCGAAAGGCTGGCGGGCGGGCCGCTATTCGACGTGGAAGGCGCCGGCTCCGGTGCGGTGCTGCCGGTGGGGCGCTACCTGACGGTCTGGACCGACGGCGGGCTCAACGTCAACACGGCCCCTCGCGAGGCCATGGAATACCTCTGGGGTCGGGGCAACGAGCGCCTGGTCCGCGCCGTCATCGAGCGGCGGGAAGAGAAACCGTTCGCGCGGCCGGAGGAGGTCTTCGCGCTGCCCGGGGCCGGCCAGACGCTGCGACGCCCCGGCAGCATGCGTGTGCTGACCGAGAGCCGGGTGTTCGAGATAGAGATCGTGGCGCAGAGCGGCCCGGCGCGCCTCTGCGAACGCGTCATCGTCACGCGCCGCGAACCGGACGTGCCGGTGCTGTTCCGGCAACTCGTCCCGCACGTCAGCTTCCGGGGCGAACCGCGGCGCGTCGGCATAGCCGCCTTCACCGGCGGAGAGGACGAGGGCGCCTGACGAGAGCGCTGCAACCCTGGAGACGGGAGCGGAAATTGGCCGTAGGCATCGAAATCGGGCCCGAGGCTGTCTATGCCGTGCGTTTGGCGCGCGGACGGGCCGCGCCGGCCCGGCAGGCGGAGGTGCCCCTGGTGCGCGCCCCGCGCGACTTCTCGCCCGGCTGCGGCCTGCGGGAAGCGCTCCGCAACGCCGCGCGCTCCGTGGGGGTCGGCCTCTCCCGCGTCGCGGTCACGGCCAACCTGAGCACCGTCGTCGCCCGCGTGCGGCTGCCGTTCGACGACCCCGACCGCATAGACGAGGTCATCGGCTTCCATGTCGAGGAGCGGCTCCCCTTCGACGTGGACGAGTGGGTGGTGGACTACGAGATAACCGCCCGACGGGAGGGCGAAGTCGAGCTGCTTGCCTTCGCTGCGCGCCGCGACGAGGTGGCGCAGTTGCTGGAGACCTGCGCCGAGGCGGGGGTCTATCCCCGCACCGTGCTGCCCCGGGCCGAGGCGCTGCTTCACCTTGTGAACGCAGCCGAGGCGCACGCGCCCGTGGCGGCCCTCTGGCTTGACGAAGCCTGTGCGGACTTCGTGGTGGGTAGCGAGGGCCGGCTCCGGTTCGCTCGCGCCGTGCCGCCGGCCGGCGGGCAGGATGCGTCCGCCCCCGACGTCCCTGCGGCCGTCCGGGTCTGCCTGTGGAGTGCTGGCGTTCCCGCCGAGGAGTGCTCGGTCTACGTGGGCGGCGAGGGAGAGGCGGCCGAGCAGGCGCTGGCCGAACTGCGGGCCGAGCTGCCGGCGCCGGTGCACCCGGCTGCCGACGCTCTCGCCTCCGAGGGCAGCTCTGCGGCGGAGCTGGGTCCTTTCGGGCTGGCCGCCGGGGCGGCGCTCTCGCTGCAGGGCGGTGCCGTCCCGGACCTTGCGCGCACCGTGCGCCGGCCGGCCACCGCCGCGAAAGCGATGGCCGGCCCCCTGACGGCGTTCCTGGCCGTGCTCCTGCTGGCGGGGCTCCTGTTCGCGGGACACCATTACCGGCGCAGCGCACACGCGGCCCACACCGAGCAGGCCAACCGCCAGGCCCTGCATGCCATGTGGGAAGCTCTCTACCCCGGAGAACCCATGCCCCCGGACCCCTTGCTGCGCGTGCGGTCGGACCTGGCCGGTGTGCAGCGCCAGGACGAGGGCCCGGGCGCCGTCCGGGCCGTCGAGCCCCTGGCGGTGCTTGAAAGGACCGTCCGGGCCTTGCCGGAGGTGGAGGGGATGGAGATCCACGAGTTCAGCATCCGCAGCGGCAGCCTGGTGCTGGAGTGCCGCGCAGGGAGCCTCGGCGCCGCCGACAGGGTCGTGGACGCCCTGCAGACGGAACTCGGCGTCAGCGCAACCGCCGCCAACCCGGAGTCGCTGGGCGGCGGTCAGTACCGGTTCAGGATACGGATGCAGTGGGAGGACGACGGTGCGCTGCGGTAGGACAGGAAACGCGCTGACGCGCGCGGTGGTGCTGGTTGCCGCTGGGGCGCTCGTATGGGGCGCCGGCGGCTGGCTGGCCTTGCGCGCCCGCGACAGCCGGCTGGCGGCCGAGCAGGCCGCGCACGCGGCCGAAACAGTGGGCAGCCTCGCCGACGAGCTGCAGGCCGCCCGCTCGCGAGGCCCCCGCATCCAGGTCCGGCGCATGAGCCGCGCCGAAGCCGACTCCTGGGCCTACTGGGAGACCGTGGCCGGCAACAGCGGCATCAGCACCGACCAGATCTCGATCGACCCCGAGTTCGAGGAGGACGAGAGCAGGGGGCCGACCCTCCTGACCACAACGGTCGAGATACGGCCCGTCCCCCTGGAGCAGGCGTTCTCGTTCCTGCGCCACATCACCGAGGAGCGCCCCTACGTCGGCATCTCGTCGGTGATGGGGGTGCGGCGGCGCGATGACCGCTGGGAGATGACCGTTCAGGCGTTCCTCTATTTCCAGGAATCCTCCTGAACCCGCCGCATGGGACGGGGCCGGCTCTCGGGGCGCAGCGGCCACGGAACTCACCCGCCCATAGAGCCGGGCAAAGGCCCCGCGACCGTGGAAAGAGAGACAAAGCCCCCGTAGCGGACGCCTCAGACGGAGCCCGGGGCGATTCAGAGGCAGCCACGGAGGCCCGTCCCCCCCCGGTCCGATGCTCGTAGCGGCAGGCGGTCCGTGCCAGAGCAGTTCCGCCCCCCGGCGCGCAAGGCCGCAGGTGCCTCACCCCGCCATCGCGGGGTTCGTCATGACAGTTCTGCCGGCCTGAGGCGGGCGACATAGCGCTTTCCTGCGTCCCGCGGCTGAAAGCGCTTGACCGAAGCCCCATGAGCGTATAGTCTATTACGCAAGCCGGCGATGACCATTGCGCATTGACGCTCCCGGCAGGAGGGCCGGTTGCCGGATTCAGGACTTTTGCATCGAAATCGTTCGCTCCCTCGGCGTGGCAGGGGGCAGGGCCAGACCTTTGCGCCCGGGAAGGCACAACCGATCCCTGATGCCGCCGATACTCTGAGCCGGCCTGAGGCGCCCCGTTTGGGCGTTGCTGTCCGATTTGGGCGCAGCGGGGTGCTTTTGCGAAACGAATCCATTTGCACTTTGAGATGCTGAGCTCCGGCCGGGGCAGTGGTTGATCCGTGGTTCTCGCGGCCAGCCTGCCAGCCTTCGCCGGCGGGTGACCCGCCGGATGGTCAACGGCAAGCGGACGCGCTCGGGCCCGGCCGCCTCAGCCGTTCTTACACGATACTTTTGACATCATCGCGCTCACGTCTTTCTTGACAAGATCAGCCGGGGCAAGTAAAATCGCGGCAGTTGTCGTGGCGGGGTAGCTCAGTGGCAGAGCAGAGGATTCATAAGCCTCGGGTCGGGGGTTCGATCCCCCCCCCCGCTACCACAATCATCCGGGCCGGCGGCCATGCCGTGCCCGTCAGCAGGGGGGCTGTCCATGAAGATCGCGCTGATCGAGCCGAGTTCGCCCGACTACCACGTCTACAGCCACCTCGCCATACCTCGTCTGGGGTTGCCCGTGCTGGGCACCATTCTGCGTGACCGCGGTCACGAGGTCAGTATCTATGTCGAGGACCTGCAGCGCATCAGCTCCTCCCGGGCGTGGGACATTCTCAAGTCGGACCTGGTCGGCTTGTCCTGTACCTCGGCCACGGCGCCGCGGGCTTACGCCATGGCCCGCCTGCTGCATCTGCGCGGGATTCCTGTCGTTTTCGGAGGCGTGCATCCGACCTTCCTGCCCGAAGAGCCGCTTGCGCACGGGGATTACGTGATCGTGGGGGAGGCCGAGGAGGCGTTCCCCCGCCTGGTGGACGCCCTCGAAAGCGGCGGTGACCTCTCCGGGGTGCCCAACCTCTACTACCGCGACGACGGGCAGGTTGTGCACAATGCGCATCGCGAGTATGTGTTCGACCTGGACGATATCCCCATCCCGGACCTGTCGCTGGTGCACGGCCACGAGAAGCTGAAGACCACGCCCGTGATGACCACGCGGGGCTGTCCGCACAACTGCACCTTTTGCAGCGTCACGCCGATGTTTGGGCGCCGCTACCGCATGAACAGCGTTGAAAGGGTGCTGGAGGAACTGCGTCGTCTGGGCAAGGCGAACGTCTTTTTCTGCGATGACAACTTCACCGCTTCGCCCACCCGCACCAAGGAGTTGCTGGAGCGCATGCTCAGCGAGAACGTGCTGCCGCGAAAGTGGTATGCCCAGGTGCGGGCAGACGTTTACCGGGACCCGGAGCTGCTGGACCTGATGCGCCGCACCCGCTGCAGCCGCGTTTTCGTCGGTTTCGAGTCCATAGACGAAAAGACCCTCGAAAGCTACCACAAGCACCAGTCGCTGGCCGACATCGAGCAGGGGGTCAAGGCCTTCCACGATCACGGCATACCGGTGCACGGGATGTTCATGTTCGGCGCGGACGAGGACGACCCCTCGGTCTTCGCCAGGACAGTCCGTTTCGCCCTGGACAGGCGCCTCGACACCGTCCAGTTCCTCATGCTCACACCCGTGCCCGGGTCGGCTTTGTTCGAGAAGCTGGATGAGCAGGGCCGGATATTCACCTACGACTGGTCGCTCTACGACGGGCATCACGTCGTGTTTGAGCCGGCGCAGATGAGCCCCCTTGACCTGCAGATAGGCACCCTCCGGGCCAACCGCCGCTTCTACTCGGCCAGCAGCGTTCTGCGTTCGGTCTCCTGCTTCCGTTTTAGCACAGCGTTCCTGCGGTACATGGGCCGCCGGGTGCTGGCCGGCTGGAGTCGCGCCAATGACCGCTTCATGCGCCGGCTGAGGGACTTCCAGGAGGGGCGACGCAGCTTCCCCCGCCACTTCCGCCTCCAGGACGTTGACCTGCTGCCAAAGTGACAGGCGCCGGGCGAGCCCCCAGCGGCCGCTGTCGGAATGACAGGACGCCTCACCGGCGCCGTCCCCGCCGTCGAGTGCGCGGGCGCCTTGGCCGGCCGTGCATCGAAGAGCGCCTGGAAGACCGCACCGCGCCAACTCTTACGGCGCCTCTCGGGCTCTTGCGGGGCGGCAGGCCGCTTTGCAGGGGTCGGCCGGCAGGGCGCGTTGCGGTGGGCTGCCGACCACGGACCGGGCTCGGCATACTGTTTGCAGATATATCTCCGATGTTGGGCCCCGTTGTTGCCCTGATGACTTCAATCTCGTGGGAGGGTACCCGATATGCCCCCGAAAGAACTTGCTTTCGGTTTGGAAGGACAGGAGAAGCTCCTCGAGGGTGTCTCCAAGCTCGCGCGCGCCGTCAAGCAGACCCTGGGACCTCGCGGACGCAATGCCATCCTGGACAAAGGCTGGGGCGGCCCCAAGGTGACCAAGGACGGCGTCACGGTCGCCGAGGACATCGAGCTGACTGACGACTTCGAGAACCTGGGCGCCCAGATGCTCAAGGAAGCCGCCTCAAAGACCAATGACGACGCCGGTGACGGCACCACCACGGCGACCGTCCTGGGCGAGGCCCTCTGCAAGGACGGGATGAAGCGGGTGATCTCCGGCTGTGACGCGGCCGCCCTGCGGCGTGGTATGCATAAAGCCGCAGCCGCCGTGGTGGAGGAGTTGAGAAAACGCAGCAAGCCGGTTGAGGATTCCGAGGACTGGGCTGCTGTGGCCGCCATAGCCGCCAACAACGATCGGGCAGTTGGCCGCATGATCGCTGAGGCCATGGAAAAGGTCGGGCCCAACGGCGTCATCACCATCGAGGAAGGCCGCACCCTTGAGACCACCGTGGACGTGGTGGAGGGCATGCAGTTCGACCGGGGCTATCTCTCGCCGCAGTTCGTGACCGACGAAGACAGCATGGAGTGCGTGCTGGAAGAGCCCTATATCCTCATTTTCGAGAAGAAGATCAGCAGCCCCCGCGCCATTGCGCCGCTGATGGAGAAGGTGGCCGAGCAGAACCGGCCCTTGCTTGTGCTGAGCGAAGACGTCGAAACCGAGGCGCTGGCCACTCTGGTGGTCAACAGGCTGCGCGGCGTGCTGAGCTGCGCGGCCGTGAAGGCCCCCGGATACGGCGACCGACGCAAGGCCATGATGGAGGATATTGCCATCCTGACCGGCGGGCGGGCTATCTTCGAGGACCTCGGCGTCAGCCTGGAGAACGTGCAGCTTTCCGACCTGGGCACCGCCGCCAAAGTGACCCTCACCAACAACACGACCACCATCGTGGAAGGGGGCGGTGCGTCTGAGGAGATCCAGGCCCGCGTGCGCCAGATCGAAAAGCAGATCGAGACCACCACCAGCGACTACGACCGCGAGAAGCTGCAGGAGCGCCTGGCCAAGCTGAGCGGGGGCGTGGCCGAGATCAACGTCGGCGCCGCCACCGAGACCGAGGTCAAGGAGAAGAAGGCACGAGTCGAGGACGCCCTCAACGCCACCCAGGCCGCCGTCGAGGAGGGCATCCTGCCCGGAGGCGGTGTTGCGCTGTTCCGCGCCGCCGCCTGCCTGGACGGCCTTGAGCTGGAAGGGGACGAGGCCCTCGGCGCCGACGTCGTGCGCGAGGTGCTGCGAGTGCCCCTGATGACCATAGCCGAAAACGCCGGCCTGGAAGGCGCGGTGGTGGCCCGGAAGGTCGAGCGGTCCGATGATTACGTCTTCGGCTATGACGCCGAAAGGGAGCAGTACGGGGACCTGATCGAAGCGGGCGTCATTGACCCGACCAAGGTCATCCGCATCGCGCTGCAGAACGCCGTCAGTGTCGCCGGTGTGCTGCTCATGACCGAGTGCCTGATCCGCACCGCCGAGGAAGATGAGGAAGACGAGGAAGGCATGCCCGGCGGCGGTATGCCCGGTGGCGGCATGCCCGGCGGCGGCATGGGCGGCATGGGCGGTATGGGTGGTATGGGCGGCATGGGCGGGATGATGTGACAGCCTCTCTGGCCCAACAGAACGGTTTCAACTCTTTGCGGAGGTAGGTTCAGCAAAATGGCAAAAATCAAACCCCTGGATGACCGTGTGGTGATTGAGCGTATCGAGGAGGACGAAAAGACGGCCGGAGGCATCTTCCTGCCGGAGACCGCCAAGGAAAAGCCGCAGCGCGGGCGAGTCATCGCCGTGGGCCCGGGCAAGCTGACTGACGACGGCGACAGGGCCGAGATCGGCGTCAAAAAGGGCGACGAGGTGCTGTTCGGCAAGTTCGGCGGCACGGAAGTGGAAGTGGACGGCCAGGAGCTGCTCATCATGCGAGCCAGCGATCTGCTGGCCGTGATCGAAAGCTGACGGCTCCACACCTTCCGGCTTGACGCCACACCAAGATATAGCGGAGGAGCATGATGGCTGCAAAACAACTGATGTACGGCGACGAAGCGCGCACCAAGATAATGCGGGGCGTGCAGAAACTGGCTGACGCCGTGCGCGTGACCATGGGCCCCACCGGCCGCACCGTGGTGTTGCAGAAGAACTACGGCGGCCCCCGGGTGACCAAGGACGGCGTGACCGTGGCCAAGGAGGTCGAACTGGAGAATAAGTTCGAGAACATGGGCGCCAAGATGGTCAACGAAGTGGCCTCCAAGACCAGCGACGACGCCGGCGACGGAACCACCACCGCCACGGTGCTCGCGGAGTTCATCTACCGCGAGGGGCTGAAGGCCGTGGCCGCCGGCGCCAACCCCATGGCCCTCAAGCGCGGCATCGCCGGCGCCGTGGACGGGGTGGTCGGCCGGCTGGAGGACATGAGCCACCCGGTGCAGGACCGCGAGGACATCGCCCACGTGGCCGCCATAAGCGCCAACAACGACCCTGCCATCGGCAACCTGCTTGCTGATGCCGTCGAGAAGGTCGGCAAGGACGGCGTCATAACGGTGGAGGAGGGCAACACCCTGGAGACCGAGCTTGAGTTCGTCGAGGGGATGCAGTTCGACAAAGGCTACCTCTCCCCCTACTTCATCACCAATCCGGAGGCGATGGAGTGCGAACTGGAGGAACCCTACATCCTCATCTACCAGCAGAAGCTGAGCAACGCCCGCGACCTGCTGCCGGTGCTGGAGAAGGTCGCCAACGCCGGCAAGCCCCTGCTGATAGTGGCCGAGGACGTCGAGGGCGAGGCGCTGGCCCTGCTGGTGGTCAACCGGCTGCGGGGCGTTCTGTCCTGCTGCGCCGTGAAGGCCCCCGGCTTCGGCGAGCGCCGCAAGGCCATGCTCGGTGACCTGGCTGTCGTGACCGGCGGCCGGTTCATCAGCGAGGAATTGGGCGTGAAGCTCGAGAACGTTCAACTCAGCGACCTGGGCCGCGCCGGCCGGGTGAGCATCACCAAGGATGACACCACGGTGGTCGAGGGCGCCGGCAGCGCATCCGACGTGAAGGCGCGCATCGAGCAGATCCGTAAGCAGATAGAGCAGAGCACCAGCGATTACGATCAGGAGAAGCTGCAGGAGCGCCTGGCCAAGCTCTCCGGCGGTGTGGCCGTCATCAAGGTCGGCGCCGCCACCGAGGCGGAGATGACCGAGAAGAAGGCCCGCGTCGAGGACGCGCTGCACGCTACGCGCGCCGCCGTGGACGAGGGCATTATCCCGGGCGGCGGCGCGACCCTGGTGCGCTGCAAGGATGCCGTCCAGAAAAA
>PUMJ01000066.1 GCA_003551305.1 Candidatus Brocadiaceae bacterium
CGCCCCCCCTGGGACACCTATTGGGACACCTAAATGGGACACCTAAATCAGTTCGCAACTCCGCTGGCGGCAACGGGTTATCAGAACCGGGGGGGGCAGACCTGGGACACCTAAAATCGGCCTACCCCGGGACACCTAACGCCAGACCTGGGACACCTAAATCAGTTCGCAAACCGTCTCGGGGTAACGGGTTACGATTTCCGAAAAATCAGACCTGGGACGCCCTTAAGAAGTACTTAAGAAGTACAACAACAACAACAACATCGTCGTTAAGGTTACGTACGTACTGTACCCTGGGCAACTCTGACTCTGAACAGAACGGCAACGGCGATAACGGCAACGGCGATGTTGTTGTTGACTCTGATTCAGAAGACAGAACAGACAGAAAGGAACTGCCCGTGAAGCCGAGCCCGTTCATCGTAGACTGCCCGTTCGTCCTGAGTGTCTGGAAGGACTCGGAGCGCCACACGCAAGAGGCGGTGAACCGCATCTTGGGCGAGACCGACCCGCCGTTCGCCGCTGCGAAAGCCGCTGTCGAGCTTGACGAATACCTGCGCACCGGCGGCTCTCCCCCCAGCAACCTTGCTCGCTACCTGCTCCCCATCCTGCGCAAGCACCAGAAGCGGGTGGCCGCAGAGGAAACGGCGCAGGCCGACCAGCGCTCCCGGCGCGAGAAGGCCGAAAAGGTCAAAGTCGAACGCGCTCAGCCGGACCCGCTTGCCGAGAAGTTCGAGGCGCTCCCGGAAGACCGCCAGCAGGAACTGCTCGACGCTGCGCTGGAGAGGCTGTCCGAGCCGCTGCGTGTCCCTGCCCGGAAGAAGGGCGCCCGCCACTTCCTGGTCTGGCCTCACATCCGCCGGATGCTCCAGGATGAGACCGAAGCTGCGTGACGAGTGTTCAGACCATGGTGTGAACAGTCCTTGATCACCTGACCAAGGAGAACGCAATGCCTGTGAAGGAACAACGCAAGCCGGGCGAACTGCTCCGGCAACTGAAGGCCATCAGGGCAAAGTGCCTCGACTGCTGCTGCGGGTCGTCCCGATTCAACGTTCCGCAACGTTTTTAGCCTTTGTGGCAAGGAGCAATGCACAGTGAAGAAGGTTACCAAGGTCAGAAGTCGACGGCGACGTGCAGGCGAGGTGGCGCAACGGGCCCTCGCGATCAGGAACCACTGCCTGGAGTGTGTGGGCTACAACGCGGCCGAGGTGCGCCGCTGCACCGCAAAGAAGTGCTGGTTGTATCCCTGGCGGCTGGGACGGCTGGATTCGAAGTCGGCAGAGGCTCCCCAGGCGCTCTCCCGCACGAGAGATGAACGAAACTGCACGCGGGAAGGGTAGGCCCCGCCTGGCGGGCATTTGGCCTTGACGGTTCGGGAGAACCTCTGCATGAGACAAACGCAAAGGAGCGACACATGGACGTTGAACTGAAGAGCATCGACTGGATTCGAAGTCGGCAGAGGCTCCCCAGGCGCTCTCCCGCACGAGAGATGAACGAAACTGCACGCGGGAGGGGTAAGGCCCGCCTGGCGGGCATATCGTGGCCCAGGAGACCCCACAGCCCGATTATTGGCCTTACCGCTTTGGGACGGCGAAGCAGGCGAAGGAGATCGTGGCCCAGGAACAAGCACAGCCTGATTAGGTGCCGCTGCGCTTGGGTCTGGCCGGCGAAACGCCCCTGGCGCGGGGGGTGCGTCGTTTCAGGCCGGTTCGCGCCACAGGCGCCACCTGGCGGGTATCTGAGAGGGAAGGGAAGCGGGCGCCAGTTGCCTGACGCCCGCACATGAGGGAGTGAGGGGAGAACTGCCCGTCAGATCGGTTTGCCCGTGCCGTTGCACGCCTGGCACGGGTCGCCGTGGCCCCCCAGCACGAGCACCTTGCCGGTGCCCTTGCATGTCGAGCACACCCCCTCCTCCTGCTCGTCTATGGCCCGCCAGAACGCTTCTTCGCGCTCCGCCTTGCGCTCCAGGTCGCGAAGCCGGTCCGTGAGCCGCCGGGTCTCCTTCTCGGCCTTCTCCAGTCGCTCCTTGAGCCGGAGCGTGTCCGTGCCGATCCCCTCCAGGCTGACGCCCGTTGCGGCCGACACCGTGTCCTGCGCCTCCCGCTGGAGACGCTCGCGGGCTCGGACCATCGCCACCCTGACGCGCAGCCTGCACTCGCCCAGCATCCGATACGCGTCGCGCAGGTCGTCTACCTGCTGGGCTATCGTGCTGATCTTGTCATTGCTCATCCTGGCCCTCCTCCTCGTCCGGGTCCACCGCCTCGGTGACCTGCCGGCGGCGCTCTACGTCCTCGACCGCCACACGCAGGGCGGTCCACAGTATCTGGCTGACGCTGTGGTCAGGCCAGAGGCGCCGGGCGCGGTCCAGCAGCGCCCGGCGCGTCTCGTTCATGTACAGGTTCAGTGCGCCCATCAGTAGCCCCCTTCCCTTGCCCGGTCCTGGGCGGCGTCGAGCAGGTGGTCAACGCGCCGGTGGCACTGCTTGATGGCGAAGTCCACGTCCTCCAGGCCGTCGCGGCAGGGGCGCCAGTAGCTCTGCGCCTCACGCAGGCGGTCCAACGCCAGGGACAGCAGCCCCAGCGCCCTCATCAGGCTGTCGGCGGCACACGCGGCGGCTGACGGCGTCTCCAGGACTGCGATCTCCGCCGGTGTGGGCGGCGGGACGCCAGGGATAAGCGGACTCTGCTCGTGCGTCTGTGTGTGCTGTGTGCTGCTCATGCTCACCTCCATCGAGAGAGAGTGTGGGGGGGGGGAGCAGCGCTCCCCCCTGGTCCATCAGTA
>PUMJ01000032.1 GCA_003551305.1 Candidatus Brocadiaceae bacterium
CAGACATGAAATGCCACCGATGCCACCGAACCACGCGCGAACCGGTCGACGAGTACGGCACACACCCCTGCCCAAGCTGCGGGTGGGACCCGACGCTGTGGGACCGGGCACGGGACGCGGCTGACCGGATCGCCGCCGCCCTGCACGGCCCCGACCCCGAGGAGGCCGCCTCTGTCATCGAGGAGGCCCGGCCCGACCTCGATGCATTCACCGAACAGGAGGCCTGATGGACACACTCGACACAGCCCGATCATACCTGAAGTCCGGCCTCTGTGTGTTGCCGGCCATCGGCCCGGAGAAGCGGCCTGCGGTCCGGACCTGGAAGCCCTACCAGCACCGGCCACCGACCGATGCCGAATTGCAGGCGTGGTTCGGCCCCCACACGGCGCTCTGCGTTGTGACCGGCTCGGTGAGTGGTAACGCTCACGTCATCGACTTCGATCACCGGGCCGAGCTCTACCCCGCCTGGCACGACCTCGTCGAGTCCGAGGCGCCCGGGCTGGCCGACCGGGTCGTGCGGGAACGATCCCAGAGCGGCGGCATCCACGGCATCTACCGCTGCGAGGAGCCCGTGCCCGCCGGTGCGAAACTGGCACAACGAACAATCACCACGCCGGACGACCGACCGGTGGTCATCGACGGCAAAACCTATCGGCCGCGATGGGCCGGTGACCGTTGGGAGGTGATCATCACCCTGATCGAGACGCGGGGCGAGGGCAACCTGGTCCTCTGTGCCCCGTCGCCCGGTTACACACTCGAGCACGGCCGGCTCGAGGACCTGCCGATTCTCACCGGGGCCGAACACCGCATACTGATGGGAGCGGCCCGGTCGCTCGACGAACTGCCGCAAAGGGCCGAGCCGGAACACCGCCCGGCGTCCGAGGCCGTCGGGCGACCGGGCGACGAGTTCAACGAGCGGGGCGACGTCCGGTCCGTACTCGTCCGGCACGGCTGGACGCTGGCCAGGCCCGGCGAGAACGAATACTGGCGCCGGCCGGGCAAAGACCGGGGCTGGAGCGCCACGCTCAAGGACCGGGTGTTCTATTCGTTCACACCGAACGCACCGCCGTTCGACCAGGACAAGGCATATTCGCCGTTCAGCGTCTACGCCCTGCTCGAACACAACGGCGACTTCGGTGCCGCCGCTTCCGCGCTGAGGGCAGAAGGGTACGGACACGAACTGAGCGATAACGCCGACGTCGACATCTCGGCCTTGATGCCGGGTCAGGCGACGGACGAGAACGCGGGGGACGACACGCCCGACGACCCGGGGCCGATCCCCGAGTCACTGCTGCACGTCCCGGGGTTCATCGACGAGGTGATGGACTACACGCTGGAGATCTCGCCGTACCCGAGCGTCCCGCTCGCGTTCTGCGGGGCGTTGTCCCTGCAATCGTTCCTGGCGGGCCGCAAGGTGCGCGACCCGAGCGACGTCCGGACCAATCTCTACCTGCTGGCACTGGCCCACTCGTCGGTGGGCAAAGACCATCCCCGGAAGGTGAACGCGCAAGTGCTGCTCGAACTCGGCTTGATCGACTGCCTGGGCGACAAGTTCGCCAGTGGCGAAGGGCTTCAGGATGCGCTGTTCATCAACCCCTCGATGCCCTTTCAGAACGATGAGATCGACGGCATCCTGCGCTCGATCAACAAGAGCCGCGACGCCCGACACGAAGCGGTCATGGGTTCGCTGCTCACCATGTACACCAGCAGCGCCTCTGTCTATCCCATGCGGCGAAAAGCCGGCAAGGAATCGCCCGGCGTCATCGATCAGCCGCACCTCACGCTCTTCGGTACCGCTGTTCCGAGCAACTATTACGAGGCCCTGTCCGAGCAGATGCTGACCAACGGCCTGTTCGCCAGGATGATCATCGTCGACGTGGGAAAACGGGCGAAAGGCCAGGAGGCGGGACGGGTCGACCAGATCCCCCAGCGCGTCCTGGACACCGGTCTCTGGTGGAACCAGTTCACGCCCGGCGAGACCAGGGGCAACCTGCAGCAATGCCACCCTGTGCCCGTCGTTGTCGAGTACACCGACGAGGCCGCACAGATGATGATCATCGACTGGCGACGACATACCGAAGTCGAGTACGGGCTCGCTGAGGACCGTAACGACGAGGTCGGCATGACCGTCTGGGGCCGCGTCGCCGAGCAGACCCGCAAACTCGCACTGCTCTACGCGGTGAGCGAGAACCACCAGACGCCTCGCATCGGCACCGACGCCGTGGAATGGGCCAAGCGGTTCGTGGACCACCAGACGAGGCGGATGCTGTTCATGGTCGCAGACAACGTCACAGCGAACGAGTTCCACGCCCAGTGCCTGAAGGTTATCAAGAAGCTGCGCAAAGAACCGGGCAACACGATCGCCCACAGCGTGCTTCTCAAGCGGATGAAGCTGAAAACCAAAGACTTCAAAGAACTGATCGACACCCTGGTCGAACAAAGGGCGATCCGAGTCGTCAACGAGATCACGCCCGGCCGAATCGGGACCTCGTACAAACTCATCGAAGGGGTGAAAGAAGGGGAGAAAGAAGGGTGAAAGAAGGTGAATCCCTACCGTCTTGTTCGGAGAAAGAAGGTGAAAGAAGGTGAAAGAAGTTATAGCACTTAAGTATAAGAGAGAGAGAGAGTTCTATACTTCTTTCCCTTCTTTCACCATACCCCCCACGCGCAACGTAAATGTATCATATCGATACGTTATTGCCCCCATATACGCCCGCACACACGCGCGCGAGGGGGTGAACCGGGGAAAGAAGGGAAATTGGGCACTG
>PUMJ01000105.1 GCA_003551305.1 Candidatus Brocadiaceae bacterium
CAGGGCAGCGGTCCCGGGGCCGCCGCTCCCCGGCCCGGTGGAGGGCGGGAGCCACAGGGGGCTGAGGCACGCCGCGAAGCGGCCGGCAGAAATCACGCCCTGTCGCACTTCCGCCGGTACGCTCTTTGCTTCTAAGTCTCCGGACATGGTGCCATTGCTCTAACAGGGGTTTACCGACGTGATCCGAAAGCGCGTTACATGTGCCTTTCTCCTTGCTGCCCTGTGCGCTTCAGCCGTCGGCTGTGCGAGCCGGGAATACGTGGATGACCTCAACAAGCGCCTTGTCGAGCTGGAGGCCGTCGAGAAGGTGCGGCCCGACGCCACATACACCGTGGACCCGCCCGACAGGATACGCATCGAGTTCATGAATGAGCCCGCCCTGACCCGCGAGGTCGAGATCCGGTCCGACGGAATGGTGACCCTGCCCCACCTGGAGGACGTTTACGTGGCGGGCATGACGACAATCGAGATCCGCGAGATGCTGGAAGAACTCTACGCCGAGTTCTACAAGGAGCCGAGACTCCTGGTTGCGGTCACGGCGTTCCGCAGCAAGCACATCTTCGTTTACGGGGAGGTCGGATCGCGCGGCCGCCAGGCCTTTACCGGGCGGCAGCACATTTCCGACGTGATCGGCCAGGCCGGCGGTGTCACGCGCCGCGCCGCCCCGCGCCGCGTCCGCGTCATCAGGGGTGACCCGGAGGACCCGGAAGTCTACAGGGTTAACCTCAATGCGCTGCTGCTGCACGGCGACCGGCTGCAGGACGTCTCGATCGCCGAGAACGACGTGGTCTACGTCCCGCCGAACGCCCTGGCATGGGTCGGCTACCAGGCGGACAACCTGTTGTTCCCGTTCCGCGGCATTATCGGCCTGATGGGTGTGTACCGGACGATCGAAGGCGACTGAGAACGTAAGATAGGGGCTGTGAGGGCATGTACCTGGAGCATTTCAGCCTGACGTCGTATCCGTTCAGCACGGCGCCCGACCCGCGCTTCTACTACCCGAGCGCCAGGCACCGCGAGGCGCTGGCCTGCCTGCTCTACGTCATCGAGCAGCGCAGGGGCTTCGCCCTGATAACCGGCGAGGTCGGCGCCGGCAAGACGATGCTCTGCCGCGCCACGCTGGAACGCCTGGACCAGGACGTGGACGCCGCCCTGATCGTCAACACCCTGCTCTCACCCCTGGAGTTTCTGCAGGCCGTCGCTCTTGAGTTCGGCGTCGAACCCGGCCAGATGGGGAAGATCGCCCTGCTCAAAGCGCTGGAGTCAAACCTGACCGACCGGCTCCACGCCGGCCGCAACGCCGTCCTGATCGTCGACGAAGCCCAGAACCTGTCCCGTGACGTCTTAGAAGAGCTCCGCCTGCTGGGCAACCTGGAGACCTCCGTGCACAAACTGGTGCAGATCATCCTGCTCGGGCAGCCGGAACTGCGCCAGGTGATGGGCCGGCCCGAACTGCGCTCCCTCGACCAGCGGATGGCCGTCAAGTTCCACCTCGGCCCCCTGGGCCGCAGCGACACGCACGCCTACATAAGGCATCGCCTCAGCCTGGCCGGCGTCGAAGATGGGCGGCTGTTCTCCGCGGAGGCGGCCGACGTCGTCTTCGAGGCATCCGGCGGTGTTCCCCGCCTCATCAATGTCATCTGCGACCAGGCCATGCTGCAGGCCTACGCCGCCGAGGAGCCGCAGGTCTCCCCGCAGGCGGTGCGGCGAGTGGTCGCTGAGATGCAGGGATACTACTCCGACGAACCGGAGGCCCCGGCCGAAGAAGACACCCCCGCGCCTCCAACGCCCGCTGCCGAGGAGGCGCCGCCGCAGGAGCCCGCAACCGAAAAGACCGACAAAACCACTGCGGTGGCGCCTCTCACCGCCGAAGCGCCGAGGCCTCGGGAATATGACGAGGAGCCCGAAGAAGCGGCCGCTGTTGCCGGGTGCGGTCCCGAGGAGGCGCCGCGGCAGGAGCCCGACGCCGAGGAGGTGCCTGTCGAGGCGCCCGCGGAACCCCCTGACGCGGCAACTGCGCCGGATCGACGCGAAGAAAAAGATGAAGAGGCGCCATCGAGCGCCCCGCCCCTGGAATTTGCGGATTTCGAAGCCCTCCAACGGGCCGTCGCCGGAGGTGAACTGGCACCGATTGAGCCGCCGTCTGCTGAACAGGAGCAGGAGGTGGCCCGCTACACCGAGCACGACCGGAGCATCCGCCTGCTGCTGTGCGGCAACGGCGACGGGGCACGCTTCGTGCTGCGCACGCCCCTGGACGAAACGCTCAACGAAGAAGTACTGCGGCGCCGGCTGGAAGCCGCGCCCCACTACGAGAGGATGGCACCGGACACCTACGCGCACAACAACGGCATAGACCTGAGGGTGAGGGTTCGGGACGGGTCGGTAGCCCTGGCCGGCCCTGCTGCCGAGACAGATGAGTTGCCCCTCACCTGCGAGCGCATCGAGCTGATGAACCGGGCGCTCGCCGACATACTGGGCCCGATGGACGCAGAGGCGGTCCTCGACGGACGGGGGCGCTCCGAAGCCGATCAACCCCCGGAACCGGAACCGGAGCCCGAGCCCGCGCGCCCGCGCGTGATCAGCCGCGACCGGGGGGTCGTTACCCTGCAGTGCCCGAACTGTGAAACCACGGTGCGGGCATACAAAGACGAGGTCGGAGAGTGCGGGAACTGCCCGGGCTGCTCCACGACGATACTGGTGCCGGAGGAGGCTTTCCGGGCGCCGGAGAAGAAAAACACCGGGGCGGGCACGGCGCATGCCGTGCC
>PUMJ01000091.1 GCA_003551305.1 Candidatus Brocadiaceae bacterium
CCACTGAGGCAGCCACAAACGGCGATCGAGGGGTAATCGTCCTCGTCCTCCTTCTCGTCCTCGCACGCCACGGCAACGACAGAAACCGCAGAGGGCGCGGAGAGCGCCGAGGAACGGCGGGGAAAGGAAGAACGGCAACGGCCTCTACCACGAAGCACACGAAGGACGCGAAGGACACGAAGGACAGCAAAGAGAAGCACAGCGGCAAGGGGCAAAGGAGACCAGCAACGGCAACGGCGCGGACCACTGAGGTGGCCCCAAACGGCGATCGAGGGGTAATCGTCCTCGTCCTCCTTCTCGTCCTCGTCCTCGGACGCCACGGCAACGACAGAAACCGTAGAGAGCGCCGAGAAACGGCGAGGGCTTGACATCCGGGCCGGTAACGGCTAACCTTATGTATAGGTTGCCGGCGCAGCGGCGGAGCACGTGAGGCACGTGAGCCGCGGGGTGGCGCGGCGTGAAACGGCGGCTTTGCGAAACGAATCCATTTTCCCCTATAGCGCTTCAGGAGCACGAGTTACGGAGACTTTTTCTTCTCTGGCTCCCCGGCGTCTGACACCGGGCGGTCGGGCAGTGGAGGGACGGGCGCTTGCAATGCCTCCCGCGGCCGGTAGAGTAGGCATCAGGGACGTGTCACCGCTACCGGGAACGCAACAGGGGTCCGAAGATGCTGGAACGCACGATGTGGACGGCCGTTATGCTGATGAGCCTGGCTCTGGTGTTCTGGCCCTGTGCCCTGCGGGCCGAGGAGATGGAGGACTGGTACGAGTTCCGCCCCGAGGAGGACGCCGGGCCGAGCGTGATCGGCATGGAGGACTGGCTGGAGCCGGCCGGCAGCCGCGGCGCGGTGCGCATGGTGGAGGACCGCTTCGAGTTCGAGGACGGCACCCCGGTGAAGTTCTGGGGCGTGAACCTGGGCAACATGGACTGCGCCCCGCCCAAAGAGCACGGCGCCCGGTGGGCCCGCTGGCACGCCAAATACGGCGTCAACGCGGTGCGACTGCACAAGTTCATCGAGCCCGGCGGGGCCGGCATCGGCCACCCGGAGGACTCCACCAGGTTCGACCCGGAGAGCCTGGACCTGTTCGACTACTTCATCGCCCAACTGCGCGAGAACGGCATGTATTACGGGTTCTCGTGGGTGTTCGGCCACCAGGTGCGCCCGGCCGACCGCGACCGGCTCATCGCCTACGACGAGATAGTCGAGGCCGGCGGCGGCACAAGCCGCGTGGCCGTCTTCATCGGCGAGGACGTGCAGGACCTGCGCATCGAGATGCTGACCAACCTGCTGAAGCACCGCAACCCTTACACCGGCCTGACCTACGCCGAAGACCCGGCCCTGGCGTTCATCGAGTTCCACAACGAGGACTCGATCTTCTTCTACACCTTCCGCGGGTTCAACGACCTGGACTCGATGCCGACCTACAAGCGGATGTTCAACGAGCGCTTCTCGGATTGGCTGCGGGAAAGGCACGGCAGCCACGAGGGCCTGGTGGAGGCGTGGGGCGAGGAGGCGCTGAACGCCTTCGAGATTGAGGACGAGCACCTGGACCGCGGCAACATCATGGTGCAGGGCAACCCCTGGTTCTTCGGCCCGGACGGGCTGGCGCATGGGGCCGAACAGGGCCTGCGGCGCCGGCTGCTGGACACGGCGGAGTTCCTGTTCGAAGCGC
The DNA here is from genome assembly GCA_003551305.1 of Candidatus Brocadiaceae bacterium. Taxonomy (GTDB): domain Bacteria; phylum Planctomycetota; class Brocadiia; order SM23-32; family SM23-32; genus B1Sed10-231. The sequence goes on from PUMJ01000091.1 coordinate 1,674, forward strand.
AGGGCAGCTTCTACCGCCGCTTCCGCGACGCCATACGCGAGACCGGCTACGAGGGGCCGCTGGTCGGCTCCTGCTGGAAGACGCCCCCCGGCCTGCCCCACTACTACAACCTGCACACCGACTACGAGGTGGGCTTCATCGACCGGCACGCCTACTTCGGCGGGGGGGTGCACGCCTGGCGGCCGCAGCCGGGCACCTTCAACAACCGCAGCCAGCTCGACCTGCCCGGCTCCGGCATCCTGAGCGTCGGCCTGATGCAGGTGCTGAACCGCCCCTTCGCCAACTCGGAGTGGACCACCGTCTTCCCCAACGAGTGGACCATCGAGTCCTCCGCCATCATGGCGCTCTACGGTCTGGGGCTGCAGGGCTGGGACGCCTCCTACCACTTCGCCTCCCACACGCGCTCCTACGGGGACAACATGTTCGCCTCCCGCACCTGCGACCCGCGGCTCTGGGTGGTGGACATCCCGAACCAGATAGGCATCTACCCCGCCCTGGCCCGCATGGTGTACCGCGGCGACGTGGAGCAGGGGGAGGTCATCTCCACGCGGCGGGTGAGCCTGGAGGAGTTGCGCGAGGGGAAGCCGGACTGGATACACCGCGAGGAGGTCATAGACACCTGGGACTTCATGCAGTACGACGGCCCGATCTCGCGGGCGGCGCTGGCGGCGGGGCGGGTGCTGGTGGACTTCGTGGACGAGCCGGCCGAGAGCGACGTGCCGGACCTGACGCGGTTCGTGGACGGCAACGTCATCCGGAGCAACACCGGCCAGCTCACCTGGCACGGCGACCCCGATGAGGGCCACCGCGGCTACATCACCGCCGACACTCCCGCCAGCAAGGTGCTGGTCGGCTTCCCGCCGCGCGAGGAGGTCGTGCTGGGAGAGGTGACTTTCCGCACCGAAAACCCCTTCGCGGGCCTGTTCCTGACCAGCCTGGGGCAGGAGGAGGACCTTTCGAACGCCGAATCGCTGCTGCTGGTGGCCATGGCGCGCGTGCGCAACACGGGCATGCGCTTCAACGAGGCCGGCGACGAGCTGCTCGAACTGGGCACCCCGCCCATGCTGATCGAGCCGGTGGTGGCCGAGATCGCGATCGAGGGCCGCACGGTGCGCGCGGTGCGCGTGCTGGACCACGACGGCCGCCGCACCGAGCGCACCCTGCCGGTCGCTGACGGCCGCTTCACCATAGACGGCACCCGCGACCGGGCCTTCTACTACGAGATCGAGCTGGGAGACTGAGGGCGGCGCCAGAACGCCGGTCGGAGTGTCGGAGGACCGGGGCTTCGACTGAGGCTTCGACGGTGAGGGTTTCGACTGAGCTCAGCCGAATGAACAGGCGCCAAAGCGGCGGCTTGCGCGCTCGCAGGATAGCGAGGCGAGGACGGGAGCGACGACCGGAAAGACGGGCACGGGGCGCTCAGTAGGCGTATAGGGTGCCGTAGGGGCGGGCCGTCTGCGGGTAGACCTTGCGGAACTCATCCCGGCCGAAGCCGGGGTCTTCGAGGCCCATCGCCTCGTAGTAATCGGCCAGGATGTCGCTGAGCAGCCGCCAGTCTTCGTCGTCCGGTTCGGCGATACCGACCTCGGCGCCGACCTGCCAGGGCTCCAGCGCGCCGCGCAGGAATAGGAGGCCCCCGTGCATGCCGGTGCCGACCCATTCGCCGACGCAGGTCGGGCCGTGGGAGCCGCGGCCGAGCACGACCATGACGCCGCCGGCCATGTATTCGCCGAGGTAGTCGCCGGCCCGGCCGCCGACGACCACCACGGGGAAGCGCCCTTCGTATGCTTTCATGTGGATGCCGGCCCGGTAGCCGACGTCGTCCCTGACGAAAAGCCGCCCGCCACGCATCGAGTAGCCGAGGATGTCGCCCGCGCCACCGTGGACGACGATGCGGCCGGCATTCATGGTGTTGGCCACGCCGTCCTGGGCGTTGCCGTTGACGATCACCTCCGCGCCGTCCATGAAGGCGCCCAGGTCGTTGCCGGCGACGCCGTTGATGACAATGCGGGCTCCCCCCTCCAGCCCCGCGCCGATGTAGCGCTGCCCGCGGACGTTGTCCACTACGACTTCGGCGCTGTTCTTGCTGAAAGCCGCCCGAATCCGCTCGTTCAGTTCGCGGTAATGCAGGTTTTCCGCGTCGATTCTCATACCACGATGCCCCTGCCGGAGACGATATGTTTCCTGTATTCGCGCGGCAGCGAAAGCAGACCGAACTCCTTGGTCAACAGGAGGTCTTTGAACTCGGAGACGTCGATACGCTCCCGGACCAGGCCGGTGATGATGCCGGCTCGGTCGATGTCTCCTATGAAGATGGCGCCCACGACGCGGTCGTCCCTCAGCACGATCTTGCGGTATTGCTCTTCTTCCTCGTTGAGTTCGCTCAGGATTTCGCACTGGTCGTCCCCTGGCGAGGTGAGGCCCACAGAGACGGTAGGCAGGCCGAGCACCTCGACGGCGTTCATGGCGATTCCTCCCCGCCAGCGGGCCTCGCCCCCGGCCATGTTGACTCCGGCGATCCGTCCCTGGCGGGCGGCGTTCGGGAAGACAGGGATCGGCAGCTTGCCGTCGCCGAGCAGCAGGTCGGCCTGGGCCACGTCTCCGGCCGCGTATATGCCGTCGGCGGAGGTGCGCATCCTCTCGTCCACCAAGATGCCGCGGTCCACCTCGATGTCAGTTCCGCGCACAACGTCCACGCTCGGCCTCACACCGATGGCGAAAATGACCAGGCTACACTCGATGCGCGATTCGTCTCGCAGCACGACCCCCTTGAGGCCCTCTTCGGTACCCTCGACGCTGGTCACCGTGTTCCCGCAGAGGACGGTCACGCCGGACTGCTCCAGCCGCCGACGCGCCATGGCGGAGGCCGTATCGTCGAAAGTCGCTCCCAGGATCCTGTCCGCCAGTTCGACGATCGTGGTTCGGATGCCCAGCTGGACCAGGCCTTCCATGGATTTCAGCCCGATGAGCCCGCCCCCGACGACAACGGCGCTCTCGACCTGGCGCTCCTCGATGTACTCCTGTATGCGACGGGCGTCGTCCCACGTGGTGAAAGCGAAGACGCCGGGCGCTTCGGCGCCCTCGACGTCCGGCGGCACGATGGGTTTGCCGCCAGTGGCGATGAGCAGATTCTCGAATCCGATAGTGCGGCCGTCGGCCGTCTCGAGCGTCCCGGCCCGGGGATCGACACCGATGACTTCCACTCCGAGCCACGCCCGGATGTTGTTCTTATCATAGAAATCCGGGGGGCGGTACAGCATGTCGTCATCGCCGACCTTCCTCCCCAGCAAGTAGGAGATGAGGGGTCGGGAGTAGGTGTGGTGCGACTCATTGGAGATAATGGTGATGGGGCGGTCGGCGTCCACGGACCGGATGCCCTCCACCGCTCCCATGGCGGCGACGCTGTTCCCGATGATGACGTAGGGTTCTCTATGCATTGACTTCGTCTTCTTCTCGCAGGGCGATGGCCTCGTTGGGGCAGTTGGCGACGCAGACGGGGTAGTCCTCCCCGATGCAAAGGTCGCACTTGGAAGCAACGTGCGAATCCGGCCCCCTCCGGATGGCGCCCAGGGGGCAGACCATGATGCACATCCAGCAGCCGACGCAGCGGTCGGTGTCGCACAGGACGGCGCCGGTCTCCGGGGCCCGGTGCATGGCGCCGGTCATGCACGCCTCGATGCAGGACGCCTGTTCGCAGTGGCGGCACTGCAGGGCGAAGGAGACGCAACCCGACTCCTCCACTCTCAGGCGGGGCAGGACGCTGTCCCGCTCCTCGCGAAAGGCCTTGATGATTTTTTTCGATTTCGAGTGCTGCACCAGGCAATGTATCTCGCACAGGCGGCAGCCGACACAGTATTCTTCCCGGGCCACGATGCGTTTCATCCTTCTCACTCCCCCGCTGCTTTGACGTCGAGTATGCGCAGTTCACGGTCCGTCAGGCCCACCCCGCGCAGGTGTTCCCGGTTGCCCCTCAGGCTTTCGATGGCGTTGATACCCATGCCGCCCATCATCTCCTTGATCTCGAGCTTCCAGGCCCGCAACAGGTTGACCAGACGACGGGTGGCCATATCCGGATTGAGCCGCCTCGTCAGGTAGGGGTCCTGCGTGGCGATACCCCAGTTGCACTTGCCCGTGTAGCACTTCTGGCACATATGACAGCCCATGGCCACCAGCGCCACCGTGCCGAGGTAAACGGCATCCGCCCCGAGAGCAATCGCCTTGACGACGTCAGCGCTGCAGCGAAAGCCCCCGGCGGCGATGACCGAGGCCTGATTTCGGATGCCCTCCTCGCGCAGGCGGGAGTCCACCGCCGCCAGCGCAAACTCGATGGGTATGCCCACGTTGTTGCGGATCATGGTCGGGGCGGCGCCGGTGCCCCCTCGGCAACCGTCTATGGCGACGATGTCCGCACCGGCGCGCACGCAGCCGCTGGCAATGGCCGCCACGTTGTGCACGGCGGCTATCTTCACTGAGACCGGCTTCTCGTAAAGTGTCGCCTCCTTGATCGAGTAGATGAGCTGCCGCAGATCCTCTATCGAGTAGATGTCGTGGTGGGGCGCCGGGGACAGGGCGTCGGTTCCCTCCGGTATCATCCGCGTCTCCGATACGGCGCCGTCCACCTTCTCCCCCGGCAGGTGGCCGCCGATTCCCGGCTTGGCGCCCTGGCCGATCTTTATCTCCACGGCGGCGGCGCTGTTCAGGTACTCGCTGTCCACCCCGAACCGGCCGCTGGCGACCTGGACGATCATGTTGTCGCCGAACGGCCGGATATCGCGGTGGAGGCCCCCCTCCCCTGTGTTGGCGTATGTGCCGGCCTCAGAGGCCGCACGCGCCAGCGCCATCGAGGCGTGATAGCTGATCGATCCGTAGGACATGGCCGAGAACATGACCGGCACCTGCAGCTCGAGCTGGGGCTCGATGCGCGTGGCCAGGGCGACGCCGCCGTCGCGCTCCAGAAGCCGCAGCCTGTCCGGCTTGCGTCCCAGGTGGGTCAGCGTCTCCATCGGCTCACGCAGCGGGTCAATGGAAGGGTTGGTCACCTGGCTGGCGTTCAGCAGCAGGCGGTCCCAGTAAACGGGCAGGCCCTGGTCGTTGCCCATGCCCGCCAGCAGAATGCCGCCGGTCTCGGCCTGCTTGTAGACGTTGCGCAGCGCGGCGGCCGTCCAGTTGCCGTGCGGTCGGAAGTCCAGCTCTGACCGTTTGATGGAGATGGCCCCGGTGGGGCAGAGTGAGGCACAGCGGTGGCATCCCACGCAGGGTGAGCTGTCGCTGCTAACCGTTTCGTCATCCTCATCGTAACGGTGGACGTCGTTGGCGCACTGCCTGACGCAGACCTGGCACTGGATGCACTTCTCCGGGTCGCGCTCAACCACGAAGTCGGGCTCCACAAGCCACTGTCGGGGCTGGAATCCGTCCTTTCGGTCCTTTTCGTTCATGATCAAACCTCCTGGCCGCCACCGGAGAGCACAGTTGGCGTGGCATCGGCCTTCGCTTGCCCTCTCAGTTCACCAATAACGGGCGTCCCGCCACGGACATTCCAGAGCCTCTCCGGGTCGCGACAGACCTCGCGAACGGCCGCCTCTTCGCTCGCCAGGTAGAGCATGTCGCCGCGACGGGCGGCCACCAGCGGGCGCAGTTTGATGCGGTCGTTCAGCGCCACCATGCCGCCGCTGTGCCCCACCAGGATCGAGAAGGGCCCGTTCAACAGCGCGCCCCCGTAGACGACGCGGAGCGCCCGCACCAGCTCGCGCTCGTCCTCGGAGAGTCGCTCGGCCTGCGACCAGAACGGCGGGGCCATGGCCGTGCACGCCGCCCGCAGAGGCAGTCTGTGCACCCGCACCAGGAGATCAAACATGTAGGCTATCACTTCCGTGTCAGTCCTGAGCGTGCAGTGATAGCCGAAGTTGGCCAGGTAGCGCCGGTTGATGCCATAGGACGATATCTCGCCGTTGTGCACAACGGCCCAGTCCAGCAGACCGAAAGGATGCGCTCCGCCCCACCAGCCTGTGGTGTTCGTGGGGAAGCGCCCGTGCGCCGTCCAGATGTAGCCCTGGTATTCCTCCAGGCGGAAAAACCGGCCGATATCCTCGGGGTAGCCGACACCCTTGAAGACCCCCATGTTCTTGCCGCTGCTGAAGACAAACGCCCCCTCGACGTGCGTGTTGACGTCCATCACAAGAGAGACGACCAGGTCGTCCTCGGTGCGGTCGTAGTTGCGTTCGAGTTCTTCCTCGCGCATCCTGACGAAGCACCTGCTGAGGATGGGCCGCCGTCGTATGGCGCGCATGGGCCGGGTGGGTATCGGCTCCGTGTGGCGGATGACGCAGCGGTCCGCTATGACGGCCTCGGCGGCTTTGAGCCCATCCTCGTGGTCGCACATCACGTGCAAGGCGTAGTCCTCGGCGCGGTCGGGGTAGATGCCGTAGGCCGCAAAGCCTCCACCCAGACCGTTGGACCGGTCGTGCATGTTGGCAATGGACCGGATGATGCTCTCGCCGCTGAAGGGCCGGCCCACCTCGGACATGATGCCGGAGATGGCACAGCCGCTCATCTCTTTGTCGTCCGTGGTCAACCCGCTTATCATCTTCGTCCCCTTTGTGTGTCGTTCTCCGCCCGTCCCGGCCTCAGAGCACGGGCAGGTATCTGTCCAGTTCGTACCGGCTCACGTGCGTCCGGTAGGCGTCCCACTCTATCTTCTTGTTGGCGATAAACTTCTCGAAGATGTGATCCCCCAGGGCTTCGCGCACAAGCTCGCTGCGCTCGGTCTCGGCGATGGCCTCGGCCAGGTCCCCGGGCAGTGACTCGATGCCCCGCTGCGCCCGCTGCTCGGGGGTCATCTCGAAGATGTCCTCCTCGACCGGGTCGGCCAGTTCGTAACCCTCCTCGATGCCCTTCAGGCCGGCGGCCAGCATGACCGCGAAGGCGAGGTAGGGGTTACAGGCGGGGTCGGGGCAGCGGAACTCCGCCCGGGTGGCCTTCTCGTTGCCGGGCTTGTACATCGGCACCCTCACCAGGGCCGAACGGTTGCGCCGCGCCCAGGACACATACACCGGCGCCTCGTAGCCGGGCACCAGCCGTTTGTAGGAGTTAACCCACTGCGCAACGAGTGAACATATCTCACGCGCGTGAGTCAGCAACCCGGCGATGTAAGCTTTGCCGTCAGGCGAGAGGTGGAACTCGTCGCCCGGGGCAAAGAACGCGTTCTTCTCCCCCTTGAACAGCGACTGGTGCGTGTGCATGCCGCTTCCGTTCTCGCCGAAAAGCGGCTTGGGCATAAAGGTGGCATAGACCCCGTGCTGGAGGGCGACCTCCTTGACCGTGAGGCGATAGGTCATGGCGGCGTCGGCCATGCGCAGCGCCTGCTGGTAACGCAGGTCTATCTCGTGCTGGCTCGGGGCGACCTCGTGGTGGCTGTACTCGACCGGTATGTCCATCTTCTCAAGCGTCAGCACGGTGTCCCGCCGCAGGTCGCTCGCGATGTCCAGCGGGGTCAGGTCGAAGTACCCGCCCGCATCCAGACGCTCCGTGCCGTTGCTGTCGCGGAAGTAGAAGAACTCCAGCTCAGGGCCGACGTAGAAGGAATAGCCCATGTCAGCCGCCTTCTTCAGGTTCCGCTTCAGGGCGTGGCGAGGGTCACCGCAGTACGGAGAACCGTCCGGCTCCAGGACGTCGCAGAACATCCGGGCGACCGCGTCGTTCTCGGTCGGTCGCCAGGGCAGCACCTGGAAAGTACCGGGGTCCGGCATCGCCACCATGTCGCTCTCCTCGATGCGGGCGTAGCCCTCGATCGAAGAGCCGTCGAAGCCCATCCCGTCCTCCAGGGCCCCCTCCAGCTCCTCCGCCGTGATGGCGAAGCTCTTCAGTGACCCAAGAACGTCGGTGAACCACAGTCGTATGAACTTGACCTTCCTGTCCTCGACGGCCTTCAGGACCGACTCCTTGTCCCATCTTGCCATTGCTGCTCTCCCTTCCGGGGGCTCAAGTTACCTGACACTGTAGCAACGGCAATGCCACGCAACGGCTATTCATCCTATGTCGTCGTTTGACAATGCTTTACGCTTTTAAGGCCTACGAGCCCAACGAGCCCGTTCCTACATTATGGTAGGGTCACGCGCGCCGGAGCCACCATCTGGTAACATCTTGCGCACCCCCTTCAGCGCATACCCATGCCGGCAGTCGAACCGACGGCGTCTGGCAGGGGTGGTGGGAGACGGCTGCTGACGGCCGACATGGGGCAAAGGCCTGCAAGCCGGCAGAGGAGGGGGGCTTACGGAGAGTTGCGGTAAACCTGCGGATCGAGCCCGTATTTCTCAACCCGCAGGCCGATGACCCGCTCGGTGATGCCCAGTTCGCGGGCGGCGGCGGCCATGTTGCCGTTGGTGCTCTCGAGGGCCTTCACGATCATGCGCCGCTCCAGCGCCTCCAGCACGGCGGGCAGCGTGCCGGCCCTGCCCTCCCGGATTTCGAGTTCCACCGATTGCGCGGCCGGCAGGCATGCCTGCACTGTCGGCGGCAGATGATCGACCCGGATGGTCTCGTCAGGCGTCATCAGCACGGCGCGCTCGATGCAATTCTCAAGCTCGCGCACGTTGCCGGGCCATTCGTGGCTCATCAGCGCGTCCAACGCCGGCCCGGAGACCCGCTGTACGCCCTTTTCGGCGCGCTCGCCGTACTTTTCAATGAAGTGATCCACCAGCAGCGGGATGTCGGTGCGCCGCTCTCGCAGGGACGGCACGTGGATGGGGAAGACATTCAGTCGGTAGTAGAGGTCGCTGCGGAACCGCTCCTTCTCTATCAGGTCCTCCAGGTCCCGGTGGGTGGCGGCGATGACCCGGACGTCAACCCGCACCGGGTCGGTACCCCCCACGCGCTCGAACTCGCGCTCCTGCAGCACGCGCAGCAGCTTGATCTGGGTTGAGGCGGTCAGATCACCTATCTCGTCGAGGAAGATCGTGCCCCTGTCGGCCAGTTCGAACCGGCCCTTGCGCTGCTGCACCGCTCCGGTGAAAGCGCCCTTTTCGTGGCCGAAAAGCTCGCTCTCGATGACCGTCTCCGGCAGGGCCGCGCAGTGCACGCGCACGAACGGCTTCGCAGCACGGGGGCTGTTGTAATGGATGGCGTGCGCCACCAGTTCCTTTCCCGTGCCGCTCTCGCCGCGAATCAGCACGGTCGTGTCCGTTGCGCTCACCTTTTCGATCAGGTCATAGACGGCGCGCATCTCATGGGAAGAACCGACAATGTTGGAAGGCTGGAAGCGGTCCTCCAGTTCGTGCTGGAGCCGGACGTTTTCGGCCAGAAGGCGCCTGCGCTCCTCCTCCACCGACTGGCGCAGTCGCACGGCCTGGGCGATCATGGAAGCGATGATGGACAGCAGCCGCACGTCGTCCTGCAGGGAGGCTTCCTCCTCGCACGGCCTGTCGGCGCTGAGGGCGCCGATCACCTGGTTGCCCAGCTTGACCGGCACACAGACGAAGGAGACGTCCTGGCGGCGCAGGCGGCGACGGGCGCCGGTGCGGTCCAGGAATTCGGGCTCCTCGGATATCCGGGGTATGACGGCGGGCTCGCCGGAGGCGACGACCCTGCCGGTGATGCCTTCCCCGAGGCGATAGCGTCCCCTTTTCATCTGGGCCTCGGACAGGCCGTGGGCCTCCTGGATGTAGATATCGCCCGTCTCGCGATTCAGCAAAGTCAGGGTGGCCCGCTCCAGCCCCATATGCTCGGCCAGGGTCTCCAGGAAGGGCTTGACAACCTCGCGCAGGTCCACACTGAAGGCCAGCCGCTGGCTCAGCTCGAACAAAAGCGCCAGCTCCTGCACTCTGCGTCCCGGCTGTTCCGGGCTCCCTTCCTCCGGCATCTGACGCCTCCAGCAGGCCCCTTGTAAATCTAACTTCCCGGCCCTCTTCCCGCGGAATTGTACGTTTCCCGCGCGGAAGCGTCAACGACGTATGGTTCCGCAGTTTCCCCGTGAATTCTCAGATTGGGGCGCGGGCGAAGGGAAAGGGCATCTGTCGGGCCGGGCGCCGGCGCCCGTTCGCCTCCCCGGACGCAACGGTCTTCGCAACCACTCTCAGGTTCGGGCACGCGTTGCGCCTCTATTTCAGCACGCCCACTCCGGTTCTCGGCTTGCCCAAAGGATCTCGGCTGACCTCATGGTCGCGTTACGCCCCGGCGATGGTGGTCCCGCGCTTGGCGCGGTCGATGCACTCCGTGACCTCGTGGTCCTGACGATCGGCCTCCAGGCAGGGATGGCAGGCCTCAAGCTACGCCTCGATTCTGTCCCCGTCGTTCTGCTTCTCCGTGCTGTAGCGCGCATAGACTGCTACTCGCATGTCTTATCCCCTTGCGAAGGCTCGTGTTCCGATGCGGCCATGGCTGCCTCGTATCTCTTCAGAACGACCGCCGCGAGGTTAGCGACAAGGGCGTCGACAATCAACTCCTTTTCGGCGTCCGACAGGTCTGTTCGTGGCTCTCCTACAAGGCGCGGAAGTGGACTCCGATACCGCTCTTTGCTCCGCGTATCATCAGTCTGCTGGTCGCCCATCCGCGGTCGCTCGGCGCAAGAGGCCAAAGTAGAAAACTGCCTTGCGGGCACATCACCCGCTCTGCTGTGCCTACCCCGAATGCCCGCAACCTGTCGGGGAAATCAGCATCCGACCATTTTGGCGCCCCATCGGGGCAAGCCCCTGGCCATCCGGCCGGCGGGGGGTGACACTATGCCCCAACGTCCCCAATGACAGGGGAAAGCAGCCACCTCCCCGAACGGCACACAGTCGCGAGACTCTCTACACGATCGTCCGAACCGCGTGCCGTCGCTCACGCCATGCTGGAGGAGTTCAGGGCGCTCCCCAAAGCGCTCCATAGTGCCCATCATGAAGAACTTCCTCTGGCACTCGGTTCCCGACCGACAGAATCCGTTTAACACGAGGGGCGCAACTGGGCGACAACCATCGATCCGCAGCC
>PUMJ01000251.1 GCA_003551305.1 Candidatus Brocadiaceae bacterium
CTCGGTGGCAGCCGGGTAGTAGGTGATGGTGGCCCGCTCGCGCAACCGCCGCAGGTAACTCTCGTGGGCCTCGTCTTGTTTCTGCTCCATCAGCAGATCGCGCACCTCCGCCTGGACCTCCTCGAAGGAGAGCTCGCGAGCGGGTTCGACGCTTTCGAGCTGGACGATGGCCAGCCCGCCGGGCACCTGGCGGATGCGGGGCGCTTCCCCCGGCTCCAATCCCTCGATGGCGGGGGGCCGCCAGTCCTCGTAGCCTTCCGGCAGGGTCACCTCCCGCAGGCCGCCGGGGAAGCGCCCGGCGTCGTCCGAATAGCGGGCCGCAAGCTCGGCGAAGCCCTCCCCCTCCTGCAGGCGGGCCAGCACCTGTTCGGCCCGCTCACGCACCCGGGGCAGTTCGCCCGGCTCCAGCACGGTGAACAGTATCTGGCGATAGCGCAGCCTGTTGGGCCGGCGGAACTGGTCGCGATGCCGGCGGTAGTAGTCGCGCATCTGCTGCGGTGTCACCTGCACGTTCTGATAGGCTTTGTCCATCAGCAGGCGGCCGATGAGCAGGTTGTCCTTCTGGATCTCTTTGAACTCCTTCGCGCTCAGGCCCATCTCCGTCAGCATGCGGTGCGCCTCCAGGCGGGAGCCGACGCGCGCCTCCAGTTCGCGCAGCTCTTCGCGAGCGTAACGCTCCATGGTCTTCCTCACGTTCTCCCCGGTCAAGTATCGGGCGCGGGCCTCTTGCGCGAGCAGCCGGCGGTCCAGCATGGTTCTCAGGGCTTCGCGCCGGCGGCGCCGCTCCATGTCCTCCCAGGCCGCCCGCTGGTCGGGGTCGGTGGGGCGCCGCCCCTCCTCCATCATGTGCAGGCGTATGAACGTCTCCAGGTCGGCGCGGGTGATGGTCTCGTCATTGACGCGGGCCAGCGGCTCCTGCGGCCCAGAGGCCGCCAGGCAGAGCACTGCCGCCAGGACCGCGCCCAAAAGACGCGCATAACGTGTTCTCATCATCAGCCACCGCAGAAGAAGCGGGGAAACCCGACCGCCCTCTATCTTACCGTGCACGGCGCGCCGATTCGAATGCGGAGAGGCTGCTCAGATGTAGAAAACGGCGTTGCCGGGCGTGTGGGTCACCACGTCAATGATGGCCCACAGCCCGCCGGCCACGAAGTAGCCCATCACCATGCCGATGAAGACGCGCCGCCCCACGCGGAAGGCGCCGTAGCCGCCGATGCCGATGGCCAGCGCCTTGATGAGCCATGCGGCGAAGACCGAAGCCCAGAAGAAGTAGACCATGTGGCTGGAACAGATGAGCAGTCCGACCGGGTGGAGCGGCCACCAGAAGATGGTTCGCTGCGCGTAGATGAGCAGGGTCATCAGCACGGCGCCGCCGCCGGCCCAGCCCATCCTCGCGAAGTCCGGGCCCAGCGGCCGGTTGATGGCGTGCTGGGCCCACAGCCACGGCAGGCGCGGGAAGTTGCCGAAGAACCACCCGTCCATGTTCAGCCCCCCGTGGCGGTAGCTGACCCACACGGCCGTCACCGACGCCGTCACGTAGGCTATCAACAGCGACCAGAGCAACGCCCAGAACAGCCCGCTGCGTCGCCGCTCGGTCAGGTGCATCCCGTGCGCCGACCCGGACATCGCCGAGTTGCGCATGTCGAAGTGCCAGCCGTAGTGCATTCCCATCACGGCCAGGTTGTCCGGCGGGATGCTCCCGCTGCCGAACAGGCTTGTCACGAACATGTGGGGGTAGATGGGCGGGCTGACCGCTGGCAGGCCGCACTGGGCCACCACGCGCGCCATCGCATAGTAAACCGCCAGGGTCACCAGGATCAGAAGCGTGCCGTAATACCAGCGCAGACCCGCAACGTGCAGCCAGCCGACCGCCACCGCGATGCCCGCGAACACTACGATGAAGGCCGTCCGATACGAGGTCGGCTCGCCGGCGTCGTAGCCCTGCTCGCCTTTCCAGAAGGCGCACTTGATGGCGCGCTTCAGGTGCTCGCGCGAGAGCCACAGGCTGGCCAACACGAACACCACGGTCGCCCCCATGGCCACGTGGTTCATCTCGCCGCTGAAGACCTCCGCGTTCGGAAGCGTCATGTTATACGCCTGCAGGGAGGAGCGCATGACCCAGGAGACCAGCGCCACGAACCAGACCGTGAAAGCCACCCGGTTCGGGATGAGGAAGACCAGCCCGATGACCACCAGGTCCAGGTAGATGGGCAGCCGCCAGGGGCCGGGGGCGAACTCGACCCACTCCCTGAGCCGGAAGAACGGGAACGTGCCGAAATACGTGCCCAGCGCGCCGGAACTGGCCAGGGCGAAGGTGCTGCCCAGCCCGACCCAGAAGCCCTTGCTCTTCAGGATGCTGTTGGGCCGTCCGCTCTCGGCGGCCAGGCACAGCTCGGCCGGCACCTGCGCGATGGGGAAACCCAGGTGTTCATGGTCCACCCACTGCTTGCGCATGATGGCCATGATGGCCACCATGACGGCGAACAGCGACAGCAGGAAGATGCCCCAGCGGCCAAGCGGCCCGACCCAGACGTGCCAGGGAATCGGCTCCCGCGCCGCCACACCCTCCCAGAAATCCCGGATGGCGAAAACCCCGCCGTCCGGGTCCAGCGGCGAGAGCCAGTCCGGCAGCCGGTGCCACAGTATCTCGCGCCACTGGTTAGAGGGGCTGGCCTGGTAATAGACCGAGGAGATGGCCGGGATGAAGTAGGCGACCAGGCCGGAAGTGACGATGGCC
>PUMJ01000162.1 GCA_003551305.1 Candidatus Brocadiaceae bacterium
GGCGGCCTTTTCTGTTTGGCGAATCGCCCAGGACACGACAGGGGAAACCCGATGTCGGACGAGATGAAGGACGCCATAGAGGAGAACGCGCGGGGCCCGCAGAGCGCCAGGGGCGACGTGGGCGAGGTGCGCCAGCACAGCCTCAAGGACCAGGTCGAGGCCGACCGCTACCTGGCCTCCCGCGAGGCGCGCTCAAGGCCCCACCGGGCGCGTGGCCGGACTCTCCCGGTCGGACGCCAGCGACGCCCAGGTGCCTTGCTCGAACGGCAGGGAGGCCCGACAGCAACGCAGTCACGCAATCAACCGGCACTCGACGCCTAAATGCCGGGCGCAGCGGGCAAGACCCCGGTCGGCGGTGAGCAGACGCAGTTCGTTGGAGAAGGCGCTCGCCAGGTGAAGTGCGTCGACGGTGCGCAGCGGAGTGGAGAACCGGCCGATCCAGTCGGCGGCGAGCGCGTACTCCTTGGCCTCAACGGCCACGATGTGGTATCGGCGCTCCTCGAGGTGGAGCCGGAACCGGGACAGCAGGCGCTCCGCCGCCTTGACTTCCAGTTCCCGGGTCCGGACTTTGAGCGCCAGGGCCGAACAGAACTCGACCTCGATAAGCGGATTCACCGTCGGGGCATCGGCCGCGCCGATTGCCTTCTGCGCCTCCTCGCTCAGGGCCTCGGGACAGTAATAGGCGACCAGCACGCTGGTGTCGACGTAGGCCATCAGTATCGTTCCTCAGCGCGCATCTCGATGACGGTCTGCGAGAGTGGTTTGCCCTTGACCGTGATCGACGCCCTGAACTCGGAGAGGTCGGGCAGCGGTCGCAGCGGCTCCTGCTCGACGGGCACGAGGCGGGCCACCTGCTTGCCGCGCCGGGTGATGGTCACCGACTCGCCGCGCTCGGCGGCCCGGACCAGGTCGCTGAGGCGTCTTCGCGCCTCCGACATGTTGACAGTGTCCATAGTCGACCTCGTAAACGTTACATCTCAATTGTACATAAACCGGAGTCCTTGTCAACAGGCAGAGGAGAGCATCAGGTGCACGCATTCACCGACAGCCAAGGCAGGACCTGGACCCTGAACCTGACCCTGGGCTCGGCCGAGCGGGTCCGGGCGCTGGTGGGGGTCGACCTGCTGGCGCCCTGCGAGCCGCCGCCGGAAGAGGCTCCCGATACCGACGCCCTGCCGGTGCTGACGCGGCTGGGGACCGACCTGGCGCTCCTGTGCGACGTGGTCCGCGCGCCCGGCGCCCGAGGCGCATCCTGGTGGCGGCAGGCGGACGCCCGGCGGCTGCCCTGCGAGGACGACTGTTTCGAACTGGTGACGTGCCTGGACGTGCTGGAGCACCTGGAAGAGGACCGCGCGCGCCCGACCCGGGGTGGGCGCGACCCCACCGAACTCACACGATCAGAACCTCCCGGTGGGTGGGTACCATGTCCTGGCAAAGTAACCAAAGCGGCTTGACTCCGGTCCGCCAGTCGCTACTATAGCACTTGATTGCGCAGGCTCCGTTCGGGCCGCGGAAGGGATGAGCCTTGAGGGGAGATGTTGATGTGAAGCCACAAGACGATCTGGCGGAGGCGGTCCGAGGTGTGCGGGACCGGCTCGGCCTTACTCAGCAGGAACTGGCCGGCAGGCTCGGCGTGGCGCTGCCGACGGTGAGCCGGTGGGAGAACGGGCGGCACAGGCCGTCAAAGCTGGCTCTGGCCAAGATCGAAGGGCTCCTGGACGAGATGGGCGAAGAGGGCCACGACCTGCTGGATCAGTATTTCAACAAGAAGGCACGGGACAAGGGTTGACCATGCCTGACGGAAAGCGCAAGACGGAGAAGGCGAATCGCTCCGACTATAAGCCGTTCCAGGTGGATGAGATCAACACCGGCAGACAGTTCGTGCGGTTCGCCAACAGCGTGGAACTGAGCCTCGGCGAGGAACTGGGCGCGGACAAGGAGGCCATCTTCGATGCGCAGATCCGTTACACCGTCGAGGAGCACTTCCAGAAGCGGGCCCGCCTGAGAGCGCACGGCATCAAGGTCATCTCCTTGTTTTTCATCGACCGCGTGGCCAACTACGCGGACGAGGACGGCATCATCCGCCGACTGTTCGACAGGGCCTTCGAAGAGTTGAAGGCCGGGCATCCCGAATGGGAAAAACTGTCCGCTGAGGAAGTCCAGGCGGCCTACTTCGCGGAGCAGCGGCCGCGCTGCGCCGGCCACGGCAAAGCGCACCTCCGCAAGCGGCGCGTCCTGAGCGATGAGTTCAAGGCACTATGGGAAAGGATCAAGCACAAGACGCGCTACGCGGTGGAGATCGACACGGACAAGCTCCTTGATGAAGCTGTGCCCGATGTCGAGCGGGAGGCTATCTCGCCGCCGCGCGTGACGATAACGAAGGTGCAGATGGCTGTGGATGAGGGCGGCGCTTTCCAGGCCCTTCAGGCGAGTGCGGCGAAGAAGGTCAAGGACCTGGCGGGGCGGTATCCGCTGCCGAATCTGGTGGACGTGATGAGCAACCTGCTGGAGAATACAACGCCGCCGGTGCGGCTCACACGCCGGACGCTGCTGGAGGTCTTCAGGCGGGCCGGTAACAAGCAGGTGGCACTGGACAATCCGCACGAGTGGGCCAGCGTTGCGGTGCGGGTGCTGAAGGACAAGCTGATGGACCAGCTCGTGGACGGCATACGCTATGAGAAGCTGAGCGAGTGGTACGAGATGCAGCAGATTCTGGACGCCGAGGTGGTTGAGGTGTTCAGCCGCTACGCCGCGAAGCCGGACGTCGACAAAGACAAGACGGTGTACGACCTGATCCCATGCGACTCGGACATCGAGAGGGAGTTCGTGAAGGGCCTCGAGGCACGGAAGGATGTCAAGCTCTACGTGAAACTCCCCCGCTGGTTTAGCGTGCCGACACCGGTGGGCGACTACAATCCCGACTGGGCTATCGTGATGGACGGCTGGGAAGAGGACGGGAAGCATGTCTTATACCTGGTGTCAGAGACAAAGGGCGAGGACTGGCGCACGGAGCTTCGCCCTTCCGAGCGGCGCAAGATCGAGTGCGGTGCCGCGCACTTCGGGTCCGTGCAACTCGGCAAGGATGGCGCCCTGGATGAGGTGGATTACAAGGTTATCTCGGACGCTTCGGAGCTTCCATAGACGCTCGCGCGAACCACTTGTTAGGGGCCCACACCCTGACCGGGGAGCTGGTCAGGGCTCCAGTCACGAACGTTTGGCGCAATGAGGCCGAGTTCTCCCGCTGGCTTAGGGACAACATCGAGCGTCTGAACGCAGTGCTCGGGATGGCTCTCTCAAAGCTCCACGACGGCACGATGGGTTGGGCAAGGAGGATTTCCCCTTGAGCGGCGCACAGCAGCATCTCGACCTCAGCAGCGGCTCTGGCTTTCTTTCACCTTTGTCCGACGAG
This sequence comes from Candidatus Brocadiaceae bacterium, assembly GCA_003551305.1. GTDB lineage: Bacteria > Planctomycetota > Brocadiia > SM23-32 > SM23-32 > B1Sed10-231. The sequence goes on from PUMJ01000162.1 coordinate 3,410, forward strand.
CCGTTCTCGCCAACAAGCACCTGGAACGCGCAGCTCACGCGACGCCAGAGGGTGCTGCTCCACATGGAGCCCATCTTGCGACTGTACCGCCAGCCCGGCACCCGTGACGAGCGGCACTTGCGGTATGACTCGCTTGCCCTCGTCATGAAGGTGTTCGACACCATTATCGACCAGAGCGGGTTCGGGTCAGAGGTCACGGACGAGACGGTCATTATCGCCGTGAAGCCCCTGCTGCGCGCCTGGGACGAGGCGAGCGGTAGGGCGCCAGAGGCCGGCCTCCACGAGGAGGTCCTTGCCCGCATCCTTGCCGAGCTGAAGAACGAAGGGCAACGCCAGGAGCCGTTCGAGGTGCCTTACCAGGCGTTCGACGGGGAAGGATGCCCCAAGGACCAGGTGCTGCGGTTCAAGCTGCTCGTCGAGCAGTTCGGTTACGAGGGGGGCATCGTTCTCAGACTGTCATCAGAGGCAATCAACCTGTTCCTGAACGCGTTCGGGCTGGACATCGAGGATGCCCAAGTCGCCAACGAAGCTGTGGTGCAGTCGCAGCTCGAGCGGGGCAGATACAACGAGGCGGTCCAGTCTGCCCAGAACGCTCACGGGCAGTCGATGCGTTTCGAGGAGAAAGTTCGCTTGCTGCTGCTCCAGATTACGCGCGACATAGACCGCGTGGACTGGCGAGGAGAAGCCGACGAACTGCTGCGTGAAGCCCTCGCCCACGTGGGCAGCCGGTTGCACGTGGAAGATAACATCATGCGGTCGGCCCAGGATAAGGTGGACAGCCTGAACGAGGACGATACGCGGCGGTCCGCCCTGGCCGAGGTCATTCGCCTGATGAAGGACTGCCATCAGCGCCACCTGCTGCTTCACAAGCGGCTGATGCCGGCGAGGGGCGAGTACATGAGACAGCAGGCGAGACAGGCGTTTGTGGCCCGTAGCCTCCGGGAGCCGGTCGATCTCCGCGACTCCGTGTTGCGTGACCTCTTGCAGCAACCCGCCGGCCTCGCCGCCGAACTGCTGGAGAGGCATGGCGGCGTGTTCGCCGGGCCGCAGGCCCCGGCACTGCTGAACCTGCGGGAACTCGTCCATTGGCAACTCATGCCCAAACGGCAGATGGGGGGCGGTCTGGCGCCCGTCGAGGAGCTCGTGCTCGCACAGGGGGGCTACAGAGAGGATCGGTTCCCTGACGCCGCGGTGGAGGAAGCGGGCCGGGCGTTGGGGGCGTTGGAGGCCAGGGCGCGCCTTTCCGAGCTGATCGGCGAGTGGAAGGGCCGGGTGCGACCCCTCGACGTGGTGGACGCCCTGGTCATGCAGGTCATGAGGACGTTTGGGGACGAGGCCGAGAATGCAGGCTATCGGGTGGAGCTTGCGGAGAGGTCCGGACTACGCTGCCGTCGCCACTTCGGTGACGATCTGTGGGTGACGCCCGACAGGGAGGAGGTGCACCGTGCCGATAGCCCATGAAGACGCTGTGAACGTGGGCCGTCTGATACAGTTCGCGCTGCAGCCGAAATGCATGCCGTTTGACGAGCCAGAGTATCGCGAACTGCTCCGCGCCTATGAGGACCGGAGCGAATTCCGCGCGTCAGTCGAGGGAGTGGTCGAGGGCCTGGGGCTGCGCGTGCTCTTGGTCAACGATCGAGGTCTGTTCCTGGGTGCCGAGGACGAGTCGGCCTTCTCCCAGAGCCCGAGTGCGTTTCGGGGGTCCAGGGTGTCTGGCGACGATCGTCTTCTCGATGGCCTGGTGGAGCTGGCCATCGCGGCGACGTTGTTCCCGCGCCAGCGCGACCTGGAGGACGATGTGCTGGCGGCGCGGCCGCCTGTGACCGTCCCGGACGTTGACCGTACCTTGCGGGAGCTCGTCGAGGCGCTCAAGCAGCAGCAACGCGAGGAACCTGAGTCCGGGGCGGACCCGATCGAGCAGGGTCTGTGGGAGGCATGGAGGGTCTACGAGTCCAGGCCCTCGTATCGGCGCACGGAAACAGGTCGTGCGTCGGCGAACTCGACGTTCCGCATCATTGAGCAGCACCTCGACTGCCTCTGTGAGTCCGGCTGCTTTACGGCCGACCGACAGAGGAACCCGTCCAGATACCGGCCGACATTGCGTTACCAGGTGCTCGTCCAGGAAATGGCCGCCACGCGCCTCTATCGGCGTGTGGCCGAGGCCATGCAGTCGCTGCAGGACGGCACCGCGCCTGTTGCGGAAAGCGAGGGGTGAACACTATGCCGAAGCTTGCCAGAATGCGCCTCGTGTCGGTCGGACATCCGCGCGCCCGGTTTGACGACCTTCTGCTGGACTTCCGCGACCCTGAGGGCCTGGCGACGGACACCGTCCTCTGGCTGCGGAACGGCGGGGGCAAGTCTTCTCTGCTGAACTTGTTCTACTCGGTGGTGCGCCCGCGCCAGACGGATTTCCTGGGCGGCAAGGGCGGCGAGGAGCGCCGGCGCCTGGGTCACTACGTGTTGCATGACGACCGCGCAGTGGTGGCTTGTGAGTGGCAGCTCGACGGCGGAGGCAGCCTGTTCGAGGATGAGCCGGTGCGTTACCTAACCGTTGTGCTGAGCGAGCACCGCGATGCTTCGCCGGTGGACGGGCCGGATGTCGGACTGAACCGCCTGTTTCTGGCCGCCGAGTCGCGGGGAGACGTGCCAGAGCTGACGCTGGAGGGGCTTCCCCTGACCACTGCAACCGATGACGGACATCCCATGGGATTCAGCCTGGCCGCCCTGCGCCGGGTGTGGAGAGACCTGCAGGCAGGGAATCCGCACTGCGGCGTCTTCCTGACCGAAAGGCAGAGCGACTGGTTGCGGGAACTCGAGGGGCGCGGCATTGACACCCGTCTGTTTGGATACCAGCTCCAGATGAACGCCCGGGAGGGGGGCGTCAGCCAGCTCTTCAGCTTCCGAGATGCGGACAGCTTTGCCGACTTCCTCCTGGAGACGGCGTTCGACGACCAGGACGCCGAGCGTGTCCGGGAGCAGGTCAGTACGTTCCGCAAGGAGCTTCTGCGCCGCCACACAGAACTCCAGCCGGACCGTGAACTATGCCAGGGCCTCCTGGAGCGATTGGCGCCGTTCGAGGACATCGGCCGCAGCCGGGCCGAGCTGCGGGCCGAGCTCGCCGCTCTTGCTGGCATGAGCCACGCGCTGGCGGAGAACCTGGCATCGCTCCACGCCGGATCAACTCGCGCCAAGCAGAAGTGTGAAGAGGCCGCCAGGCGTTATTCGGGCATATCCGAGCAACAGCATGCCCTTGGAGAGCGGCTCAGGCGGCGGACGTATCAGTTGCATCACTACGCGCTGACGTCACGACTCGATGCGGCAGCGTTAGAGCAGCGAGAGCGCCGGGCGGAGATGGAAGAGGCCGCACACCAGGAAGACGTGTGGACGGCCGCCGTCCCGCTTTCGCGCGCCATGAGCTTCGAGACCGAGGCCCGCGAATACCGTGAGCAGGTCCGGGCGCTCCAGGCCGAACATGCCCCGCTCATCCAGCGGCTGCGCAAAGCCGCGAGCGCGCTGCACGCCCTGTTGTCGGAGGAGGTGCGGCGCGTTGAGGACCAGGCTCAAGAGTGCCGGGCTGATTCGGAGGCCAAGCGGGCGCAAGCAAGGGGACTTCGCCGCCGGGCGACGGATGTGGGTAGGCAGGCGGCCGCCGCCGCAGCACAGGCGCAGGCCATCGCCTCCCGGCTTGCGGAGGCCGAGACGCGCTGGCGGCGGTTGGTCGATGACGGCATAGCTCTGGACACGGACATGCCCTCCGCAAGCGGTGTAGTGGTGGCCAGGCTCGGGGAAGAGATCTCGGCCCTGGAGGCGGCCTTGGGGGAGGTTGACGAGGCCATAGTACAGGCGGAGGGCCGCCGGGACAGCCTCGCAAAGGAGCAGGCGCAGGCAAGCCAGGCAGTGTTAGGGTGCGAGGTCGCCCTCGAAGGTGTCCGGGGGGAGCTTGCTGCGATGCGCACCGCGCGGGACGCCCTGGCCTCCGACCAGACGTTGCGCAGACTGCTCCAGGTGGAGTCGCCCGAGGTCGACAAGGTGTGCCGCGAGGCGATATGGCTCGCGCAGCGCGAGCGGGAGAGGGCGTCGGAGTCCATACTCGAGCTGCGGTTGACCCGCGCGGACGACGAATGGGCGACGGGGTACCTGCGCGACCATGGCCGCCTACCCCCGGCGCAGGACGTGTTGACGGTGCTGGGGGAGCTGCAGAAGCGCGGGGTCACCTGCTGGAGCGGTTGGCAGTACCTGGAATCGAATGTGGCGCGCGAGCAGCAGCGCCAGACCATCGCGCGGCAACCGCACCTTGTGAACGGTGTGATCGTTCCGGATGAGGCAGTACTGGAGTCCCTGCGCGAGACAGTGCCGGCCGAGCGACTGGCTTGGACAGTGGCAATCGGCACGCCCGCCCATCTGCTAGAGGATGCGACCGGCAGCGGATACGTCGTCTGGGGTCCTTCTGACGACGGTCTCTTCGACTCGGCGGCCGCGGGACGCGCCGACGCGGGTATGACGGGGCGCATCGAGAAGTCCCGCAGTGCGGAGAGCGAACTCAAGGGGTGGCGCGATTCCCTGGAGCGCCTGCTCGGGCAGCTCACCGCATATGAACACGACTATCCGGCAGGGTGGACCGATGAGGCGCGGGGCCGACACGAACAGCTTTCAGAGGATGTGGCTGCGGAGAAGGAGCGCTTTGCGGCCCTTACCGAGCAATTGGACTCCGTTCGTGCCGAGTCCCAGAAACTGGCCGCACGCCGCCGCGAGCAGCACGACAGGCATATCGCTCTCACGACGGCCCTGCGTCGCGCCGCCGACTTTGACGAGCAGTTCGGCCGGCACGTCGAGCAGTGGAAACGTGACCAGGACGATCTGCACCGCACGGCCCAGGCTCGCGACGGGCAGAGCGAGGAATGCGAGCACAAAGCCGACCTAGCGGAGGCGGACGCCGTGGCTTGCGATGACCGTGCCTATCAGCTCGGAGCGAACTCCTCCGTGCTGCGCCACGAGCGAGACGGCGTTTGTCACGCGCAGGCGGGCAGGCCCATGCCCGCCGGGCTGTCGCTGGACGCGGCTCGCAAGGACTACGAGCTGCTGCTCGGCGAATACGAGTCGAAGATCGGGGCGGATAACCTTGAAGCGCTCGCTGCACGGTGCGACCGTAATGCGGCGGAGGCCCGCCGACGGTTTGAGGTCGTTCGCAAGCCGGACGTAAGCGAAGAGGAGGCGGCAGAGGCGGTACGGTCCCTGGCTCAGAACAGGGCGGCCGACGAGGCGCGTGATGAGGCCAAGGAGAGCCACTGGCGGGCCAAGCAGGCATTGGGGGAGGTTGGCGCACGTATCAAGCAGTTCGAGACGAGGCTGGAGGACCTTGTCCCGCCGCCCCGGAGCGAGAGCATAACCGAAGACGAGGTCCCGTCGGGACTATCGGCGGATGATGCTGAGGCGGAGGCGGAGCGTTCGGCCCGCCTGGCGCTGGAGGCAGACAAGGAAGCGGGGGCCGCGGAGGCCGAAGCGCGGCGATGGAAGGAGAAGGGCCACACGGTGAGCACCGGTTTAGTGCGGATCGAAGGCATGAGGGAACGCGTCCGCGACACCTGCGCAAGTCACGCCGCACTGTTGGCTGAGGTCGGCGACGCGCAGGCCCCCGAGGCCGAGCCGCTCAGTGTCGAGGAATGTGCCGAGGCACTGGATCGTCTGGCAACCGGCCTTGGAGAGGGAGGGCGCCGATGGAACGCAATAGGTGAGGAAGCGGAGCGGACGACCAGGGCGATACACGACTGGTGCCGCCAGGAGCGTTTCGCTGCGCTTCCTGGCGGCATCTCGGACCGGTTTGCGCGGTTCACCGCTGCGGAGGTCGAGGCAGGCTTCGAATACTACCGCGAGCACCTGCGGACGCGGGTCGAACAGATTGACGCCGACCTCGAAGAGGCTAACAAACAGCGCGAAATTGTCGTGGATGCCGTCATGTCCTCCGTCGACCAGGCCCTTCGGCTCCTGCGCCGCGTCGCCACGCTCTCGCGCCTGCCGGATACCGTCCCCGGCGGAGGTCGCCGTTTTCTGCAGATCACTACCAGCGAGCCGGAGAAGCCGGCGGAACGGCACGCGCGGGTGGCGGAACTGGTCGACCAAGTCATACAGAGCGGCGCACTGGAAAGCGGCATGCAGCTTGTGCAACGGGCGACCCGGCGAGTGGCGGGGCCGTTGCGGGTGGGCGTCCTCCATCCGGACCATGAGAACGGCGGCCGACGCGTGCCCATCCAGCAGATGGCCAACTTCAGCGGCGGCGAGCGGCTCACGGGGGCCATCCTCCTCTACTGCGCCCTGGCGCGACTGCGGGGGCAGGAGCTGGGGACTACCGGCAAACGCACGAGCGCCCTCCTCCTGGATAATCCGATCGGAACGGTCTCCCGCGTCCGCTACCTCGACCTGCAGCGCGAGGTCGCCCGTGCGCTCGGCATCCAGTTGATCTACGCAACCGGCGTGAACGACATCGACGCGGTCGCGTCCCTGCCAAACGTGATCCGGCTGCGCAACTTCCGCCGGGACGTGCGAAGCGGCCGTAGGGTTGTGGAGTTCGATGAGGATGCTGGACCGGCAGCGGAGTCCGTCGTCGAGGCCGTGCGTGTCCACACGGTGTCCCCGGTGGAAGAAGACGGCCAGGACCAGCCGGAGGAGACCCATGGGTGATGACAGGATCGGGCGTCTCGCCCGCCGCCTGAAGGCGCACGGCCGTGTGCGCGTGCCCCTCCGCGATATCTGGGACGATTACCAGAGGGTCTACGGCTGCGAGGCGAGTGGAGTCCAGGCGCGCGCCGAACTGAGGGCCGTCCTGGACAGCCTCAGGGCAGGAGGCGCTTGTGCGTTCCCGTCGGAGAATGGCCGCGCCTGGGACAGAACCAGCACGGTAGCACTGCCGCAATGGGTACGCGTTCCTCAGGACTCACTCAGACCGGAGGGACGCCGCTGGCGCAAACACCCGTGGCATCCGGAGCTCGCATGGGTCAGAGACCTGGCGGCCCTTTCCGCCGAACAGGAGGACTTCCTCTTGGCGCTGCAGAGGGCGCTTGTCGACGGACGTCTGGCCCAGAAAGCGCCGCTCAAGTACCGATCCCTGCAGCTTACGGGTGACGAGAAGCGGCTGGAGAGCATGTTGTCGTCCCAGCTCTTTGCCCCCGGCCGACTGAGTCTGGAGCTGCTCAACTGCGACGGCCCCGGCCTGCCGCTGACCTACGAGTGCGTCGGGGCAGAGCCTCGCATGATCGTCTTTGAGAATGCCGGCAGCTACATAGTCGCGCGGCGAGTCCTCAAACGCATCGGCCATCCCCCGTACGGGTTTGTCGCGTACGGAGGCGGCAATCGGGTGCTCCGATCCGCAGAGTATCTCCGGGAGATCAGTGGTCCACTGGCTGTGGACTATGTGGGCGATCTGGACGCGACGGGCATCGAAATAGGCGTGGCGTTCGCGGACCGGGTCCGTACCCTTTCCGGCTTCGCAGTAGGGTCGGCAACCGATGTGCACATGGCGATGCTTGATGCTGCCCGAGAGTTGGGCCATCCGGACGGTTGGCCCTCGGAAGGCAAGGCCACCGTGCTGGCTGCGCATCGATGGTTGTCGCCCAGTTGCGCCCCTCGTGTGAAACGGATTCTGTCGGTCGGGAACCGAGTGCCAGAGGAAGTTCTTCATGATGGGCACTATGGAGCGCTTTGGGGAGCGCCCTGAACTCCTCCAGCATGGCGTGAGCGATGGCACGCGGTTCGGACGATCGTGTAGAGAGTGTCGCTACTGTGTGCCTTTCGGGAAGCGGGACGGGTGCCGGCACCCGGCCCGGCAGATGCGCTTTCCCTTCGCCCGCGCCCCAACCTGAGAATTCATGGGGAAACTCCTGCAACGTCGTCGGTTGTGCGGCGGCCCACCATGCGGTATTGCTATGGTCGGCGCCCACGGCCGGGCGCGCCCTGGTTCACGAACGGGAGAGACCGATGCGAGCGGACAGCTTCAGCAAGCGTTACGAGGTGGTTGTTGTGGGCGGGGGTGTGGCGGGTGTTGCGGCGGCCCTCGCCGCTGCGCGGGCGGGGCGGAGCACGGCGCTCGTCGAGAAGACAGTCACGCCCGGTGGACTGGCCACCAGCGGACTTGTGGTCCACTATACGCCGCTGTGCGATGGCGCGGGCCGGCAGGTGACCTTCGGGCTGGCGGAGGAACTGCTGCACGCGAGTCTGAAGTACGGGCCCGGCGGCGTGCCCGAGGGGTGGGATGAGCCGGAGCCGGCCGGCCGGCGCCCGCGCTACAGGGCGCCTTTCTGTGCCGGGGCGTTTGTGCTGGCGCTGGATGAACTCCTGGAGCAGGCGGGGGTGGACATCTGGCTGGACACCCTGTTCTGCGATGCCGTGCTGGAGGGCGACCGCCTGGCCGCCGTCGAGGTCGAGAACAAGAGCGGGCGCGGGCGACTGGAGGCCCACTGCACCGTGGACGCGACCGGAGATGCGGACGTGGCCTTCCGCGCGGGAGCGCCGTGCGTCGAGAGCGACAACTGGCTCTCCCTCTGGGCCATGGAAGTGTCTCTGGAAGCGGCGGCCGAGGCGGTCAAGGTCGGCAGCGGCGGTCCGCTCAACCGGACGGTCAGGGTCGGCGGCGACGCTTTCGGCAAGGGCCATCCGGAGGGCACGAAGAAGTTCCGGGGCGCCGACGGCAAGCAGGTCACCGAGTTCGTGCTCCAGGGGCGGCGCCTGTTGCGGCAGCACTACCGCCGCCGCCAGGAGGAGGTCGGCCGCGACGGCGCCTTCCCCATCACGCTGCCTTCGATGGCGCAGTTCCGCACCACGCGGCGCATTGAGGGGCACGTCACCGTGGGGGACGGAATGCAGGAGGTGAGCTTCGAGGACAGCGTCGGCCTGGTGGGCAACTGGTTCCGCGGAGGGGAGGCGTGGCAGGTTCCGTACGGCGCCCTCCTGCCGCAGGGGGTGAGGGGCCTGCTGGCGGCCGGGCGATTGGGAAGCTTACGGCGCAGTATCGAGATCCTGAACGGCTCGGCCGCAATTCCGCTATCGAAGGTGGCCTGGCATTACCTTTTTCGCCCCGTCCTGGCTCGCGCAGCCCGTGCTGCCGCAGGAGACAAAACTCGGGTGAGACGCCGCACTTCAATACAGGCCCCCCCGCACGTCAGCCGCTCGTTTCTCAATCGCGGTCTTGACCCCGAGTAC
>PUMJ01000155.1 GCA_003551305.1 Candidatus Brocadiaceae bacterium
CGGGTGCGCGAGTCTACCGCCGAGTCGGCAGTGGAATGAGTGCCGCAAACAGCAGCGCCCCGGCCGAGGCGACGGCGCGGGGCGCGGAGGGCATGAGGCATGGGGATGCGCTCAGCGACAATGATACCACGGTCGGCGCCGCTGTCGAGCTCGCCGACGCTGGCATCCCCGTCTTCCCCGTAAACCTTTCCGCCCCCGACAGAGACGGCAAGCGGGGAAAGCGCCCCCTCACCCCTCGTGGTCACCATGACGCTACAACCGACGTTGAGACCGTTCAGCGGTGGTGGCGGAGGAACCCCTCGGCGGCCATTGGTGTGCCGACTGGCGAGGCTTCCGGCCTCATGGTGCTCGACGTAGACCCGGACGGGCACGGCTGGGCAGCCGAGCACACCGATCAGATGGACGCCGGGCGCATCCATCACACCGCGCGAGGCAAGCACTACCTGTTCCGCCACGCTCCGGGCGTCCGCAATTCCAGCGGGAAGATTGCTGCCGGTATCGACGTGCGCGGCGAAGGTGGCTGGATCGTGTGGTGGCCCGCATTGGGGCGTGAGGCGCACGGAGAGCTAACGGATGTTGCCCCCGCGCCCGAACCCCTCGCGGCCCTTATGGTAGGCGCACAGAGCCGGACAGAAAGCACAAAGGCCGAGGCAACCCCCGGCACGCTTATTGAGGGGCAGCGAAACGCCACGCTTGCCAGTGAGGCCGGGTGGATGCGCCGCCACGGGTACACGGGCGAAGCAATCGACGCCGCGTTGCAGGTGATGAACCGTGACCGATGCGCCCCGCCGTTGGATGCCGCCGAAGTCTACAAGATCGCGCACGGCATGGAGCGGTACGCCCCTGCCGCCGACGCGTTCGACCCGCAAGCCGGTGGTGGTGACTCCGACCCGCAGGGCTTCGACCTGTCAGCGGCCAGTGTGGGCGATCTGCTGGACACTGACCCGCCGGAGCGGGAGTGGATTATCTCGCAGCGGTTACCGTTGGGCGTGGTGGGGCTTCTCGCTGCGGCTGGCGGGACCGGTAAATCCATGGCGGTGCTGCAACTGGCGTTCTCCACCGCGACCGGGCTGCCGTGGTTCGGCATGGCGGTGGAGCGCACGGGATCGGTCCTGATCGTCTCCGCAGAGGATGACCGCGCCGAGGTTCACCGCCGGTTGCACCATGTCGTGAACTACTACCGCGAGGGCGTGGACCCGTTCGGGGAGTCTACGGAATGGCAGGCGGCCATGGAACTGCTACGCGAGCGGCTGCACATACTGGACCGCGTAGGGCAAGACAACCGCCTAACCGCCACCCTGGACCGCGACCTGATCCGCACCGCAATGGCGAAACGTGTGATCCGCACAGCCGAGCAACTGCCCGGCCCGGTGCTGATCGTGCTGGACCCGCTCTCCCGGTTCGATGGGGGCGAGCCGAACGACAACAGCGACGGAACGCGGCTGATTGAGTGCGCCGAGACGATCCGGCGGGATACCGGGGCAACGGTGCTGCTACCCCACCACGTCGCAAAGGCCAGCATGAAGGACTCAGACGCCGGACAGGAAGCCGTCAGGGGCGCGTCAGGGCTGGTTGATGGTGCCCGTTGGGTAGGTGTGCTGGCGGCGCTGAGAAAGGATGAGGCGAAGAAATACGGCGTGGATGAGGATGACGCGGGGCGTTATGTCCGATTCACCACACCGAAGGCCAACTATTCCGCCCCGTGGGAAGGCTGCTGGCTGGAGCGCCAGGCCGGGGGCGTGCTGGTGCCATCAGAGCTGACACCAACCAAAGAGGACGCCAAAGCGCGCAAGGCGGAACAACGCTATCGCGGCATTGTCGCAGGCGCTGAGCAGCTCATCCGCAAACACGGCCCAATGAGTGCCCGCCACCTTCGCATTGAATACGGCGGCGCTGAGGGCGTCATGGGCGCTGGTGACAAGGCGATCCGAACCGCACTGAATCGCGCCATTGATGAGGGCGAGCTGGTGGAACGGGAATGCTCCGATGGGCGAACCACGCTTCTGGAAATCCCCGACCTGCCCTATGGGCTGACAGGGTGAAAAGCGTGGCACGTGGCAGTGTGGCAAAGCGTGGCAATTTTGAAGGTGCCACGTTTTCAGGCCCCGCCACTGAGGGATTCAGCCTTAAAAAAAGCGTGGCACGTGGCACTGCCACAGACCACGGAAAAAACCGCCACAGCCCGCGCCATACGGGCGTGGCACGTGGCAATTTTTCACCCCTACGGGGGAGTGAGGCTTTTGCCACACACCCCTAAGCGGGAGGCCGTAAGAGCCTCCCCCGCTGGCTGGAGATACATTCTCCCCGCCGACCACTGATTAAGAATTGAACAGACAACTTATGAGGACTTAAAAATGAAAGATCCAGTAATGCAGACCCTCGCAGAAATAAACACCGCCGGACTGGAGGTAGTCGAGTCATGTAGGCCGATTGCCGCAAAGCTGACGGAAGGCCAGGATTTAACGCGGGATGATGCGTTGACGCTTTTTAACGCGGCGATGGAGCAAACGCGCCTGCTGCATTTGGCCCTTGAGATGAACAGCCAGCAACGCGAGGTAGTCAAACAATACGAATGGGCGCCTTCGCTGCTCGCCGCTGATGCTCACGGTACGGCTTGAACAGGTAACGAACAGAGGTACTAGACCAATGAACGACGAAACGAACACACCCGCCGACGCCCCTACCCCTCACAAGCATGGATTGGCCGGAAAGTGATTGGTGATCACCTTCAC